>CAYNQM010000026.1:15845-29502 GCA_964399275.1 uncultured Haladaptatus sp.
GAAACGACATGAACGTGAAGATGAAGGTGAGGAGCGCCCCCGTTAGAATCGCCGGGAGGAGCTGTGGAACCAACACGTCTCGGAACGCACGGAATCGGCCAGCACCGAGGCTGCGGGCAGTTTCGACTTCGCGGGCGTCCACGCTTTCCCACGCAGCGTTCGTGATTCGAGTGACGAGCGGCGCGTTGTAGAAGGCGTGGGCGACGACGATTGCGGGCAGATTGTACAGCAGAGAGTACGGGCCGAATCCGACGATTCCGAGCGCGTCGTTCAGCAGACCCTGCTTGCCGAACATTGCCACGAAGCCGATGGCGACGAGAATCGATGGCATGACGAACGGGAGGATAGTCAGCGACCGAATCGTTCGCCTGCCGGGAAACTCGTAGCGCGAGAGGACGTACGCGCCCGGCAAGCCCAGAGCGACACTGGCGAGCGTGGAGAGAAACGCCTGTTTCCCCGTGAACCAGAAAATCTCGGTGATGTAGAACTGGTCGGTCAGTACGTCGGAAAACGCATCGGCACTACCAGCGTCCGCGAAGACGATAGCGACCGGAAAGTAAAACAGGACGACGAGCACGGCGCTGGTTGCGACTGCGAGGAGGGCGAGCGCGTGCCGTTCTAGCCACTGCCGGACTTGCATTCAGTTGCTTGCGACTTGGCGCGCCCACTTGTCAACCCATCCTTCGACGTTGCCTTTCAGTTCGTCGTAGGAGTAGGTGACAGGCTGGTCGGGCGCTTTCGCGTACTTGTCGAACTCCTTGCCCGGTTCGGCCCAGTCGGTCGCCGGGAACTGGACGTTGAGCGTCGGAATTTTCGATTGGGCTTTCTTCGACAGCATGAATTCGAGGAAGGCGTCGGCCAGTTTCGGCGAGTCCGTGTCGGCGAACTTCGCCATTCCCTCGGGATTCGCGTAGCCCTGTCCGTTCAGGAAGGCGATCTGGTGCTTTTTCATGTCCGCACCGGAGCGGTTGGCGTACACTTGGTCGGTCGAGTAGGAGACAACGATGGGTCGTTCGCCGTTCGAGTAGGCCGTGTAGGCGGCGTCCCACGACCCGAGGATTTGCACGTCGTTCTGTTTCAACTGCTTCCAGTAGTCGAGGTACGAATCCGGCCCCTTCTGGTGAATCGACCAGAGCAAGAACGCGCGTCCGGTAATCGCCTGCTGAGCGTTTTCCGTAATGAGCGTGCTCTCGAACTTCGGCTTCGTCAGCGCGTCGAACGTCTGGGGTTCGTCCACTTCGTGTGCGTTGTAAACGAGGCTGATGTAGCCCGTGTCGTAGGGAACTGCCCGCTGTTTCGGGTCGAACTTCAGTCCGTCCTTGACGTGACCGTAGTTCGACAGCGAGTCCGCAATTGGGGAGAACAGTTTTTTGTTGCCGAGTTTGTCGTCGATGGTGATGAGGTGGTCGACGTTCAGACCGACGTAGACGTCGGTGTCGATGTTGACGCCCTGTGCCTTTCGCTGGATGAAGTAGTTCACCTCGTTTTCGGGCGTCTGCCACTTGAGCGTCGCCTTGGGATACTCCTTCTCGAACTCCTTTTTCAGCCACTTGCCGGGCGACGAACTCGGCGAGTCCACGAACGCGCTGTAGGTTGCGACCTTCAGCGTGCCGCTCAGTTCGGTCTGGGCAGTCGTCTTGGTCGTGGTGCCGGTGTTTTGGGAGGGGTCGGAACTCGACCCGAAGCTATCGAGACAGCCAGCGAGACCAGCGAGAGCCGCGCTTCCCGCTGTGAGGAGCGTTCGACGTTTCATTACTCGGTGGTTACAGTCGGTGATACTTAACGGACGTGATGCAGAACAGTAAATGGAATGTAATTGATATTATGGGAAATATCCCCCTCAATAAATCATATTTCGCGATATTAAATTGCGGTCGGTGTCCTACTGACTGAGTTAAACGACGCTCGCGCAATCGGAAGGCGAGGTCGGGAGCGACCAACCCGTACTCACCGACGAGTACAATTCCTGCATCGGGTGATTTCGTTCACGTTCGCGGGGCGTGCTTCGTGGCGTTCTTTCCTCGGGCGGCCCGTCCAAGCCATTCGTATCCCGACGCAGTCTTTCGAATCGTTCCCTCGTTCACCCACGTCTCGACTATCTGTGCGAGTTCTTCTTGGTACGTAGGGTAGGCCGGTTCCCACCCGGTCTCCCGGCGAAATCGGTCGGCGTCTGTCGGGAACGGCTTCGTGAGCACGTTCACCTGTTCCGTGCCGACGAAGAACCGCGCGACCCATCCCGGGATTCGACGGGGCGACGGTGCGTCCAACTCGGCCGCAAACGCCGAGAAGAAGTCGGCCACGGTTACTGGCTGGTCGTCAACGACGTGGTAGAGGTCAGTCACGTTCGACTCGGCCGTCCCACCGGATGCACTCTGGTCGTCCGTCGAATCGCGTTCGATAGCGTCGGCGAACGCCTTCGCCGCGTCGTCAGCGTGGAGCAACGATAGTTCCGCGTCTCTGCGACCGAGCGGGCCACCGCCGACTACGGGAAGGTCACCCGACAGAAGTTGTTCACCCATCTGGAGCGTGTGACCGGCGTCCGGCGCGTACAAGAAGCCCAACCGTAGAATCGTGACGTCGAATCAACGCTCCGACGCCGCCTCCCGAAGGATGTCCTCGACGTCGGCCGCCGACTTCGTGGCTCGATCCGGGTGGCGTTTGGCACGCTCGTCGAACGGGCCTCCGTCGGGTTGGCGGGCGACCCAGACGATGCTGGGAAAGAGAAACCGTTCGACGCTATCACCGGCGGCGGCCACCAGATTCCGCGTTCCTTTCACGCGAACCCGGTCGTTCCGCGCCCAGTCCTCGTCCGTCGGCTTGTCTTTCACGGCGAGCGCAGTCGCCGCGTTGATGACCGCGTCTGCACCGGTCATTGCGGACGCGAGCGTGTCGGGATCGAGCACGTCCCCGTATCGAGCCGTGCCGCCCCGCTCCTCGACGAGCGCCGCACCGTCGTCGTCCCGGACGAGTCCGATTACTTCGTGTCCGCTGTCGGTGAGACACTCGACTAGTCGGCGACCGAGGACGCCAGTGGAACCTGCGATGAATATTCGCATGACAGTCTTAGATAGTCGCTCCCGCATCGTATCGCTGATGCCGGAACTCGACGGGGAGTTTAAGTCGGTGAGAACGGATATGCTACTGAATGAGACACGTCCGACTGACCGTCACGCCAGTCGGTCGCGAGAGCAAGGTGCCCGCGATGTACCGGGTGCTTTCGAGCGCGCCGCACCTCGACAGAGTAGTCGGTCTTCACTGGAACGTCTCGGGCAACCGCCTCGGGCTGATGGTGTACGCTGAGGGCGTTGTCGGGAAGTTTCGAGACGAGATACGGGAGATTCCGGAAGTGCTGGACTTCGAAATCGTGTCGATTGGCGACGACCGATTCTACGCGTACCTCCAGAACGAGTTGAACGAACTGTCTCGACGGCTCTTTGGAACCTTCACTCGCGGTAGCCTGCTCGTCCTGCCGCCGCTGGACTACGGTGGCGACGGCTCCGTGACGTTCTCGGTGTTCGGGCCGATTGACGAGGTGCAGGCCGCCATCGAGGAGGTTCCGTCGCCCTTCGAAGTAGCGATTAGCGAGGTGAGTAGCATGGGAGCGACGCCGGGGGTAGTCGAGACGTTGCTCTCCCCGCGTCAGCGCGAGGCCGTCGAGATGGCGATAGAAGTCGGCTACTACGAGATTCCCCGCGAGGGAGATTACGAAGCTATCGCGGAGATGATGGGATGTGCGCCCAGCACGGCCGCCGAACACCTACGAAAGGCCGAGTCGAAAGTGCTCCGCGCCGCGTTTACGTCCGAATGAACGGGCGTCAGGGTGCCAAAGCGGGCGAACGAGCACGCGTCCGGCTACAAGATGAATGGGCTACTCTTCGCGTTCGAACAACTCAAACGTGAGTCTGTGCAGTCATCCCGATAGCCGAACTAACGAAACTTCGAGGAGGTTGAGATTCGTGCTGAAGTAGGTCGGATTGCCACCCAACCGGAACCGACCTCCGGTCGGCAGAAATCGGCGCGTGAAGAGGAACGTGTAGATGGGCGTCTCGTGGAATCTGTAGCTGATGACGAATCCGTTGTAATCGTCCGGTTGCGAGATGACTTGCACGCCATCGGGCGGCTCGTCGAGGATGGTGACCGTTATCGTCGCGGGGAGACTCGCCAGCACGCGAAACGAAACGTTCGGGTAGTAGTCGCGGGAAAACAACAGGGCAGTCCCTATTGGCGACGCCTGGTTCGTCTGGCTGACGAATGCGTCGAGCGCGGAGTCTGGCAGTCGGGACGAGGCGTTCGTTTGGTCGCGTTCGTCAGTCATGAGTTCAGTACGGTCGAATGGTAACGAGTCAGCGCTAGCCGGTCGGTTTCGGTCGAAAAATAAATGCGGAACCGCGTCGTTCTGCAACCAACACAACAGCGAACTGCTCAGTTGCTGCTATTTCGGAGATTGGTACTGAGCAGGTTGAGTTCGCTACTGAAGATTGTCGCGTCACCGGAGAACCGGCGGCGGTCTCCCGAACTCAGGTCTGCACTCCGGGAGAACATGATCGTCGTAATTGCGGCGTTCTGTCCGCCGAGGTTGTAGCGAATCACCCAGCCACT
The DNA here is from genome assembly GCA_964399275.1 of uncultured Haladaptatus sp. GTDB lineage: Archaea > Halobacteriota > Halobacteria > Halobacteriales > Haladaptataceae > Haladaptatus. The sequence continues at coordinate 20,445 of CAYNQM010000026.1, forward strand.
GTAGTCGTCGGGCTGGCTGATTTCTGGCACGTCGCCACCACCGGGTCGCTCGAGCAGTGAAACGGTCGTCGACTGCTCCAGCGTGTTCGTGACGCGGAACGGGACGTTGGGGTGGTAGTCGTACGTGTAGACCAACACCTCGCTGTCCTGCGCGGTAGCGGTTCCGGCACTTCCGAGACCCAGCGCGAGCGCACCCGTTGCGAGTGCGCCTTTCTTCATGAACGAGCGTCGTTCTTCCGATTCAACTTTTTCTGTGTCTTGTTGTTTCTTCTCGGTCATCCCTTTCCCCCTCCCGGGGTGACAGGCTATAGGCCGGAACCTACGATAAAGGGCCTCGACTGTTTTGTGAGCCAATGAAAAACTATTCTCGTTAGGTTCACACCAGCAATCACGCCCACCGACATGCTACTAGATGGTGGTTTCCGTTACTCGGTCGTCACCGGACATTTTCGCTCAGTAACGACGAAAACCGCCCCGTTGCAGTAGCTCGATTTCGCCGAAAGTACGACGGCCGCAAATCGACCCGTCGTTAGAAACGCGCAGCAAAAGCGTCACGAAGGAGCCAAAGTATGGTTTATCGCCGACTACGCAGTTTCGAGCGTTCCGTCCGCTTCGGTCCATTCGGTGAGACTGCCTTCGTAAAACCCGATGTCGTCGTAGCCGAGATGGGAGAGCACGACGTAGGTGTGACTGATTCGCCGGGCGGTGTTGCAATAGAGGATAACTCGCTTGTCGGGCGTGATGCCGTTCGATTCGAGGATCTCGTGAAGTTCGTCCGAGGATTTGAGGCCGCGAGTGTCGTCGTCCACGAGGTCGAGCCAATCGACGTTGATCGCACTCGGCAAGTGACCCTCGGCGAACTCCTCGGGGTCGCGGGTGTCCACGAGCACCGCGTTGGGGTCGTCGATTGCCGATTCGACTTCGTCGCGGGAAACCAGTGGGGTTTCGGCAGGCTCTCTGACTCGATACGTGACTTGCTCGGGGTCGGGTGTGTTCGTCGTCGTCTCGTGTGCGCTCTGCCACGAACTGAAGTCGCCGTCGAGGAGATGAAGGTTCTCGTGGCCGTACAGTTCCGCGGTAACGAGGAACCGCGCCGCGAAGACGCCGTGCATGTCGTCGTAGGCGACGAGTGTATCGTCGGCTTCGATGCCGACGCTACCGAGGAGGTCGGCCCACGTCTCGGCACCGGGAAGCATGCCCGCGTCGTCCGCGTCGGCGGAGCGAAACTGGTCGAACGGAACGTTGACCGCACCCGGAATGTGGCCGATTCCGTCGTACTCCCACCCGTCGCGCACGTCCACGACGTGAACGTCGTCCAGTCGGTCGTCGAGCCAGTCCGCGGAGACAACCACGTTCTCGTGCATTGGCTGGAACTATCGAGGCCATCGCCTTAGCCCTCCGGGTTCGGTCGAATCGTGCAGTGTACCGTGGGTTCCGGAGATTCTTTCCGCATCTTCGCGGCGTATTCTCCCGAGATGATGTAAGTCGAGTGTCGAACGCCGGAATCGGAGCCTTTTTGCGGCAAATACATCCGGAACACTCGACAGAAGGCGGAACCTTCCGGCAGTAACAACAATATAACCCGGGCACAGAAATGTAGACGTGCATGAGCGACAGTGACTACGCAAAAGACGTTCTCGTCACCGCCGACTGGGTCGAGGACAATCTGGACAAATTCGAGAGCGACGACCCCGACTATCGACTGGTAGAGGTAGACGTTGACACCGAAGCGTACGACGACGCCCACGCGCCGGGCGCAATCGGCTTCAACTGGGAGACGCAACTGCAGGACCAGACGCAACGGGATATCCTCGAAAAGGACGACTTCGCCGACCTACTCGGAGGTCACGGTATCACGGAGGACTCCACCGTCGTCCTCTACGGCGACAACTCCAACTGGTTCGCGGCCTACACCTACTGGCAGTTCAAGTACTACGGCCACCGCGACGTACGCCTCCTCGACGGCGGACGCGACTACTGGCTCGATAACGACTATCCGACCACGGACGAAGTGCCGAACTACTCCGAAGTCGATTACGACGCTCGCGGACCGTTCGAGGGCATTCGCGCCTACCGCGACGACGTGCAAAAAGCAATCGACCGCGGCGTTCCCCTCGTGGACGTTCGCTCGCCGGAAGAGTTCAGTGGCGAAGTCCTCGCCCCGCCAGGACTCCAAGAGACCGCACAGCGCGGCGGTCACATCCCCGGCGCGTCGAACGTCTCGTGGGCCGCGACGGTCAACCCCGACGGCACGTTCAAGAGCGCGGAGGAACTCCGTGATCTCTACGAGAGCGAAGGCGTGACGAACGACCAAGAGGTCGTCGCCTACTGCCGCATCGGCGAGCGCTCCTCGATTGCGTGGTTCGCACTGTCGGAACTGCTCGGCTACGACAACGTCGTCAACTACGACGGGTCGTGGACCGAGTGGGGCAATCTGGTGGACGCACCCATCGAAACCGGAAGCGGGAACTGACCGCCGGAAAGTTCAGCCGGGAATTTTCTATCGCCGGGAAACGACGCGGAAAACTGTCGAACGGGGAGATTCATAGCTATCGGTAGGCGAACGAACCGAAAAAGATCATGATACTGCACCGATATATAACGCTATGGAGAACAACTAGTAGGGGTTATTGAGAAGCGACCAAATCTCTATACTGTCGCGTCTTCGGACGCTACAAGAGGCCCCCAAATGACCGGCAGTTTCGATACCATCGACAAATCGGCTGAACCGAAACCGAGTGCCAGCGACGAACAATCCTTCGAGTTGTCGTCCGTCGTAGTCGAGTACGATGGAAGACCGAACAGATGTACGATTTATCCGACGGAGGCCACCCGTCTCCAGCGACTGTCTTGCTGGGTTACTGCCGATGCGGACGCGTTCATCGCGTTAGACAAAATGTGCTAGCCGTCCCCGCTTTCTTTCCGACGTCGGTGATTACAAGCGAGTCGCCTGCGTACCGTGGCGTATGAATCCCGACGAATTCGTGGAAACCGTCCGCAAGGAAAACGAAACCGCTCTCTCGCGCCTTGGTTCTTCGAAGTCGCTCTACGCGGCGACGGATGGCGAGATGGAGCCTGACGAAGTATTTCGCGCCGCCGCCGATTCCGAACACGCCGCGTCCGAAACGTTCGCGGAGTGGGCCGAGTCGGAGGGCGACGAGGACGCGAGCGACCTGTTTTCGAGCATCGCCGAAATCGAGAGCGAACATCACGAAACCGTGGCCGGGAAGGTAGACGACCACGAACCGGGCGACGTGCCCGCACTGCACCAGTACCTTCGCGGACTGGACGACACTCGGGCGCGACTCGGCGGGTTCGTCGGGCGCACGCTGGCGAGCGAGAAATCGAAGACGCAGTTGACCGGCTTTTTCACCGGACAGGCAGACCCCCAATCGGCGCAGGTGTTCCGCGAGTTGAAAGGCGACCTCGAAGCGCAGTTGGACGGGGCGGTCGAACTGCTCGGCGAAATCTGCGAGTCTGACGAGGATTGGGAGCAAGCAAACGACGCCGCCAGCGACGCGATTACCGCGGCCTACGAAGAGTACACGGAGTCGCTGGAGTCGATGGGCGTCAATCCGAAACCGGTCTGCTGATACCGGTCTGCTGATACCGGTCTGCTGACACCGGTCTGCCGGTACCGGTCTGCCGGTACCGGTCTGCCGGTACCGGTCTGCCGACGCCCAGAAAGAGATTCGTTTTTCAGACGCCGCTCACTGTCTCGCGGTGGGCTTTGACGTGGTCGTAGGCGCTCTGAATTCGCTCTGCCGTTTCCTCGTCGGCGTCCTCTTTCAGTTCCGAGAGTCCGTGCATGATTCGGTCGAGTCTGCCGTGGTCGGGACCGTGGTCGGCCTCCGCGAGATTGCTGAGCGTGTCGGCCTGCGATTCGAGTCGGTCTTTTACGTCGCCGCCCGCGTCGGCGCTGGCGTGTTTCAGTTCCTCTGCCGCCTGCACCAGTTCTTCTCGTGGCATGCGCGGGGCTACGAGAGGAAGGAAAATAGTGCTATGGGCGGGTGCAAAAATGAGTGTATACCTACGACGAGCGACGAGTTTTATCTGCTTCCGAGCGTGCTAAAGTCATGGCTCGGAAACGCCATCACCGATACAGCCTCTGCGGGCGTGATTTCGAGGAAGAGCGAGAGCTACGGACGCACGTGAAGCGCAGGCATCCGAAAGCGGACTGCCACAGGTGGGTCGTCGTGGAAGCCCCCGGAACCCTCCCGTTCGACAACTGACTCGGGCACGGCGTGTCGCGCAGGCGTTCGAGGAACCGACGGCCACCACCTTCGAAGTGCAGTTCCACCGCATTCGTAGTATCGTCACCAGTGTGAAAGGTTGTAGCTACCCCTTCGAACGTCCAGCCTTTTTAGTCGGAAAACCGAGATAAATCACTCGTATCGCAAGGCGTCGATGGGGTCAGTGCGGGCCGCGCTCCACGCCGGATAGAGTCCGGCGACGACGCCGACCAAAATTCCGACGGCGATTGCGATGGCGAACCACTCCAGCGGGAAGACGAGCGATACGTCAATGTAGCCAGCGACGAGGTACGCCGTCCCAACACCGAGAGGCGTCCCCAGTAAAGCCCCGAGCAGGCCGAGCATGACGGCCTCCACGAGGAACAACTGAATCACGTCCCGGCGCTGTGCGCCGACGGCTTTCATGATGCCGATTTCCTTGGTTCGCTCCGTGACGCTGACGAGCATGATGTTGGCGATGCCGATAGAGCCGACGAGGAGCGAGATGACGGCGATTCCCGTCACGAAGCCAGTCAGCGTGTTGAGGATGTCCTGCACCTGCTGGAGCAGTTCCTCGTTCGTCCGAGCCGAAAAGTCGTACTCCGAGGGCATGAGCGACGACGCGTCCGAGTCGTCTCGGAGATAGCTCAGCATCTCGTCACGGGCCGGTTCCACTGCGTCGGGGCCGGTTGCCACGACCGTCAGGAGCGGATAGACGCGCCGATTCTCACCATCGACCTGCACGCTGGTCTCGTAGAAGGGGTCGGTCGGGGTGTACACGCGCGGCTGTGAAGCGAACCCCTCGAACGGACTCTGGCTCGTGGAACCGTTCAAGATGCCGACAACGGTGGCGTTCACCGCCGAGCCATTCGACCGCAGGATTGCGATGGAGTCGCCCACCGTGACGTTTTGGTCGAACTGAGTGGCTGCGGCGGTGTTCAGCACGACTTCGTTCGCACCCATTTCGAACGCGCGACCGGATTCGAACTCGCTTCCCTCGAAGTACGCGGGCGTGATAGCGACCACGTCGCTCCGGGCTACCGTGTCGTTTCCGTACCGAAGTCCGGAGGTCGGGACGCTCCCGCGCGGGATGACACTCTCGACGCCGTCGATTCCCTCGATTCGGGCGATGTCGCGCTCGGTGAACACGGGTTGGGTGCCCGCACCGGGCGCGCCGCCACCCTGTCCCTCGGTGTCCGGGCCGACCCAGACGTAGATTTGCTGGGCTTCTTCGCCGCCCACGTCGCCGAGGATGGAGGCTTGGACGCTCGCGCCGAGGGTCGCCAGCGCGATGACCGCCGCGACGCCGATTATCACGCCCAGCGTGGTCAGGGACGAGCGAAGTTTGTGGCCCCGGATGGAGCGCCAACTCATGCTGAACACCTCGCGGATGTCCATCAGTCGTGCTCCCCGTGGTCTTCGATCGTGTCGAACCCCACAATCATACGAACGAGAAGGGAGTACGCCCTCAAAATCCTACCGCCGAAAAGACGACAATATGTTAAAAGAAGATTAGAGAGACATCGTGGCGCGCGGGAGTGAACGAAGTGAACGGCGTGCGAGGGACGAGTGAGTGCTGTTCTCGTGAGCGACGAAGGAGCGAGCGAGATCCCCGAAAATCTTCGATTTTCGGGATGTGACGAACCGTGTTCGTAACCAACCCGGACGAGGTTCGCTCGTCCGGAGCGAAGGAGGAGGCTGGGGAGGATGAGGTGCGGTTCCGGTGTTAGGAGTCGGCAGTAGCTAGCTCGAAAGCAGTAGAAAACGGGATCGAGAAGAAGCTAGCTGATGCCGACTCCAAATGACCGCAAACCCCGACCGCCCCGCAACGGGCCACACCCTCCCCAACCGATTCCTTCGCTCGCTATGCTCGCTCAGTCATCCCTCGCACGACTTCAGCACAGACCTTCGGAGGTAAACTCCTCAGGCCCGTGCCAGCGCGCGCCGAAGCAGGGTCAGCATTCGAGAAGTATCGGTGATCATCCGAGAAGAAAACACACCCGCGCTTCCGTGCTAGCAAGCTTTTTTCGACCAGAAACGAAACCCCACGCCAACCATGAAATCGACGGGTGGAAGCGACGAGGCGAAGCGAAACGCGGGCGAGAGCGCGGCCGAAGCGGTCGAAGATGGGATGGTCGTCGGATTGGGCACGGGAAGTACGACGGCCCACGCGATTCGGGCCATCGGGCGCGCAGTCGATGCCGGGATGGACGTTCGAGGGGTACCAACCTCGTTTCAGTCGCGCCAGTTAGCGCACGAGGTTGGGATTCCGGTCGCCGACCTCGATTCGGTGGCGGAAATCGACCTCGCAATCGACGGGGCCGACCAGTTCGCCGGAGCAAACCTCGTCAAGGGCGGCGGAGCGGCCCACGCCCGCGAGAAAGTGGTCGATACTGCCGCGAATCGATTCCTCGTCGTAGCCGACCCGAGCAAGGAGGCAGAACGGCTGAACCACCCGGTTCCAGTGGAAGTGCTCCCCTCAGCGCGAACTACGGTGGCCGACGACGTGCGGGCGTCGGGTGGGGAGCCAACGCTCCGCGATGCAGAGAAGAAGGACGGGCCGGTCGTCACCGACAACGGGAATTTCGTCCTCGACTGCGCGTTCGGAGAGATTTCGTCGCCCGAAAAGCTCGCGAACGAACTCGCGTCGATTCCGGGCGTGGTTGAACACGGTCTGTTCGTCGGGCTGGCGGACGAAGTGTACGTGGGAACCGAAGACGGCGTCGAGCGACGACAACTGTAGCAGCCGCTGTTCGATTGAAAAGAAATGGAAGGAAGATTCGCTTTTTACAGGTCGCGCGGCTGAACGGTCTTGCGGTCGTTCTCCTCGGCTCGTCGAGCGGCGTCATCGATAAGCAAAGCGACATCCGCGTAGAGCGCATCGTAGAAGTCCGAAGCAACGTTTTTGTCGTCGAGCTGTTCTTTGACAGCGGCTTTGACAATAAGGTCTGCCATACAGGATTGACGTTCCGTAGCCCGATTAATAAAGCTTCCCAAATTATTCGGTGAACCACCACTATTCGAAGAATCCGACGCATTCTGTTGTGGTAGCCAAAAGTTTTAAGTTTAGGAAAGTAGAGTGGCGTGGGACGACAGACGGGAGTAGGAGGAACACAGAAGGCCATACATGCGGGAATTACTCGAATCGGTTGCAGAAGGAGAAACGAGCGTCACCGAAGCCGAGGCGATTTTGTCGGGGTACGCGACCACCGAAGCCGGACGGTTCGATGCCGCCAGAGAGACGCGTAGAGGCGTTCCTGAGGCGATTCTCTGCGATGGGAAGACACCGGACGAGGTAGCCAAACTCGCCACGACCGCGGTGGAAACGGCGGGGCGGGCACTGGTGACGCGAGCGGACGACGAACAGATGCAAGCAGTCCGCGCGCGCCTCGCGGACGCGCATCCAGACGCCGACGTGAGCGTGCGAGAGCGCGCCCACGTGCTCGTCGCGCACGCCGTGGGATTCGGCAAACCCGAACTCGACGCGACAATCGGCGTGGTCAGCGCGGGTACCAGCGACGCGATTCCGGCGGGCGAGGCCGCGGTCGTCGCGGCGGAGATGGGTGCGACCGTCGAGGAGGTTCACGATGTGGGCGTCGCCTCGCTCGTCCGCATTCTGGACGAAGTGGACGCTCTCCGGGACGTGGACGTGCTCGTCGTTGCCGCTGGACGCGAGGGAGCGCTTCCGACCGTCGTGGCGGGATTGGTGGATACGCCGGTCATCGGTCTCCCAGTCTCCAATGGATACGGCCACGCGGGACAGGGCGAGTCCGCGCTTTCGGGAATGCTCCAGTCCTGTACCGTCCTTTCGACCGTGAACATCGACGCCGGATTCGTGGCGGGCGCGCAGGCGGGGCTGATAGCGCGTGCCGTCGGTGCGGCGCGGGAGTGAGCAGGCGAAAAAGGAGTCTAGGATCGAGAACCAGGCAGATCACGCTCGGTTATCCCGGCGCTGGCGGCGGACGCTAACAGCCGTGAGCGGGAGGAGAATCACCAGCAGAACCACCAGTCCGACGGTGGCAAAGTGGAGTTCGAAGAACTGTGTGACGCCGAGGTACGCCCAGAAGAGCGCGTATCCGGCCCACGTGACGAGGACGATCGGCGGTTTGTCTCGGAGATACCAACCGTAGAGCATGATCAGTTGCGCGACGAAGCTGAACACCGCCACGCCGACGAGGAGGGCGTTCATCGTTTTCAGGGTCGGTTTTGCCGCGCATAGTTGTTATGATTGCAGATATTTCGTCAAAAACGATAGTCAGTTGTCGACGAAAATCAAACTTTACCGGGTGAGAACGAGAATCCTCGGAAGCGGTTACAGGGACGACGGTCGTTGGCGAAGTCGAACCCGAAAACCGAACCGTTCAGTTCGAGACTTTGATTTTCTCTTCAGCGCCCAGCGCCTCGACGACTAACTCCGCAACGTCCACGATTTCGATGTCCTCTTCGTACCCACCGGTTTTCCGCCCGTCTTCGTACATCGTCATACACATCGGGCAAGCGACGACGAACTTCTCGACGCCGCTCGCGGCGTCGGTGTCTTCGAGTGCTTCCCGGAGGCGTTCCTCGCTGGGTTTGGGGTCCTCCTCGAAGTCCATCCAGAGGCCGCCACCGCCGCCGCCACAGCAGAACGAGTTGGCGCGGTTGCGCGGCATCTCGTCCAGCGTACAGCCGGTCCCTTTGACGATTTCGCGGGGAGCCTCGTACTCGTCGTTGTACCGGCCGAGGTGACACGGGTCGTGGTACGTGACGGCGTAGTCGAGTTCCGTCCCGTCGAGTTCGATTCGACCGTCTCTCACGAGGGATTCGACCACCTGCGTGTAGTGGTA
>CAYNQM010000027.1:0-29408 GCA_964399275.1 uncultured Haladaptatus sp.
ACACGCGAAAATCGGTCTCATCGGCATCAGCAACGACCTCTCGTTTCGAGACTCCCTCTCGGCAAAGGTTCGCTCGTCGCTCTGTGAGAAGGAAGTCTCGTTCCCGCCGTACGACGCGAACGAACTCCAGAAAGTGCTCGGCCAGCGCGACCAAGTTGCCTTCCACGACAACGCGCTCGCAGACGACGTCATTCCGCTCTGTGCGGCCTACGGCGCGCAGGATGCCGGTGACGCCCGACAGGCGCTCGACCTGCTCCTCGAAGCAGGCGACCTCGCGCGAAAGGACGCGACGGAGCAGGTCTCCGACCGTCACGTCCAAGAAGCGCGTCGAAAACTCGAACGCGACCGAATCATGGAGGGTGTCGCCGACCTCACCCAACACGCCCGTCTCATCCTCTACGCGCTCACGTCGCTCGAAGCCGAGGGCAACACGCCCGCGCGGTCGCGGGACATCCGGCCGCGCTACGAACAGTTGTGTAGCCACATCGGAACCGAGGCGCTCACCAGCAGGCGAATGCGCGATCATCTCGCAGACCTCGCCATGCTCGGCGTCATCTCCTCGATGGAGAAAAACGAGGGAATGTCCGGTGGCAAATATCGCGAACACGCGCTCAAACAAGACCTCCAACTCGTCATCAGCGCGCTCGAAGAGACCATCGAACTCGCGGGCGTCCATGAGAGCATTCGACCGTACTATCAATCCCTCCTCGACGACCGAGAACCCTAACCGACGACCGAGAACCCTTACCAACACCGTAAACCCCCTCGATGACATAAACCCTCATCGACGGCGCAAATCCTAAACGCCAAACCTTCATCGACGACGCAAAATTCGTACTCCCTGTTTTCGACGCCACTGCCCCCATATTCGCCCGTAGAACACCACTGTTTCCGTTGTCTCCTCCGCCATTTTCTGTAACAAATATGCCACTGCGTTCTCGAATACGTCTTGAAATACTTCGACTTCACAGCTTTTCGACTGATTTCCGGAACTCTATCCACAAATTTAGAACTGTTGTTCGCCATTTCGGTTTGGCCGTCCACTCTACCGAATTCCCATCGGTCTTCTCTCTTCGCTACTCCACTATTTCCGTTGTTTCCGAGGCGTTTCACCATTCGAATTAACACCGACGCTTCCGCTGTCTCCCCGACTCAGTCCGTCGATTTACTGCTTCTCTGTTTCCACCCACCTCCGTTTCCTTTGCTCTCCTTCGTCGTTCTGTCACAATCAGTTTACGGCGATGCTCATGCCGCCCCGACCCGAGACTCTGGGGCGCTCGCCAAGCGTCACCACGTCGGTCATTCGTCGACCGTCACGAATCAGTACGACCTCGACTTGCTCGTCGGGTGACGTTTCGGTGATGAGGTAGCGCATCAGTTCCTCGTGCGAACGAACGTCGTGACCGTCAACGCCGACGATGACATCCCCGCCGACCGGAATTTCGCGCCCTCGAAGCACGCGAACCGCGTCGCAACCGACGAGCGCACCGCTGGCGGGACCGAGTCTTACATCGACGACGAGAACACCGCCCGTTTCCGAGAGGTCGTTCGCCTCGGCAACGCGGGGTGACACGTCTATCGTGGAGATTTTGAAGAACGGATGGCGATAGCGCCCGTCGGCGATGAGGTCGGGGACGACCCGCGAGACTATTGCCGCCGAGATCGCGAACCCGATGCCGTCTCCCTGTCGCGCTCGGTTGACGCCGACGATGTCGCCGTCGAGCGTCACGAGCGGGCCACCACTGTTTCCGGGGTTGATTGCGGCGTCGGTCTGCACCGTGTCGGGGATAACGAATCCGTTTCCGGTCGGAAGCGAGCGATTCGTCCCGCTGACGATACCCGTCGTGATGGTTCCGTCGAGACCCATCGGATTGCCGAGCGCGGCGACCTGCTGGCCCGGTTTCGGTGCCTCAGTCGCAATTGGGAGGGGTGTGGCGTACGCTGGCACGTCGGCGACTTCCACCACCGCGAGATCGGTGTTCTCGTCCCGTCCGATTACGCGCGCGGTTCGCCAGTCGCCCTCGCTGAACCGAAGTTCAACCTCGTCGGCACCCCCCACGACGTGTTGGTTCGTGACGACGTGCCCGTCGTAGTCATAGACGAATCCCGAGCCCGCTCCGCCTCGGACACCTTCGGTCACGTGCGGCGTGACGTAAATCGACACCACAGAGGGAATCGTTTCGCTGTACAACTGCTCGTAGGTTTGTTGCTCGTTCATGCTCCATCACAGCCGACGAAATCACGTTTTGACGACTCCGCGCCGCCGAGCTTCGCCGACCGTATTCACCTGTGGTTAGGGTCGAGCACGGTTAAGTGTGTCACTAATTCACAATCGATTCCTCGCCGTTTTCGCTGGTGAGCACTCCCGAAAATGCTAATCTCGAAATTCACTTTCGTTCCGGATTCACCAGATGGTGTAGCAGTTCGAAACTGTCCTCGTTCCACGTCTCGGGATTTTCGAGCACCTCCGCCAGCATTGACTTTCCATGCTCGATTTCTGCCTCGATAGCTGTTTCTGCCGGGTCGTTCCATACTTCAGCGACGCGAGCCATGCTTTCGGCTTCGAAATACCACACGAGGTACTCCCCGTCACCTGCCTGCTCGATGAAGATGGATTCGGTGTAGACGCCTTCCACCTCCAGTATCTCGCTCATCTCTCGGTTCGTTTGCCCTACTTGTTCCGCGAGCAACTCCTTACATCGTTCCGTCTTTCCCGGTTCGATTTTCTGTTTTAGGAGGAATGCGTCGGTCATGCGTCGAGAGATGTTCGCCGAATGTGTATATTTTGTGTCTTTTCGAAAGGATGTCTATTCTGCGTTCTTCACGTTGACCACGACGTGCTTGTACGTCGGAATCTTCGATTCCGGGTCGAGTTCGTCGCCGGTCAGTCGGTTGACCAACCGATCGTCGAAGTGGAACGTGAGGAACACGACACCCCGGCGAACCGATGGCGTTATCGCTGCAGACGCTTCGATGCTTCCGTTCTCATTCTCCATGACGACTCGATTCCCATCTTCGATTCCGCGCTCCGCCGCGTCGTCCGGGTGGATTTGTAGGGCGTCAGTGCTCCGAAGGTGGGTCAGCACGTCCGAGCGTCGGGTGACGACGCCACTGTTGAAATGCTCCACGACGCGCCCGGTGGTCAGTACGAGCGTCCCGTCGTCCCCGTCACTGCCTTCGGTCGTTGGTTTGACGTGCTCGACCGGGACGAGGGGTGCACGTCGCTCGCCGTTCGCAAATCGCTCGCGGTGGAGGACGCCGACCCCTTCGGTCGCGCCCTCGGGAAACGGCCATCGCTGGCTTCCCTCGCCGATTCCCGCGTAACTCATCCCGGCGTACTGCGGCGTCACCTGCGTCAGTTCGGAGAAGACTGCTTCCGGCCCGTCGTACTCGAACAAACCATTCGTCAACCGCCGCCCCACCGCACAGATGATTTCGAGGTCGGTGCGCGCGCTCCCCGGCGGGTCGGCAGTCGGGCGCATTCGCTGAACCTGTCTGTCGGTGTTCGTGACCGTTCCGGCCTTTTCGGCCCACGAACTCGCCGGAAGCACCACGTCGGCGTGTTCCGTCGTCTCGTTCGGGAAGATGTCCTGCACTACGAGACAGTCCAGCGCGTCGAGTTCCCGCCCGACGCGATTCGTGTTCGGTTCCGTCGCCGCGATGTTTTCGCCGAAGACGTAGGCCCCGCGAATTCCCTCGCCGAACTCGTGTGTCATCTCGACTTCCGTGAGACCCGGCACTGGCGGAATCGACGAGGGTTCGACGCCCCACACCTCCTCAACTGATTCTCTGGCATTTGCGTCCGTCACCGGCTGATATCCCGGTAGAACGTCCGGCAGGGAACCCACGTCGCTCGCACCCTGCACGTTGTTCTTCCCGCGAAGCGGGTTGACCCCAGTTCCACGCCTGCCGACGTTTCCGGTGGCGAGCGCGAGGTTCAGCAGTGCGTGAACGTTGGTGGTTCCGTATCGATGCTGGCTCATCCCCATTCCCGTGAACGCCGCTGAGCGGTCGGCGCTGGCGTAGATTCGCGCGACTTCCCGGAGGTCGTCCGCGTTGACGCCCGCGAGGTCGGCACACTCCTCCACGTCGATTTCGGAGACGAACTCGCGGAACGCCGATACGTCGGAAACGCGCTCCCGAAGGAACCGCACGTCTTCCAAGTCCTCCTCGAAAATCACGGCACACATCGAGTTCAACAGCGGAATGTCGTACCCCGGTTTGACGGGTAGGTGGTAGTCCGCGAGTTCCGTCGTCCGATTCGCTCGCGGGTCCACGTGAATCAGGGTCGTCCCTTCGTTCACCGCTGGCGCGAGATACGAACTGAAAATGATGGGATGTTGTTCGGCGGGATTCGCGCCACAGACGAAAAAACAGTCGGCGTCCGCGAGATCGTCCAACGTGTTCGTCATCGCGCCCGCACCGAACCGCGACTGCATCGCGGCAACCGTCGAAGAGTGACAGAGTCGAGCGCAGTTGTCCACGTTGTTGGTTCCGAGCACCCGAGCCAGCTTTTGAAAGACGTAGTTTTCCTCGTTCGTACATCCCGACGAGGCGAAAAACCCTAGCGCGTCCGCCCCGTGTTCGTCCGCGATGCGACCGAATTCCTGTGCTATCCGCGAAAGTGCTTCGTCCCACGGAACCGCGACGAGGTCGCCGCCCTTTCGAACCCGCGGTTTCTTCAGGCGCTCGTCGTGGCCGAGAACGTCGTACGCCGCGACGCCTTTCGGACAGAGTTCTCCCCGGCGGTTCACCGGAGCTTTCCACCCTCGACCCTTTCCGATGTCCGTCTGCAGAACGCCGCATCCGACGCCACAGAAAGGGCAAATGCTTTTCGCGTCATCCTCCATACGCTTCCTTGCGACGAGGAACTGCTAAGGTGTACCGAGATCTCGACTTTCGTACATCTTCGTCGTCTACATCATGCGACGCTATCTACCGAGGGCGAACGAATCTCGAATAGTAGAAGGAAGAAAGATGGGTGAATAATCGGTTGGCTCTCCGATCGTTTCGTCGTTCAATCACTGCCGAACTCTAATTGTGGACACCCACTAGCTTATGGGGTCACTGTTTGAGCGCCTGCTCGATGTTGTAGACGGCAGCTTTCAACTGGTGACGTAGCAAGAGTCGGACGCCCTCTGGACGGAGGGCGTCCCGGAGAGATTTGTCGTCATAGCCTTTGTCACCGGCGAAACTCTCTAATTTCTCGATGTTGCGAAGAGCAGACCGTTTGCATCAAGCGATTATTTCTGCCGTTGCTGTCTTCAGCGAATATGAATGGGTATAGCGATATGTGATTTATCGTATTTCCTCTCGAGACACGAACCGTACTAGTTTCTCACCCATCTCACCGCCCGCTTCGAACTGCATTCGTTTCCCGACTCGCGCTCGGTTGAACTGCGTTCGTTTCGTCGCATAGTGGCGGCGTCGCCCACGATGATGGGCTGTAAGCAAGTATTCGACCGAACGGAATCGCTCCCGTAGCTTTTGTTCGTTCCTCGCACCGACCGTTCGCTCGGCGTCGAGAACGTTCCCGTTCGCGTCGATTCCGTCCTCGGAGACGGACAGCACCGTCCGCTTCGTCGGCTTCTTTCCCTCCCGAGCGACCGTCCCGACGACTCGCTTCTCTTCGACGGTTCCAGTGCGAACGACTTGGCTCGGCGTGAGCAGTGCGGGTCGATTCACCAACCCGACCTGAAATTTGAGGCGGTCTGCGGCCATCATCTGATTGAACGCCTCCCGATTCGTTCGGTACACTTCCGTTTCTCCCGAGGCGACGCCGTCGATGTAACTCCGATTGTCGTGTCGAACCGCTACTTGATACTCAACTTCGGGGAGAGTGCTCTCTTGGGCGTTCGTAATCGTCGTGTTCGCTCGCTCCCCATCTCGTGGGAGCTTTTTCGCCAATCGCGCACTCTCAACCGAAATCTTGTCGGCAGAAATCGTGAGCAGTGACCCTGACGGGCCGACGATTCGCTTTCGAGCCACGACGCCGCGGAGGGTGGGGAGGGGGTGCTCGACGCAACCGGAACAGGCTCCCAGTGCGAGCACGCTGAGCAGAGACCGTCGGCGCATCTTACTGACTCGCAACGAGAACGAACGTTTCGGGACGTTCGAGTTCGTATTCGACTTCGAACCCGGCGCGCTCGACGAGTCCGTGCGCCGTTTCGAGGTCGTAGCGCTCCTCGACCGGCGGGCCGCTTTCGCCGCACCCCGTAGCAGTCCAATCGACCGCGACGAATTTGCCACCCGTCGCGAGAACCCGGCCAACTTCCGCGAGCGCGTCCTCGCCCGCGAACTCGTGGAACGTCATCGTCGAGAACGCGGCGTCGAGTTCGCCGTCCGAAAACGGTAGGTCAACGATGTCCGCCGTGACGAGCGAGACGTTCTCGGGAACTCCTTTCGCACGATAGTGGTCGTGCATCGCCTCTTGAACGTCCACGGCGTACACCGTCCGGACGAATGGGGCGACGTCGTCGGTGTAGAATCCGGTTCCACTTCCGAGGTCGCCGACCACGTCCTCCTCCGACGCATCGAGGTGTGCCACTAACTCCTCGCGAGAGACGTATCGATACCGCTCTGCGTCTTCCAACTTGTCCGCTTTCTCGGGGTCAAAAGTGTGAAAGCCCATTCTTACTTCCCCCAAGGAAGGCGAGGATAAAGAGTGTTTCAGGCGAACTGTTCGATGAGGTTCGTCAGCGTCGCTTCGTCCTGCACCCCGACCAACTGCTTTACGGGGTCGCCGCCGACGTACAACTGGAGCGTCGGCACGCCGCGGACTTGATTCTGCTGTGCGAGTCGTTGGTGCTGGTCGATGTTGACCTTCGCGACCACTGCGTCAGTCGCGTTCGCAACGCTTTCGATGGTTGGTTCGAGAATCTTGCACGGCCCGCACCAATCTGCGTAGAAATCGACCAGCACGATATCGTACTGCTCGACGAGTTCGTCTACCTGTTCCGGATCCTCGATGTGAACCGGTTTCGACTGTATTTCGCCACTTACGTCCGGACTTTCGCCTTCGTTCATCAGTTCGTCGTGCTTCTGCTGTCGTATCTCTTCGAGTTTGTCGTCCATCTACGCCGATCTATGCGCCAGACCGACTTAATGGTTTTGTAAATTCTCCACAATATAACCTTCGCCTGTCCCGCCTTATTCCCCGAACAGTGTGTCCGGACAGCCCGCCCTAGCAGTTTATCGAAGTGGTCTCCTCGAATATCCTATCCAAATTTTCCAGCCAGCCAAACTTAACCGATATATTTCTAGATATCTCTTTGGATATATTGTTAAAAATCTGCCCAGACAGCTCTCCATATATCCGCAAGAAGAAAGCGACCTATCGGCGTCCGTATCCCCACTCCTCCATCACTCGCTGAACGTCGTCCACGTTCTCCAGCCCTGCGCGGATGAGTGCTTCGCGCACGTCCAACGCCATCACCTTGTCTCCGTCGAAGGTCTGGCTCAGCTCCCGCTCGAGGTCGCTGATTTCGGTTGCCGTTTCGTTCTGCACGTACACCGGCACCGCCTCGCGGTCGGCTTTCACCGTTCGCCGGGCGAAGATGAACGGAAGCGCGTCGGTGCTCGCACCGGAATCCGCCTCCATCCCGCCGTTTTGCTCGGTGGTTGCCGATTCGGCCGACTCTCCCGTTTCGACTGTCGTTTCGGTCGCGTAATCGTCGCCGTAGTCGTCGTCGGTCGCGCCGTATCGGTCGTCTTTGGTCATGCTTCGACCTCCACGTCCACGGTTCCCTGTTCGATTATTCGCGCGAGATGCTCGAAGTTCGAAAGCAAGTCTTCTTCGTACTCCCGCAGGTCGCGGGTTTCGTCGCTCTCCGCGAACTCGAACACGTTCATCTGTCGTTTCCACGCCTCTTTCAGCACGTCACGCTTTCGCACGCTGAATGGCGTTACCGGTTTCCCGCCCTCCTCTAATTCGTCTCTCGTGTCGCGGTAGATGTTAGAATCGCCGACTTCGTTCGGAACGACGGCGAGAATCCCAAGTTTGAAACTGTCGTCGAACTTGCGGAATCCGCGTTCCATGCTGTCGAGAGTGTCTTCTAACCCTTCGATGGAGATGCTTCCCTTTCGCGTCAACTCGATTGGAATGACGACGTTTCTCGCCGCGACCAGCGCGTTGTCCACGAGAACGTTCAGCGTCGCAGGCGGGTCGATGATGAAGTAGTCGTACTCGTCCGCGACGGACTTCAGCGCGGAGCGCAGTTGGAACTCCCGGAGCGAAGTGTTCCGGGCGGCCATCTCGCTCTCGATGTTCGCTAGTCCTTCGTGCGAGGGCACGAGGTCGAAGTCCGCAGTCTCCACGATGAGCGACTGCACGTCTTTTTCGTCGTTCAACAGGACGTGACCGAGGTGGTCGCGGTCGCCCGTCTTCAGTTCTTGATAGCCGACGTGGTCGGTCAAACTGCCCAGTTGGGGGTCTAAATCGACCACGAGAACTCGTTCACCCCGTCGTCCCAGCGCGGCGGCCACGTTAGTGGCCATGGTCGTCTTTCCGACCCCGCCGGATTCGCTCCACAGTGTGATGGCCCGTTTCATACAGTCGGTCGTTATACGCTTACCCCTCATAAACTCTCGTCAGACAACTGAGTCAAACTATTCAGATAGCAATCCAGATAGCCATCTGTATGAAAATCTGTCTGGATATATTTCCAGATAACCACCGTACGGTGGTATTGTCGGGCTGTTATTCTGGTTATTGTTTTCCCGATCACTCTCTGGATAGACAGAAATCTGTCTGGAAATCTGTCCAGAAATATCATTGCATCTTTCTCCTCGTTCACTGGTTGCTCGTCTGCTCCTTGGATAGCTTTCTGGACACCTCTCTATCCCGATTCTACAGCTCGACTTCCTCACCCGCCCCCGTCTCGCTCGCTTGGTCGAAAATGTGCTCGCTTGCGGCGGCGTCCAACACGGCGGTGCCGACGCTTTCGACCACGAGAATTGCCGAGTCGGATTTGCGTCCGGCGCGACCGTCGAAGACGTTCGACAACGGAACGAGGTCGTCCTCCGCGAGGTCGGTCGCTCGAAGGTCGCCGATTTCCGCGACCTCTTCCGGAACGTCGGCGAACACGCTTTCGGCGCGCTCGAATGTGGTTCGGTCGAGTTCGCGCATTTCGGCGGTGTACGCACCGACCGCAATGACGACCGTTCCTGCGTCGAGGGCGGTTCCGGAAAAGACCGGCTCGGTCGCCGTCGTCGCGGTAACGACGACGTTCGCGCCCGAGACCGCGTCGTCTGGCGACTCGACGGCTTTCGCGGGGATGTCGAGTTCGGATTCGAGGTCGTCTGCGCAGTCGTACTTCGAATCGCTCGGGGAGTACACCCGGATCGATTCGAGATCGGTCGCTGCGGCGAGACAGCGCGCTTGCCATCGTGCCTGCGTTCCGGCCCCGACGAGGCCGAGCGTGACGTGGGAAGATGCGAGTTCTGCGGCGGCGACCCCGCCGATACAGCCGGTTCTCGCGTTCGTGATTTTGGTTCCTGCGAGGAAGGCGGCCGGTCGCCCCGTCTCGGCATCGGTGAGCGCGATTTGCGCGTTGACGGTCGGCAGCCCACGCTCGGCGTTTTCCTCGTGAACGCCGACCAGTTTCGTGGCGTAGTAATCGTTCCCGTGGATGTACGCGGGCATGACGAGACCGATTCCGCGTGGCTCGTCGTTTACGAGTCCTGCACCCACCGGAAAGTGCGGGCGGGCGGGGCGTTCGACTTCGCCGCGTCCCTGTTTGACGAACGCTTCGCGGACGACCGGGAGAAGGGAATTCACGTCGAGCACGTTAGTCACGTCGGCGTCGGAGAGGATGCGAACCATGGCGGGGATTCGGCCTCGGACGTCTTAGAGGCGATGGAACCATTACCCGGAGGTTCGTACCTCGATCCATACGCGTCGTCTTCGACGGCCGACCCGGACGCCTACGACCGAACGACCGACCTCGACTGGACTGCTGAGGCGCTGGAACGCGCCGGGGAGATGGCGACCTACTTCGGCCCCGAATTCCGCGTCAAGCAGGGCTGGGCGGGCCTCTACGCCGTCACGCCAGACCACCATCCAATAATCGAGGAGACGATTCCCGACTTCGTGAACGCGGTCGGTTTCTCGGGGCACGGATTCCAGCACGCGCCAGCCACGGGCCAACTCGTCGCGGAACTGGTGTTCGACGGTGAGCCGTCGTTGGTCGATGTTGCCGACTTGGGTAGCTCTCGGTTCGAGAACGGACGAACGGTCGAAGAACGAAACGTCGCGTAGTTGTCCACCTTGCTGGCGAGCGCACAACTAAATGCGTCGCGTGAGTCGTGCCGTCAATGACGGACACGTTCGAACTGGACGACTTGTACGACCTCACGCTCGCGTCCGACGTTGTCCTCTCGCCGGACGGCGACCGACTCGCCTTCGTGGCCAGCGAGTTCGACCGAGACGAAGACGACCGACGAAATTCGCTGTTCGTCGTGCCGACTGACGGGAGCGACGACCCGTATCGACTCTCACGAGCGTCCGACGCGGGGTCGCCGACGTGGTCGCCCGACGGGACGAAACTCGGATTTCTGGCCGGTCGAGACGAGGACACCGCGCTTTCGGTGCGAAACGAAGCCGACGATTCAGACGACGAAGCGGACGTCCCAGCGAACGACGACGAACCGAAACCGCAGGTCTGGGTGTTCGACCTCGCTCGCGGCGGTGACGCCCGCCAAGTGACCGACCGCGAGGAAGGTGTCCGCGAGTTCGATTGGGGGCCACGGAGCGAACGAATCGTCGTCTCGGCGCGCGACCCGACCGAGGACGAGCGCGAGTACCTCGCCGAACTCCGGGACGGCGGCCCGGTCGAAACCGAACGCCTCCAGCATCGATTCGACGGAAAGGGCCTCTTGGACGACGTGACGACCTACCTGTTCGTCGTGGACGTAGCAACCCGTGAGGAACGCCGACTCGACGACGCCTACGGCGGCGGAGCGGCAGAACCCATGCGGGGCTTGGAACCGGCATGGGGGTCGGAACGAATCGCGTTCGTCTCGAACCGAACCGAGCGTCCGGACGATTCGAGCGCGATGGACGTGTACACCATCGACCCCGACGGGAGCGACCTTCGGAAGGTGACGAACACCGACATCAGCGCGAGTGCGCCACGATGGAGTCCCGACGGTTCCCGACTGGCGTTCGTCGGTGGCGACCCGGAAAACTGGCACATCCCGACGCAGGTGTACGTCGCGGACGACGCTGGCGAGTACGAATCGATTACCGAGTCGCTCGACCGCCCCGTGGCACACGCGAACCGCCTCCGGTGGCTAGACGACGAGACCATCCTCGCGCCTATCGGCGACGAGGGAAGCACTCGCCTCGTTCGTTGTTTCGCCGACGGGAGCGCGCCCGAGTTCACGTTCGAATCGCAAGGCGATTGCCGAACCATCCGAACCTTCGACTGCGCGGACGAGACGGCCGCGTTCCTGCTCACCGAACCGGCAATGGTCAGTGACCTGTACGCGATGGACGCCGCCGACCTCGACGCGGGCGAACCGATCCGGCTGACCGAACTCAACGGTGCGTTCGAGGAAAGCCACGCCATGCCCGGTTGTCGGCGCGTCGTCTACGAGAACGACTCCGGCGACGATGTGGAGGGTATCGTATACCTGCCCGCCGATTTCGACCCCGACGACCCCGAACCGCGGCCGCTCGTCGTCTCCATCCACGGCGGGCCGATTTCCTACGACGCGCCCGAGTTCAAGTTCACGTATTCGTACTGGGCCGACGAGGGCTACGTCGTCCTCAGACCGAACTACCGCGGGAGCAGTTCCTACGGCAGGGAGTTCAGTGAAGTCATTCGCGGCGACTGGGGAGAAAGGGAAGTCGAGGACGTTCTCGCCGGGATTGACGCCCTCATCGACCGCGGATGGGTCGATTCCGACCGAACCTTCGCCACGGGGTTTTCCTACGGTGGCATCACGACCGGCTACCTCGTCACGAGCACGAACCGGTTCGCTGGCGCGGCGGCGGAACACGGCATCTACGACTTGCGTTCGTGCTACGGAACCGACGACGCTCACAAGTGGTGGGAGAACGACTTTGGCCTCCCGTGGGAGAATCCGGAAGCCTACGAATCCTCGTCCAGCATCACCGATGTCGGCAACGTCGAAACGCCTCTGCTGGTGACTGCTGGCGGCGAGGACTGGCGCTGTCCGCCCTCGCAGTCCGAACAGCTCTACGTCAGCGTGAAAAAGCAAGGCGTGCCCGCAAAGCTCGTCGTCTACCCCGACGAGCATCACAACATCGGCGACCCCGACCGGGCGATTCACCGTCTCGAACAGTTAACTGAGTGGTTCGAGACGCACGACCCCGGACGGGTGTAACCGACCGCTGTCCGGCCCTTTCAGCGACCGTAACGAGTCGTTAGTTCGTGAACGGTCGCTCGCTTTATTCGCTCGCTCGCTCTATCTCGACTCGGGGGAACACTGATGAGTGAAACAGAAACGAGAGAGCGAACGACACGAACGACAGACGCTGACACGTCGAGTCTGAAGTGGCTGAGTGGCTTCGTGTCGCTAGTTGGCGCGTGGATATTCATTTCGGCATTCGTCTATCCGACGATGTCGATGACGAGCTATTGGAACAACCTCATCATCGGGGCCGCGATTTTCCTGGTCGCGGGCTACAACTATTATCGCATGACGAAGGGACTGTCTATCAGCATCGGTAGTTCGTCGTTCGTCGCGCTGTTAGGGTTGTGGATGATTCTGGTACCGTTCGTTATGAGCGTGGAGACGGCGTTCTGGAGCGACATCGTCTCCGGCCTCGTCGTCGCCGTCGTCGCCGGATACAATGCCTACGCTGGCCGGGAAGCGAGAGCAGGCGTACCTGCCGGGACTGCCTAACGCGGTCGTCCGCTGGAATCGGCTACCGCCGTTCCAGTTTACCCAGTTGGAACGCGGCGAGATGGTAGCGCGTAGCGAGTACCGCGAATCCGACCATCACGAGTGCGAACAGGGCGTAGAACGAAAGTTGCGTCTCGTGGACGTAGCCGTTCCACAACTGCGCCAGACCGAGCAGTACCGGACCGAAGCTGAAGAGGCCGGTCTGTACCGGCAGTTCACTGCATAGTTCCCGGAAGGAAACGGGTGCTTCGTCGGACATCAATCGGTTCTTGACGCCACTCGTGAGTGCGACTGTAATACGGTTTCGAAATCCGTCGATTACTCATCAACCTCGTTATCTTTTGGCGCGTAGATGTATATCTCGCCGTTTCCGTGAACAACGACTTTGCACTCTCTGGTGGTAAAGACGACCTTTCCACTCTCCCGGGTCGCCCCGCTGTGTTTCTCGCTGAAGATGGTGTCGAGCGCATCCGGGTCGATGCTGTCGTAGAGCCACGTTCTGTTGTCCTCGTCCTCGCCGACTATTTCTTCCACCCCGCGGATGACTCTCGTGCTCACGTCATCCACGTTACCCGCGACTCGATAGGCGGCCCGTCTATCCTCGTCTAGATCTGTCACTCGCTCTGTTAATTTCTCTCCTCTCATTGTCCCATCGTAGCGTATTCAGTTAGACAGTCAGACAGATTACTGGGTTAAAAGACTCTCGATTATGGATAAAAGAAAAACGCCGTTTTATCTTAAATCCTGGCTTGATGTGCCGGAAACGTTGAATAGTAAACCCGGATATATTCCGCGGCTAGTGGAATGTTACAATATCACTGTTCGACTCGCCGCCAGAGGAACACTGAGAGTCCGAGTGCAACAAGTGCTACCACACCTGTGAATCCGGGCAGGCTCGTCTTTCCGGTTTCCGTCGTCGGCGTCGTGGTCTCGCTCGAACCGTTCCCGCTCTCGGTTTCGGTCATCTGGTTCGATTCCGAAACCTGCCCGTCCGGGCCGAGTTCGAGCACCCATCCGTCCATTCCTTCGGCTCCGAATCCGCCGGTCTGTCCGGCGAGGAGGTAGCCGCCGTTGTGGGCCTGAATCGCGGGCCACGGTTTGTCCCACGAACTGCTTCCGTAGACGTTCTCCCACTGTACGCTCCCGTCAGCGCCGGTTTTCACCACGTAGCCGTCAGCACTTCCGATGCCGCCGGTCAGCGTTCCGCCAGTGAAGAGGTAGCCGCCGTCCTTCGTTTGCATCGCCGAATCGAGCCAATCGACGTCGCTTCCCCCGTATCGCTCTTCCCACGCGAGGTTGCCGTTGGCATCGTACTTGAGTATCCAGCCGTCGCGGGAGTCGCCGCTTTCGGACTCTCCCGCGAGGACAATTCCGTCGTCACCACCCGTTGCGGCCCAAATCGCTTCCCTGTCGGATCCTCCTTTCGTCTTCTGCCAGCGTCGCTCGCCGTCGTTTCCAACGCGCATCGCCCACGCGTCCTGACTGCTCCCTTCGACTTCCCCGGCGATGAAGTACCCGTTCGACGCCGGAGCGACCGCCTTGAAGCGACCCGACGAATACTCGCCCGGTGCCGCGTAGGTTTTCTCCCACGCTTTTCCGGCCGACCCGTCGAGTTTCAACAACCAGCCTTTGGTTCCGCCATCGCTCGTCCATCCAGTGAGGATGTATCCGTTTCCGTCCTTCTCGACGCTGTAAAACGCTCCCTGTCCGGGCGTTCGCTCGCGCTGTGTCGAACCGTCCGACGCGAGTTCGATCACCCACCCCATCGCACCGCCGCCGCGGTCGGTTCGTCCGGCGACCATCACGCCGCCGTCGTCTGTCGTGACGACCGAGTAGAACCGATCAGTTCCCGATCCCGTGAACGTTCGCTCCCACTCTTTCTGGCCGTCAGCGTCTATTTTCATCACCCAACCGTCGCTTCCGGTTCCCGACCCTTCTTTTTCCCCAGCGAGGACGTAGCCACCGTCATTGGTTCGAGCGACGTCGTTGAAGATGTCGTCGCCGGAACCGCCGTAGGTCTTGTTCCAGCGCTCGGTCGGTTCCGATTCCGCTTGTAACTCCACCGCTCCACCCGAGAAGGCGACCACTCCCCCAGCGGACGCGACGAGCAGAACGAATACGAGTGTCGTGACGCGCGTCATGCGCTGTTGGTCGTGACTTTGCCAGATTGTTATGCCTCTGCTACCCGGAAGACAGGGCGACGCTTCTTCGGGGCAATCTCCCTCTGCCTGCCGACAGCGACCGCCTTCGGTCGAAATGCGAACCCATTCGTCGGTGCAGTTCGTGGAACGAACATGGTTCGAACTGCGGTTCTCTTTGCTGGTCGGAATGTCCGCGTGGGGCGTCTGGGCAGTGTTCGCCGATTACGCGACCCATACTCGCTCCGGAAGTTGCGATGGCCATCTCCTACGCCGTCGGCGTCGGCGTCGCAATCGCGTACATCGCCACCCAGTCAGGGTCGGTGTCGCTTGCGGGGTCGGGCGTCGCGTTCGCCACCGCTGGCGGTCTCTTTTCGGGTATCGGGCCGATAAGCTACTACGTCGCCCTCCAGCGCGGCAACACCGGGTTGCGACGACCGTGACGGCGCTCTACTTCGTCGTCGCCGCCATCTTGGGCGTCCTCTTCCTCGGCGAGACGGTCGATACTCGGGACGTCGCTGGAATCGGTCTGGCGGTCGGTGCCGTGGTTCTGCTGGCGACGTAGCTGACTCTCAGACATAAATTGTATTTTGCTATACGATATTCTTCTCGAGTTCGTCGTGCAGTTGGTAACTATGCGTTCGATTCTTCAGTGAACTGTTCACTCGCCACGATACTACTCGAACGCTGAGACTCCGAGACTCCACGCAACGTCAGTATTTCACAACTAGTCGAAATTTAAGTCACCACTATTACAAGAAAATTAATGCTACAATCGTATCGTCAAATAGATCGCCGTCACCGAGCAACTGTGTGCCGGAACTCTCCGGAGCACGAGACACGTCGATACTCTCCCCGCCGACTGGAGCGAGTTCGACTTCGTCGCCGATACGTTCCACAACATGTAACGAAACTATTCAGACGATACGACGACCGAACCGACCACAGCAACGAGCGAAGAGAACGACGAGGCGTCCCACCGATTACTCTCCCGGCGCGACTCGCTCAAACTCGGCGGGACAGCACTGGCGACCGGCGTTGCTGGTGTCGGTTTCTCCGGCTCTGCTACCGCCGCAGAGAATACCATCACACTCTCGCAGGGCGAGACGCGAACCATCGGCATCCAAAACCAACCCAACAACACGTTCGAAAACACGCTGGTCGATGCGAGCGCGGACGGTGCCGATTTCAAAATCAGCGCAGTTGGGACGAATTGGACGATACGCAACGTCGGTATCAAAGGGCCGCTCACCGGTACCACCATCGACATGCGCGTCACCAACCCCGACGGAGTCGGAACGATAGACAACGTGTACGTCGAGGACGTGAAGTACAACTTCATGTTCTGTCACGCCTACCACGAAGGCCACATCGATATCACGAACTCGACGTTCATCAACAATCTTCGGGACGAAGAAGACACCCTGTACGGCAGTCCGCCCGGAAATCCCGACGCCAATTGGGGGAAAGACACGGGCAGAGGCGGCACGATTCGCGTCGAAGGCTGTTACACCGAGCGCATCGGCGGCTACGGCTGGCGGTTGGGAAGCGACAGCTCGAAAGTCGTGAACTGCACGCTCGTCGATATGGAACGCGTCGGGCTGGCGAAATCACGTTCCAAGCCGGAAGCGGCGTCGATTACACGCACTACTCGGCGACCGTCACCGGCGACATCGAGGGTGTCAGCGGTATCGACGGCGGCGACAACATCAGTGCCGACGGCGAGTCGGTCACCGGTGGCGTCGCGGATGGGAGCAGCGAAACTTACAGCTACACCGGGGAACTCCTCGCCATCGGCTTGGAGGACGGCGGAGCCACGGTCGATGTGACGCGCAAACACGTTCTCACCATCGAAGACGTGAGTGATGGCAGTACCGCAAGCTACGACTTCTCCGTGACAGGTACGCTCATTAAGAGCGACGCGATGGGCGCGACCATCGACGACAACGACACTATCTCGGGCGGGTCGGCGTCCGGCCAAGTGACGAACGGAACGGATAGTTACGAGTTCTCGGGCGAAATCGCGTCCTTCTCAACCGACAACTCCGTCACCACCCACATCGACGGCGAGGAGGTGTTTACCGACTCGCTGGGACACGACGTAATCGACCTTACCGGCACTGGTGACGGGCAGACGTACAGTTTCTCCGTCGTGGAAGGTGCTGGCGCGTACAACGGTATCGCGGGCGACGACACCGTCTCGGGCCGCGACGTGAGCGGGAAGGTCTGGAACGATTCGACCGACAGCTACGACTACCGAAACGGCGTTCTGAAAAGCGGTTTCGACAGTGGTGGCACGAACGTGACCTACACCGACGGATAGCGATGGTCACGCCCCGACGTGTTCGTTCAGGAACGAGACGAGTTTTCGATACGTTCTGATGCGGTTTTTCCGATGATTGATACCGTGCCCTTCGTCCTCGAACACGAGTTTCTCCGCGGTCGTGCCACCGACCCGAACCGTCTCCACGAAGTTCTCCACCTCCGCGACCGGGATTCGCGGGTCGTTCGCGCCGTGCACCATCAACAGCGGCGCGGCAATGTCGTCGGCTTGGGTCAGCGGGCTGATCTCTTCGAGAAACGCGCGGTCGTCCGCCAGCGTTCCGTATTCGGCCTCCCGGATTTCGCGCCGCCAGTCGCCCGTGTTCTCCAGAAAAGTGACGAGGTCGGTGAACCCCGAGATGCTGACGCCAGCGGACCAACAATCGGGATAGCGCGCGAGACAGGTCAGCGCGAGATACCCCCCGTAGGATTGCCCGAACGCGATTATTCGTTCCGGGTCGGCGATGTCGCGCTCCACCAGCCACTCGACGCCCGCTTTCACGTCGCGGGCGGCGTCGAGCCGATTTCGGCCATCGTCGAGCTTGGCATACTCTTTGCCGTATCCCGTGGAACCGCGGACGTTCGGCTCCAGCACGGCAAATCCCCTGTTCACGAGGTATGGGCGGATGTAGTCGAACGACGGTCGTCGTTGGCTCTCCGGGCCGCCGTGGAGGTCTACGATGACGGGCGTCTTACCGGGCGTTTCCCCCTCTGGAACCGAGAAGAACGCCGGAATTTCGAGGCCGTCGAACGACTCGAAGCGCACGAGGTCGGGACTGACGAACTCCTCCCGCGGAATGCCAGCATTCGAGGGGGCCGTCCAGCGCTCAGCCTCCCCCGTTCCGACGTTGACCACGTACACCGTCGGGGCCTGCGCCCGCGTCGTGACGGTTGCGGCGAATCGGTCGGCGCTCGGCGCGAACGTCACTTCGCCGATGACGCCGTCGGGGAGGTTTGGTCGTGGGAATTCCCGTATCGAGTCGCCGTCGAGTTCGCCAACCGTGAGCTCGGTGTAGCCATCGACGTTTCGCCCGTACGCGATTCGTCCCGTCGGATGAAGCGCGAGTCCGTCCACGTTCCAGTCACCGCCGTTCTCGACGGTCTCGATTGTTGGTTCCTCGATGGGAACGCGCGCGAGGTACTGGGTGTCGGCGTCGAAGTCGGTGACGAGGTACGCCGCCTTGCCCTCCGGCCCCCAGTTGACGCTCGTGTATCGGGCTTCCCCGTCGAACGGCGTGACGAGGCTCGTTTCCCCGCTCTTGATGTCGAGGACGTGGATATCGTGGTCGAGGCTCGCATGCGTCTCGCGTAGCAGGAGTCGCTCCCCCTCTGGCGACCATCCGAGCACGTCAAACCAACCGCCGGTTTCGGCCACCAAATCTGCCTCGTCGGTATCTCGCCGCCGAACGTACACGTCGAACGACCCGGCGGTTCGGCGGTTGGCAGCGAACGCGAATCGATTTCCGTCGGGATTCCACCCGCCCCAGCGATGGCTCGACCGTGGGGCGTCGGTCAACCGTTCGGTTCGTCCGTTCTCTCTCCTCGCGAACAACTGGGTGTTGCCGTCACCGCCTGCGTCCCGCCCGAATGCGAACTCGGGTCGGGTCGGCGACCACGATGCGAACGTGATTCGGTCGTCGCCGAACGTGCGCTGGCGCGGCCACGCCCGCGGTTCGTCGAGTTCCCACACTTGGAGGTTTCCGGTCGCGTCGAACAGAAACGAGAGGCGGTCTCCCCCGGAACCGAACGACGGCGAGTGCGCCTTCCGGACGTTGAGGTATCGGTTCATCGGATACTCGGTCATACGATTTACGCTACGCCGACTGAAGGTAAGTTTTTATACAATGCGATCCGAATTGATCGGGAAGAGAGTAGCGAAACGAAAAAGGTTTTCGACGTGTTCCGCATTTTTCGAGTAACCTCCTCTACGAACCGAAAAGTATTTTCTTTTGGAATTTAAGATACATAGCTTATGTTGGGTGATGATTGGAACCTTCCTTCTTCAGTTATTCTGAAATATTATCTCTTTCAGGCGACGATGACGTTCGGCTTCTTCTGGCCGGTGTTCACCGTGTTTCTCCTAAATCGCGGCCTGAACTACACACAAATTGGCCTTCTCGGAAGCGTCTCGGCGGGCTTTATCGTCATCGGCGAGATTCCGACGGGGTACGTCGGCGACTACATCGGTCGCCGTCAGAGTCTCCTCCTTGGAACCGTCCTCCTCGCGCTCTCGGTGCTCGGCTTCGTCTTCGCCCACAGTTTCGCCGCGTTCACCGTCCTCTGGATTCTCTGGGCGCTCGGACTCGCGTTTCAGTCGGGGAGCGGCGACGCGTGGCTGTACGACACCCTCGAAGACCAACTCCGCGAGGAAGAGTACACCCGAGTTCGCGGACGCGGCGGGTCGGTCAACCAGTGGACGAGCGCCGGAACCATGCTCACTGCGGGCGTTCTCTACAGTTTCGATCCTCGACTCCCGTTCGTGGCGGGTGGTCTACTACTCGTCAGCGCCGTTCCGATACTGCTCTCGATGCCCGATTCGGGTCGTCACGCCGATGATAGCGACGATGACGAGGACGACGAGTTCACAGTTTTCGAGGCGATTCCAATCATTCGGCGGAAACTGTCGGAACCGCCGCTTCGCTCGTTCATCCTCTACATGGCACTGTTTTTCGCCATCATCAACGCCGCGGACGAGTTCATCCAGCCGATTGCCACCCGACGACTCTCATTACCACAGGCCGGACTCGGTCCACTCTACACCGCCTTCAGCGTCGTCGCGGCAATCGCTAGCTACTACGCTGGCGCCATCGAGGAGTCTCTCTCGACTCGGTGGGCGGTGTTTCTCATCCCCGGCTTGGTCGGCGTCTTCTTCGTCCTCCCCATGTTCTTTCCGCTCGTCGCCTTCCCGCTCTTTTTCGTCATGAAATCCGCGAACACGGTGATGAAACCCATCGCAAGCGGATTCGTCAATGATCACACCGAATCGGTGGGGCGAGCGACGGTACTGAGCGCCGTGTCGATGGTGTACGCACTCGTCCGTCTCCCACTCAAACCGCTGAGTGGCGTCGTGGCCGACGCTCGAACGCCTATCCTTGCTTTCGCCGTTCTCGGCGGTCTCTTTCTCGCCTGTGGCGTCGTTCTCTACGCGCTCGAAGCACCAGTCGAATCGACGGAGAATCGGCCGGGCGTCTCCTCCGACTAACCCGTCTGTACTTTTCGAAACGGAAAATGGTCTTTCGTACTGTTTCGGGATTTTTCGATAGCTCCTGCTTACTGATTGTGTCCGTACCCCGTTCCCGGTGGCTATCTCGCCTATTCTCTGTCATACTATACTCCGATTGTATTTGGAGAAAGATATTAAACTACTATATATCCCACCAAAGGTTTAAATTACTATAAACTATTAATTAACTACAGGAGGTGAAAAGCATGAATTGGTCATCCGAGTGGACGGAAGAGCAGGCAGACAGCCAGACCCTGTCCTTCCTCGAAGCTGATGCAGACAAGTGGTAGGTCGCTACCTACTCCTTGTTGAATCGTGCTATAACTATATTTTAACGTTAGTAATAACAACGTACTATCATGGAATTAGAAGCAGAAGTCCGTGACGCGCAGGCGATAACGTCGCAATTCGACCCTGCGGAAATCGACGAATTGGATAAGGAATCTATCGAGCAACGAGTCGCGGAAATCAAACCTAAGGTAGCGTCTCTGTCGAGCGACCAAGCCATGTCCGAGGTTTTCGGCATGGCGACGCTCCATCCGAGTGCGCACGTTCGCTACTACATGCTCGACGTTGCCCGCGAAAACATTGTGAACGTCTTCACGCAACGGTTCGTGTGCGAGATGACCCACGACGACGAGGATTTCGTCGCGTTCGAGGCGCTTCGGGTGTGCCGAGATTTGAATCTCCAGCGAAGTATCGACGACCTCGTCGCCATCAGCGGTTGGCCGAGCGAACGACTGACGCAGGGGAAGAAACCGGTCGGCGTCGGTCACGCCGTCGTCATGGACGCGATTCTGAGCATCTTCGGAACGGAGGAACAAGAGGAACTGGAAGGACTGGAAGAACACTACCGCGAGAACGGCCACCTTCCGGCGACACACCTCGACAAACCGATGCTGAACTCGCACGCCGCGGCGCGCGAGGAGGCCGAAAACTACAAGAGGTCGGTTCCGGACGGGATGGTTCGCATCCCCGGCGGAACCTACACCATCGGTATCGAGGAGTCAGATCTGCCGACGACTCGGTTCAAGAACGCGGATTTCACGACGCCGTACACCGTCGAGGTCGGCCCCTTCTACATCGACAAGTATCCGGTGACGATGGCCGAGTACCGGAACTTTCTCGACGATATCGACGGCGATGAACACAAATACTGCCATCCGGGCGAGCCGAAAAGCAAAGACCACCGACCGAACACGCGATTCGACGACCGCATCGAGGACGATCATCCCGTAACCGGCATCGACTACTACGACGCTTACGCCTACGCAAAGTGGGCCGGGAAAGACCTCCCGATAGAGGAGGAGTGGGAAATCGCCGCTCGCGGGAAGTCCGGAAACGTCTTCCCGTGGGGCGACACGTTCGACCCGGAACGCTTGAACTGGGCCGGGCGAGCGTTCGACAGCGACATCGAGGGTCTGTCCGACTGGCGCGACGCCATCGAAACCGCCGACAGGATGGCACCGAATCCAGAGACGATAACGACGCCGGTCGATACCTTCCCGGAGGGCGAAAGCGAGTTCGGCGTGGTCGATATGCTCGGCAACGTCTGGGAGTACACGAAGACGAACTTCTTCTCACGCCAAGAGATGCACCCCGTCTTCCGCCACTCGACCCGGAAGGCGCACGAAAACCTCATCGAGAACTTCGAGGCGTTCCCAGTCATCCGCGGTGGCGCGTGGAGTTCGATTCCAGAGATGACCTCCTGCGTCTATCGTGGCAAAGACCTCATGACCGACCGGCACAACGAAATCGGTTTCCGGTGTGTCAAGCGAATCAGCATCGAATGACCGATTCCGAACTCAAGTTCGCGGCGGCGGGCGACGCCATGATAAGCCGTCGTCTCTCGCCGCGCGAGGACGATGAACTGGAACGACTCGTCGGGAAGATACGGGACGCGGACACCGCGCTCGTAAATCTCGAAACGACGATTCACGATTTTGAGGGTTACCCATCCGGAACCAGCGGGATGTACATGTGCTCGCCGCCGTGGGCCGCGGACGAACTGTCGTGGATGGGATTCGACCTGTTCGCCGCCGCGACGAACCACACGGGCGATTACTCCCACGGCGGCATGGAGGCGACGATGCGCGAACTCGACCGGCGCGACCTCTCCTACGCGGGACTCGGGCGCAACCTAGCCGACGCTCGGTCGCCCGCGTACCTCGAAACTCCCGCCGGACGCGTCGCGCTGGTTTCGGCCTGTTCGACCTACACCGCGGGCAACGAGGCCGGGCCGACCGGCCCGGACGTGCGGGGTCGCCCCGGTATCTCGCCCCTCGGCTTTACGACGCAGTACGAGGTTCCACCGGGGGAGTTCGACTCCCTCCGGCGACTTTCGGAGCGGCTCGGGTTGGAGGACATCAAACGCCGAAACGAAGATCTCGGAATCCCCAGTTCCGACACGGACGACCGATTCTCGCTCTACAACGTCGCGGGCGACGATTTCACCTTCGAACGCGGGCAGGAGTACGGTTATCGGCGGACGGTTGACGAGGACGATGCGAACGC
This sequence comes from uncultured Haladaptatus sp., assembly GCA_964399275.1. Lineage (GTDB taxonomy): Archaea > Halobacteriota > Halobacteria > Halobacteriales > Haladaptataceae > Haladaptatus. The sequence continues at coordinate 23,071 of CAYNQM010000027.1, forward strand.
AGTTCTCGACCGAATTCGCGCCGCCGAGCGACAGGCCGACTGGGTGGTTGCGAGTCTCCACAGTCACGAAGGCATGGAGGGACATTTCGGCGATCAGACCGTTCCTCCATTCGTGGAGTCGTTCGCCCGCGATTGCATCGACGCGGGGGCGGATGCGTTCGTCGGGCACGGACCGCACGTGATTCGCGGTATCGAGGTGTACGACGACCGCCCAATCTTCTACAGCCTCGGCGATTTTATCCTACAGGAGGAGACGGTTCCGAAGCTCCCGGGCGAGATGTACCGGCGACACGGCTTCTCGCACGACGCCAGCCCCGCCGACATCTTCGACGAGCGCGAGGAGATGCTGTTGGCGCTCCCCGAATTCTGGGAGACGTTCGTCCCCGTCTGTCGATTCTCGTCGGACGGTATCGACGGGATAACGATCCATCCCATCGACCTCGCGCGCGAGGAATCGCGGTCGTCGCGCGGCACGCCGCGGATGGCGACGGGCGATACTGCCGACCGAATTTTGGAGCAACTGGCGGCACTCTCGTCGACCTATGACACCGAGATTACGGTCAAAAACGGGGTCGGAACGGTGGAACTGTAACCTACTTTTCGTCCGATTCGTGCAGTCGCATATTCAGCCACGACTGTTTGTTGTTCACGCCGCCGACCGTCTGCACTCGTCCCGTGAACCGCGTCGTCACGGGTTGGAGGTTTTTAATGTACTCCTGCACGAGCGTCGGTGCGTCGTACCAGATTTGAGCCAACACCCGCTTTACGACGGGCTTTCGGCGCTCCGGGTTCATCATTCGTCGCTGTTCCTGAATCAACTCGTCCGCGCCCATGTACCCCATCGTGTTCCTGTATCTGCGCTCCTCCTCGTTCTCGCCGAAGTTCGCGCCCGCACTACTGAACAGAGTGGTGTAATGGTCGTTGTTAGCGGTTATACCGTCCCAACCGCGTTCGTACATATCGAACTCCTGCGTGATGTAGACCTGCCGGGACTGCTCGGCCCACGTCTGGTAGTTCGGTTCGATCGGGATTCCGACGCGCTGAAGGGCGTCTATCCACCCCGAAACCGCGTTCACGCGCGGCGTGGGTTCGTCGTCCGGCGGGTTGCGACTCATATCGAACGGTCCGTGGCCGTCGTTCCCCTCGTTGTCGGTGTGAGCTTCAGTGAGCGGTCGCCCATTGACGTAGATTTCCTTTCCGCCCGGCGCGCCGGTGAGGTCGGTGACGGCCTCGCCGAGTGAGTAGTCGTGTTTCGCATCCTCGTGGTCGAGCAGGAATTCCCACGCGCGTTCGACGTGGTCATCGTCCAACGTGAACTCGCCCCGGTTTCCAGGGAACTCCAAGCTGGGAATCGGAATCCCCTCGTACTCGTCTATCTCGGTGGGTTCCGGCGGTCGCCAGTCCTCGTAGGCCGCCGGGGTCACGTAGGTTCCCTTCCGCGCGCCGAATTCCTGATAGTAGTCCTCCACGATGGCGGTGTGATCCATCAACATTACCAAGAACTGCCTGAACACGCAGTCGTCCAGCGGCGTTCGTCGGTTGTTGAACGAGATGTGGCCCCACCCGTCGTCGTCTATCGTCATCAGTTCGAGGTGGCCGATGTCGCGCGAGTTCGCCGCGATATCGATTTCGATGGGACCGAACGGTTGGTCGATGTCGCCGTTGAGCAGTGCTTCCTCGCGTTCGTCGTTCGTCTCGAAGATGCGGATTCGAAGCCCGTCGATGAACGGACCGTCCTCGTCGAGCCATTCGGTGTAGTCGAGTCGGTTCCACGGAATGAACTCCTCGTCGCGGCGACGCAGAAGGAATTCGTCGTCGCCGTACTCCTCGACCACGAACGGTCCCGAGCCGACCGGTCCGCCGTATTCGAGCGGGCGGTGGGAACGATAGTCGGAGACGTTCCGCCACTTGTGCTTCGGGAGGATTTCCGCCCCGAGGGTTCGCGTCGCCCACGCGCAGTCTTTCCGTTCGAAGAAGTAACTGACGGTCGTTCCCGAGTCGCTGTCTACGGTCACGTCTTCGACGCTCCCGAAGTCGGAGTCGGCGAGGATACCGCTCGCTTGCTGTTCTTTCGTGTACTCGACGGTGAACTGCACGTCCTCCGCCGTCACCGGGCGGCCGTCGCTCCACGTCAGGTCGTCGCGCAGTTCCACCACCACGGTCGGGTCGCTCGTCCCCGCGTTTTCGGGATACAGTTCCCAATCGCGGAACCCCCACGGAACCACCTCGTCCTGATCGGGGTGGAGCGCGGTTCCGTGGGTGTATATCGCGTTCATGATGGTCGCGGAGTACGCACTGCTCGTGTGCAGTGGATTGAGCGACTCCGGTTTGCCCGCCATTCCCAAAACCGGGACGTTCTCCGACGTGGATAATTTATCTGGACTCATAGCGGTTCTATTCCCTCTGGTTAGATTGTATACAATCACGTATCATATTTGTTTTCTTCGAAAACAAATATGGATTATTTTATCTAGAAACGACCGCGTCGAGTTTCAGGAAAAACAGCGAGGGAGGGGCAGTGACGCTACGACTCGTCTTCGTCGTCTTTCATCTCACCGAGCTTGGCGATGAGTTCGTCGCTGGAGGCGTCGCTATCGAACGTAATTTCGCCTTGGTGATCGTTTTCGTGGACGTTGACGGCACTCGATTCGTCCATGTTCGAATCCTGTTCCCGATTCTGTTGTTCGGACTCGTCGTAGCTTCCAAAACCCATATTGGTATTCATCTGCTGAACTCACTAAAGCGATACGGTATCTGAGCGTCGGTCGCTCACTCCGAATTCAAAATCGCTGAGGTTTATCCCCGTCTCGTCCAAACCTTCGACGATGAACCCGAATCGACGTTCGACTACCGCGCCGACGGGGTCGATTTCGGTGCTCGTCGTCGGCGAACCACGCTGGCGACAGCACCTCGTCTCCGGCCTTTCGGAGGCCGAGGAAACGTTAGTGACGACCGCGGTTCGCGGCCACGACGGGTACGAATGGCTCACGTCGCAACCGGGCGACGTGGACTGCGTCGTTTGTTCTCTCGACCTGCCCGATATGACTGGCGTGCGGTTTCTCGAAGTCGTTCGTGCCGCCTTTTCCGACCTGCCGGTCGTTCTCGTCGCCAGCGACGGCGACGAAGCGACGGCGAGTCGCGCAGTCGCCGCGGACGTAACCGACTACGTCGTCACCGACGGGCGGCCGTTGCTCGACGACCATCTCTTTCGGCGAATTCGACAGGCCGCGATACAGTATCGGATGAACAAGACGCGCCGCCGTCGTGCACAGCAGTTCGACGCCCTGTTCGACGACGCACAGACGTTTACGTGGGTCGTCGCACCGAACGGGCGACTGCTCCGGACGAACCGAACCGCACTCGATTTTCTCGGCACGACGCCGGATTCTCTCGAAGAGACGCCGTTCGCCGAATCGGCGTGGTGGGAGCGTTCCGAAACGACCGCGGCGGAGGTTCGCGACGCGCTCCGCACCGCCAGACAGCGAGACGTTGCTCGGTTCGAAACCGAGCTCCGAAACGCCGACGACCGCGTCGAACTCGACCTCTCGTTTCGTCCCGTCACGAACCAAGACGGTGCCCTCGTCAGCATCGTCGTCGAGGGAACCGACGTGACACAGCGTGCCCATCTCGAACGCGAACTCCGGAAATCGGAAGAACTCCATCGAGTCACGCTCAACAACATGACCGACACCGTCCTCGTCACGGATGACGACGGAGAGTTCACGTACATCTGCCCCAACGTCCACTTCATCTTCGGCTACTCCGTCGCGGAGATACGGGAGTTCGGGACTATCGACGCGCTCCTCGGCGACGACCTGTTCGACCGGGAAACGCTGGAGTCGGAAGGCGTTCTCACGAACGTCGAATGTACCGCGACCGACAAAGCAGGGCGGGAACACACGCTTCTCGTCAACGTTCGCCAAGTCTCGATTCAGGGGGGAACGACGCTCTACAGTTGCCGCGAAATCACGAAACGGAAGGAGCGCGAGCAGGCCCTGACCGCACTCCATCGGACGAGTCGCGACCTCCTCTACGCGGAGACCGAACAGGAAATCGCGGAACTCGTCATCGACGACGTGACCGACGTCTTCGACCTCGACGACTGTGCCATTTACCGATTCGACGACACCAAAAACGAGTTGTGGCCCGCCGCCGCAACCGATGCCGTGCTGTCCGCCCACGGCGAACTCCCGACCATCGCCCTCGACAAATCGAGCACTGCAGGACGGGCGTTCGTCGAACAAACGTCGCTGACGTTCAGCGATGTGACGAACGATTCGCCCCTCGCTTCGGTCGTGGACGGACGGAATGGCATGTTCGTTCCGCTGAGCGACCACGGCGTCTTCGTCGCTGGCGACGAACGAGGGAGTATCGACGAAGTGACGGCGGAGATTATCGACCTCCTCGCCGCCACGGTCGAGGCGGCCCTCGACCGGATCGAACGCGAGGACGAACTTCGAGACCGCGACCGCGAACTGAAGCGACGGAATCGACAGCTCTCGCGTCTCAATCGCACCAACGAGATAATCCGCGAAATCGACCAAGCCCTCGTCCGGGCGGCCTCGCGCGAGGAGATAGAACACGCCGTCTGCGAGCGACTGACGGCGGACGACCGATTCGAGTTCGCGTGGGTCGGTGCGTCCGACCCGGGGACGGAAACGCTTCGCCCGCGTGCGTGGTCTGGAAACGACGGCGGCTACCTCGACACGGTCGAATTCACGGGGGACGAACCTACCGAACGCGTCTTGGAGACGGAGTCCGTCGCGGTCGTCTCGAACGTCGCGAACGATTTACGAACCGCTTCGTGGCGTCGAGAAGCCCTCTCGCGCGGTTTTCAGTCGATAATTGCAGTCCCATTGACGAACGACGACGTTACCTACGGGACGCTGTCCGTGTACGCCGACAGACCGGACGCGTTCGACCAGCGGGGACGGACAGTTCTCTCGGAACTGGGAAAAACCATCGCGTCGGCGATTCAGTCCGTGGAGCGAAAACGTGCCCTCCTAAGCGGCGTCGTCACCGAACTGGACTACCGGATATCCGACTCGAACTGCGTCCTTCGAACGCTCTCGCAGAAGAGCGGTTGTTCGCTCGAACTGAAAGGGGGCGTCCGCGAAGTCGATGCTGGTGTCCGACTGCTCGTCGCCGTCGATGATGGGTCTCCGCACGATGTCGTCTCGGTTGCGGACGAGGTCGTTGCGGTCGAATCGGCACGAACCGTCTCCACTGGCGACGACGGTCTCGTTCAACTGACGCTTACCGCGCCGTTCATCGCGACGAAGTTAGCCGAACACGGTGCGACCCTCGAACGCCTGCACGCGGACGGTTCGGAGGCGACTGCGACGGTTCTCGTTCCCTCGCCGGTGGCGACTCACACCATCGACGGCGTCCTTTCGAACGCGTATCCCAACTCTAGCTTGGCCGCACAACGAGAGCGAGAACGCACGCCGACGACCGACCGTCAGTTTCGGGAGCACTTTCTGGACGCCGTCACCGACAGGCAACTCGAAGTGGCGCAAACGGCCTACTACAGCGGCTACTTCGATTCTCCGAGGAAGAACGACGGCCGTGCCGTCGCGTCGATGCTCGACATCTCCCCCGCCGCGTTTTACGAACACTCTCGAAAGGTACAGCGGAAACTGTTCGAAACGGTGTTCGACCGGACGATTTCGGTCACGAACTCCTATTGACTATCTAGGCTTTCTTTGCTCTCTCCACCCTACTATTCAACTAGCCATTTCTTGACCGTCTCACAAAAATTGCAGACGTGACGACGATTCGACGCCGCAGGTGTTCACCACGTCGTCAGTAATTGAGGTACTCCGATGCGAGATATAGAATCTGACTCGACGACGGAATCGCAATACGAATGTGTCCGATGCGGAACGCTCGTAACTGCTCGCTCCCATCCCGGTGCGTGCGAGGAGTGTGGCACCGGTCTTCGGAATCGGCAGACTCCAATCGAATAGCTCCGATGGCATCCAATACTGTGAACTCTCGAACCACTGCAGACCACGAAGAATCGAACGACGTGCCCGAATCCGCACTCGATACCGCCCGGCGACAGTTGAACAGAGCGGCAGCGCATCTCGACATCGACCCGAACGTGGTCGAGCGACTTCGGCACCCGACTCGCGTCCAGCGCGTAACCGTCCCGCTGAAGCGAGACGACGGTTCCGTCGAAGTGTTTTCCGGCTACCGCGCCCAACACGACAGCGTTCGCGGCCCGTTCAAAGGAGGACTTCGCTACCATCCCGGCGTCACCGAGGAGGAATGTATCGGTCTCTCGATGTGGATGACGTGGAAGTGCGCCGTCATGGACATCCCGTTCGGCGGCG
>CAYNQM010000028.1:0-1578 GCA_964399275.1 uncultured Haladaptatus sp.
GACCGCGCAGGCGGGGCGGTCGAACTCTTTTACGAGGTTCAGCGCACCGTCGGCGTCGTTGTAGTTGTTGTACGACAGCGCCTTCGCGCCCTCGTTCAATTGGTCTGCGTGAACCACGCTGGCCTCCTCGCAGGTCGCGTCGGCGTACAGCGCGGCGTCCTGGTGCGGATTCTCGCCGTACCGGAGGCTTGCGGCGCGGTCTGCGGTTTCCACCTTTCGGGCCGGAAGCGCGTCGTCCTCGTCGCCTTCGACGTGAATAGCGTTCGCGTCGAAATCGACCTCCGCTACTCCTTCCGCGAACCAGCGCACTGCGCGGGGGTAGGCCTTGAACTCGCCCTGATAGAGGACGCGATCCTTGAGACTCTCCTTCGTGTCGCCCTCGTAGACCGGAATCGGTTCCTGCGTGACGATTGGGCCGCTATCAACCTTTTCGGGGTCTACTTTACCCGCCTCGTCCGCCGCCTCCGTGACGACGTGAACCGTACATCCCGTCATGCTCACGCCTGTGTCAAGCGCGTCGCCCCACGCGTCCATGCCGGGGAAAGAAGGGAGCAGGGAGGGATGGACGTTGAGCGCCGTCGGCACTTCTTCCAGAAACTCGCCGGTCATAATTCGAATGTAGCCGTCGAGACAGTCGAGGTCGAACTCGTACGCCGAGAGGGCGTCGAGTACCCGTTTTTCGTGTTCCTGTCGAGATTCGCCGTCGTCCATCTCTACGACTTCGGTCGGAATACCGCGCTTTTCCGCTTCCGCCAGAACCGGCGCGTCTTCGCTGTTCGTCAGCACGACGGACAGTTCGGCCCCGCCCGGCGCGAGGTCGGCGACGTGCATCAGGTTTCGACCACGGTTTCCGGCCATACCCGCAATCTGTGTCATGGTCGAACGACCGACCGGAGTGGGCAAAGTAGTTGCGGTCTATAGCCGAAATCTATGCGAGTTCGTGAACATCTTCTGCTGTTGTTCGGTTATTTTCACTCGTAATATACACGTCTGTGCGTCACCGTACCGACACGCTTTTGCCCGACGCCCCGGCAGGCACAGGTATGGATTCCCTTGACGCCGTCTCGCCGCTGGACGGGCGGTACGCGGGTCGCACCGCGCCGCTCCGCGAGTACGCGAGCGAGGCCGCACTCATGCGCGCCCGCGTGCGCGTCGAAGTCGAATATCTCGTCGCGCTGGCCGACCTCGACGCGACGCCCATCGAAATCAACGACGACGACCGCGACGAACTGCGCGACCTCTACGAGGAGTTCGACTCCGAGGACGCGACGGTGGTCAAAGCCCTCGAAACTGAAGGCTACGCCGGATACCCTGCGACCAATCACGACGTGAAGGCGGTCGAGTACTTCGTCCGTCACTCGCTTCCCGAGGGTCTCGACGGTCTCTCCTCGTGGATTCACTTCGCACTGACCAGCGAGGACGTGAACAACCTCGCCCACCGACTGTTGGTCAAACCTGCCGTCGAGAACGTCCTGCTTCCGGAACTCGCTCGCGTCCGAGACGAACTGGTCGAGATGGCCCACGACTACGGCGACCTGCCGATGCTCGCCAGAACCCACGGACAGCCTGCGACCCCGA
>CAYNQM010000028.1:1588-20380 GCA_964399275.1 uncultured Haladaptatus sp.
AGGAGATGGCGGTGTACGCCGCCCGACTCGGACGCGCGATGGGACGAATCGAACGCGCCGTCGAATCGCTGTCCGGCAAACTCGCGGGTGCCAGTGGCACCTACGCCGCACACGTCTCGGCGTATCCCGACGTGGATTGGCAGACGTTTTCGCGTGAATTCGTGGCGAACCTCGGACTCGAACACACCGCGCTCGCCACGCAGGTCAACCCCTGCGACGACCTCGCGGAACTGTTCGACGCGCTTCGCGGGGGGAACAACGTCCTGCTCGACTTAGACCGCGACGCGTGGCTCTACGTCAGCGACCGCTATCTGGGGCAGATTTCGACTGAAAGCGAAACCGGCAGTTCGACCATGCCCCACAAGGTCAACCCCATCGACTTCGAGAACAGCGAGGGCAACCTCTCGAAAGCGAACAGCGACCTCACGTTCTTGGGCGACTACGTCACCACCTCGCGCCTCCAGCGCGACCTCTCGGATTCGACCGTCAAGCGAAATATCGGGGCCGCGTTCGCCTACTGCCTGCTCGGCTACACGAAAGCACAGGACGGTCTCGGCAAGGTCGTTCCCAACGAGCAGGTCATGCGCGAGGAACTCGAAGCGACGCCCGAAATCATCGGCGAGGCAGTTCAGACGATTCTTCGCAGAGAGGGCCACGAAGACGCCTACGAGCGCGTGAAAACCCTCTCTCGCGGAAAAAGCGTCACGCTTTCCGACTTCCGCGACCTCTTCGACGAGTTGGACGTGGACCAGGACGTGCGCGAGGAACTGCACGCGCTCACGCCAGCGGGCTACACCGGAATCGCGGACGAACTGGCCGACGACCTCGACTGAACCGGCCCCATCGTTAAGTTTCTTCCCGACGTTCTCGTTCTCCATGCCGAACTCTCGTCGCAAAGCATCCGCGGCGAGTGCAGCAACTGCCGCACTCGCCACGGTCGTCACGCTGGCATACTGGTTGTTCGTTCGACCGTGGCACCTTCGCTGGGGTGCGACCGACGAGGAAGCCGAGGGGACGCTTCCGGGCGACGGTATCGTTCTCTCGTCCCGCGAACAGGCGACTCACGCCATCACCATCGACGCGCCGGTCGAAGACGTTTGGCCGTGGCTAGTGCAAATTGGGCAGGGACGAGGCGGATTCTACAGCTACGACTGGCTGGAGAACCTCGTCGGCGCGGACATCCACAACGCCGACCGCATCCTGCCCGAGCACCAGCACCTCGAAGTCGGTGACACCGTCCGCCTCGCGCCCGAAGACTACTCGGTACAGACTCCCGAATCTGCTCCCGTGGTCGCGGTTCTCGACCCCGGCCGCGCAATCGTTCTCCGGCCACCGGACGACCCACCGCGATGGACGTGGGCGTTCGTCCTTCGCCCGCTCGACGAGGAGAGAACTCGCTTCGTCGTCCGAATGCGGACGAAGGGAAAGCGCACGCTCCGCGGCAAAGTGGCGGACGTCGTCTTTTGGGAACCGGCCCATTTCGTGATGGAGCGCAAGATGTTGCTGGGGGTCAAAGAACGAGCGGAGCGAGAAAATCGATAAAATCGCGGTTCAGCGGTAGTAGTCGCGCTTGCTGTAGACGTAGGCCAACAGCAGGCCGCCGATGATGATTCCGAAGATGGCTCCGATGTTGCCGAGGAGCAGACGCACGCAGTCCATCAGCACGTCGATGCCATACACGACCAGTGTGAGCGTCCATGCCCACGATTGGAGCGTCCAGAGACCCCATGCAACGACGAGTTGTGCGACCGAGAGGAGTATCGTAATCGGGCCGAGAACGATGCCTATCGGCGAACCGGCCATCATTGCGAGACCGCCGAAAATCCCTAAAACGCCCGAAATCACAGCGAGCACGCAGAGGATTTTGATACCGAGCGGGGCCGATCGAGAACGATCGTAACTGCTGGCGGGAGCCATACTCGATACTGTGAAGTGAAATATAATAAATGCCATCCACGAAGTATTTACGACCCGGATACAGAGTTCGACTGTATGGACCCCGACGACCCCAACGCCACCGGCTGTCCGAAATGTGGCCACACCGAAGCCTCCACCGATTCCATCTCGACCACTGGTGGCGGTCTGAGCAAGATGTTCGACATTCAGACGAAGAGCTTTACCGTCGTCTCCTGCGAGAACTGCGGCTACTCCGAACTGTACAAAGACGTTCGTAACCGCGGAAGCGACGTCGTTGACGTGTTCTTCGGCTGATGGCAACCGCCACTCGTCGCGAATTTCTCGCGGTCTGTGCTGCGACCACGCTCGGCGGTTGTTCCGCCCTCTCTACCGACGGGACGACCACGACCCAGAGGAAGGAGGGTGATATCTCGTGGATCAGGCGCCTCGATGGATTCGGCAACTGGCACATCCAACCCGTCCTCGCAGACGGCGTGCTCTACGTGCCGCTCCACGACGAGATTCGCGTCGAAAGCCGACTCTTCGCGCTCGACGCGAAGACGGGCGAAACGCTGTGGAAGCGCACGCTTTCCGCCCCGACGACGAATCTGGCGGTCGCCGGGAGCACGCTGTACGTGACCTCCTACGACGGGATTTTGCACGCCTTCGAGTAGCCCTCGTCGTCGCGCCGACGTGATTTCAACTAAACACGTCCCTCGGTGCTTATTTCCTCTGCCGTCCAATAGAGAGGGTATGGGAAACGACAATACGTTCGTCAACGCGCTCATCGGGGCCGTTGTAACCATCGTGACCGCCTTTCTCCCGTTCTCGCCCGTCCTCGGCGGTGCCGTCGCCGCCTATCTCAGCGATGCTGACACCGGTGACGGCGTTCGAATCGGTGCCATCTCCGGCGCGATTGCGACGATTCCGATGATTCTCGTCGGATTCCTCTTCGTGAGCATCTTCCTCTTTGGGCACGCGCCGGGTGGGTTCGCCGTCTTCCTCTTCGTGCTCGGCGTGATTGTCGTGCTCTACACTGCCGGATTGAGCGCGCTCGGCGGTTACGTCGGCGCGTACATCGCCGACGAATACTAATCGAGCAATCGACGGAGCGTCTCGGTGACGACGTCGCTCGCCGTGACCACCTCATTTTCGTTCACGTACTCCCGCGGTCCGTGAGCGACGGCCCCCTCCTCGTTGGCCAGCACCCCCGGCCCGAACACGACTGTCGGTGCCGTCTGCGCGAAGTAGGAGGCTTCCGTCGCCGCACCGAATGGGCGAATCTCGCCACCGCTGGCGTCTCGAAGTGTCCGAACCAGCGTCGAATCGGCGGGTGTCTCGAACGCTTCGAGAAACGGCGTGTCGCGCTCGGCCATCGAGACGATAACTTCGACTTCCGCTGGCGCGGCCTCCTGAAGGTGATTTTCGAGCGAACGTCGGAACTCCTCTGCGCCTTCCGGCGGAACGCTTCGACGGTCTACGACGAACGAGCAGTCGGCGGGAATCTGGTTCGTCGCGGTTCCGCCCTCGACCGTCGTCGGCGTGAGCGTCGGCGACCCGAGTTCCGGATGCCCTGTTTCGGAGTCGAACGTCTCCAGCGCAGACAGCACGGGTGCGAGGCCAGCGATGGCGTTGACGCCCTCCTCGGGATTGGCGGCGTGGGCGTTCGCTCCCCGAAGCGTCACCGTCGCCTGAAATCGCCCGCGGGCCGCGTTGCAGGCGTCGAGTCCGGTCGGTTCGCCGACGATGACCGCGTCACCTGCGAGGTTCAGTGCAGACGCCCCCGCAGAATCGGTCTCCTCGTCCGGCGTGATTGCGAGGGTGACGCGCCCGCGTTCGGGTTCGATGGCGAAGAAAGCCGCGAGCAGTGCGGAAAGCGGCCCCTTCGCATCGCAGGAACCGCGTCCCAGAATGCGGTCGCCCTCGCGGGAAAACGGAACGTGCGGCGGAACCGTGTCGATGTGCGTATTGAGGACGACGTGCGGGCCGTCTTCCGTCCCGACGCGCTCAGCGAGCACGTTTCCGGCGTCGTCTACGGTGGCCTCCACGCCGTTCGATTCCAGCGTTTCGGTGAGCAGGGCGCGCATTTCGCCGACCGATTCGTGCGATGGAGTTTGCACTGCTCGTTCCAGAAATTCGATGGGGTCGAACTCGGTCATGCTTCGAGATGGGGCCGTCCGGTGGTGGAAATGCGCACGTCGCCTTCGAACTCCCACTCGACCGGTCCGGAGAGCGTGGCGAATCGATCGCCGAGCGTTACGTCGAGTTCGCCGCCGGGCGGCGTCACGGCAATCTCGTTGTCGTCCGTCATCCCGAGTCGTCGGGCGACTGCGGCGATTGCGACCGCGCCGGTTCCGCAGGATTTGGTCTCCCCTTCGACGCCTCGCTCGAACGTTCGCTGGTCGAAGCCTCCCTCTCGGGGTGACGCGAAGGTGACGTTGGCACCCTCTGGAAATATGTCGGCGTGGCGAATCGGCGGGGCGTCCCGTTCGATATCCACGTCGTCCACGTCTTCCACGAAGGCGACTGCGTGGGGGACGCCCGTGTTTACCGCCGTCACGTCGTAGTCGCCGATTCGTTCCTGCACGATGTGCTCGTCCGATTCAAGCGAAATCGCATCCGGAACGAACGGAACTGCGTCGGCGGAGAATGCGGGCGACCCCATCTCGATTGTCGCGCCGTCGTCGCGCACCGTCGCGTATCGCGTTCCGGCCTGCGTGTCTATCATCACTTCGTCGGCGTTCGCGTGCTCTGCGGCCCACGCCGCGGCACAACGCGCGCCGTTGCCGCACATCTCGGCGGTGCTTCCGTCGGGTTGGACGAGCGTCATGACGACCCTCGGCGGGCGGTAGTCCGGTTCGAGCGCGAGAAAGAGGACGCCGTCAGCGCCGAGGCCCTCGGTTCTGTCGCAGACGGCGCGGGCGAACTTGGACCTGTCCGGGACGTAGACGTTCGCGTCCACTACGACGAAGTCTTTGCCGGTGCCGTGGTACTTTTCGAACGAGACGTTCATCGCCACTCCACCTCCTCGGTCGCGGTTACGTCGGAAAGCGTTTCCCGGCGGTTGGCGACCCCACTTCGCTCGCCGTCTACAACGACGACCGCGGGCCGCGGGCGGGAGTTGTACTGGCTGGCCATCTCGTAGCCGTAAGCTCCGGCGTTGCCGATTGCCAGTAGGTCACCGCGCTCTGGACTGCCAATCAGATGCTCGCCGAAAGTGTCCGAACTCTCGCAAATCGGCCCCGCGATGGTCGTTTCGACCGCGTCGCCGTCCTCGGAGACGTTCCGGACGTGGTGGTAGGCGTCGTAGAGCGCGGGCCGGGCGAGGGCCGTCATTCCTGCACCGACGCCGACGACGGTGATTTCGGGGGTCTCCTTGACCGTGTTAATCCGAGTCAGTAGGACGCCAGCGTCGGCGACGAGGTAGCGTCCCGGTTCCACGACGAGGGTCGCGTCGAGGTCGCCGAGCGCGTCCCGAGTCGCAGAGGCGACAGCGTCGAGGTCGAGCGGCGATTCGTCGGGGTGGTAGGGAACGCCGAATCCGCCGCCCACGTCCACGAATTCGAGTGGAAGGTCGATGTCCCGCGCCAGTTCGCCCATCCGCGAAACGAGTTCGCGGTGGTTGCCGAGGTCGTCTCCCGAGATGCCGCTTCCGGCGTGAGCGTGAATGCCGACCACGTCGAAATCGTCCACGACGGATTCGAGCACCTCCGCGGCGCGGTCGTAGGGGACGCCGAACTTGGCGTCCGCGCCAGTTCGCACCTTCTCGTGATGTCCGGCACCGACGCCGGGGTTGACCCGAAGGCAGAGTCGTCCGTCGTAGCCGCGTTCCGCGAGGCGGTCGATGGTGTCCTGCGCCCCGACCGTAATCGTCAGTCCGGGATACTCCTCTGCTAGTTCGACCGCCCTGTCGAGGTCTTCCGCTGGCGGGTTGACCGCGGTGTAGTGGACGCGCTCGCCTTCGAATCCGGCCGAGAGCGCGCGTTCGGTTTCGCCCGCCGACGCGCATTCGACGCTCGACCCTTCGGCCTCCAGCGCCCGAAGAACCGCCCGCGAGGTGTTCGCTTTCGCGGCGTAGTGAACGTCGGCGTTCGGGAACGCCGCGGCGAACCGCCGGTAGTTCTCCCGCACGCGCCCGAGGTCGGTGACGTACAGCGGCGTTCCGTGTTCTTCGGCGAGCGATTCGAGGTGCGCTCCAGACCAGTCCGCGAGTCGGCGCACGTCGAGGTTGTCGCCCTCCCCGCTCGCCTTGCTCACCGCGCTGGATTCGCTCGTCTCGCTCATCGCAGTGCCTCCTCTCGTTCTACCTGTGCGAGCGTGTCGTCTTCCACGTCGAGGGCGACGACGGCGGGCTTGAACGCACCGCCGTCGAAGAGGTCGTGGTCGCCGAGTCCGGACTCCACGAACCGGGTGAACGCCCGCCGGTTCGGCGGCAGGTGGCCGTAGAGAACTTCCTCGTCCACGAGGTCGTACACGGGGATTCGGGGCGTGAGAAGGGTGTTCTCGCCGACGATGCTTCCCTCGCCGACGACGAAGCCGGAGGTGACGCGACAGCCAGCGCCGAGGGTTACGTCGTCCTCGACGACGACGGGCGTTCCCTCGACCGGTTCGAGGACGCCGCCGATGAGCGCGTTCGCGCCCAACTTGACGTTCGCGCCGATTTGGGCGCAGGAGCCGACCGTGTTGCAGGAATCTACCAACGTTCCGTCGCCGACGGACGCGCCGACGTTGACGAAACTCGGACTCATCACGATGCAGTTCGACCCGACGTGTGCCCCCCGCCGGAGGACGGTTCCGTCGGGCGTGTTCCGGGTTCCCTTCTCCGGCAGGTCCTCGGTTTCTCGGAGTGGAAGTACGTCGTAGTAGGTCACGTCGCCGTACTCTCGGCCCTCGGTGTTCCGGAGGCCGAAGTTCAGCAGAATACCCTGCTTCACCCACTCGTTGGCTTCCCACTCGCCGTCGCGCTTTTCGGCGGCGCGAACCTCGCCCGCCTCCAGCGCGTCGAGGAACGAATCGAGGATTTCGTACTCCTCGATTCCAGCACTCACCGCGTCCAATTCGTCCGATTCGTATCGTTGCCACAGTTCTCGTACGTCGTTTCTCATTCGGCAATCACCTCGCTAAAATCGTACCAGCCCGGATTCCGTCCGGTCAACCACACCGCCGCGTCGAGCGCGCCGTCCGCGAACACCGCCCTGCTTCCGGCGCGATGGGTCAATCGCAATTCCTCGTTCTCGTTCGCCAGCAGAACTTCGTGCTCGCCCTTGATGCCGCCCGCTCGTCTCGCGTGGACGCCGATTTCGCCCGATTCGCGCGCGGCCTCCCCTTCGCGTCCGTGGACTCGCTCGCCGAACTCTCCGGCGGACTCGATTCGGTCGAGGAGCGTCTTCGCCGTCCCGCTCGGGGCGTCTCGCTTGTGTCGGTGGTGGCTCTCGGTGAGTTCCACGTCGTATCCCGGCAGGTCGCTCACTGCGCCCTCGACCGCCCGAAGCAGGGCCTGAACCCCCCGCGAGAAGTTGCTCGCGTGGAGGACGGGAACGTGGTTGCTCACCCGGCGCAGAACCGATTCTCCCTGCTCGCCGAATCCGGTCGTACCGACGACGCAGGCGACGCCCGCCTCGCCGCAGACCGCGACGTAATTCTGACTGCTCGACGGAGCCGAAAAGTCCACGAGTGCGTCGGGGTCGTACTCCCGGAGAACCGCCCCGAACTCCTGTACCGGTTCGGTCGGAACGCCGTCGATTTCGGCAGGCGGGTCGCGGCTCACCCCCGCGACGACTTCCACGTCGTCCCGCTCGCTCGCCGTTTCGATGACCGTTCGGCCCATTCGACCGGTCGCACCGGACACCACAACCTGCGTCATGCGGGTTCCTCCAGTCGATTCAGTACCGCGGCGAGTTCCTCGCGGTTCTCCTCCGAGAGGGGCGACAGCGGCGGACGGAGTTCGCTCGGACCGTACCCCCGCAGTTCCATCGCCTTCTTCACCGGAACCGGGTTCGTCTCCGAGAACAGTTCGCGGAACAGCGGGCCGAGTTCGTACTGGAGTTCCTGCGCTCTGTCGTAGTCTCCGTCGAGCGCCGATTCGACCAACTCGCAGGTTCGCTCCGGTTCGACGTTCGCCGAGACGCTGATGGTTCCCGTCGCGCCGAGCGACAGCATCGGAAGCGTCAGCGCGTCGTCGCCCGACAGCACCGCGAACGCCTCGTCGCGGGTTCGCTCGACGATTTCGCCGATTTGCCCGAGGTCGCCGCTCGCGGCCTTGTATCCCGCGATGTTTTCGTGTCCCGCCAGCGACACCGTCGTCTCCACGTCGATGTTGCGCCCCGTTCGCGACGGAACGTTGTAGACGATTTGCGGCAAATCGACTTCGTCGGCGATGGTTCGGTAGTGGCGCTCCATTCCCGCCGGTTCGGGCTTGTTGTAGTACGGCGAAATGAGAAGGAGTGCATCGGCCCCGGCGTCCTCGGCACGCCGGGAGAGTTCGAGTGCTTCGTGCGTGGCGTTGCTCCCGGTTCCGGCGATTACCGGAACGTCCACTGCTTCGACCACTGCCTTCACGACTTCGGCGTGCTCGTCGTGAGTCAGAGTCGCGCTCTCGCCAGTGGAACCGACGGGAACGAGGCCATCGACGCCAGCGCGTTCGAGGCGTCGAGCGTCACTGCGGAGTTGGTCGTAGTCGATACTGTTGCCCGCGAAGGGCGTGGTCATCGCGGGGTAGACCCCACGGAACGGTGTGTTTGTCATTGGTTTTGAGTCGGAAATCGGTCGTCGCGCGGTACAAAACGAGGATGACCCGTGACGGGAGTGCCAATCCCGCCGCGAATCGTTTATGGCGCGCGTTTTGTGCGTTTTCCGACCGTGCTGTTGCTCGTCCTAAACGCGAACTGGGGCAGAGCGACAGCACATGGCATTGTTGAATAGACCTGTTCCGTGATGACTTATGCCTTACGCAGGAGGCAGAGTCTACGATGTGGTCTCAGTCACGGGAAATGTTTATTCTCTAGCTACTCATTGTCGTGGTATGAATTGGAACGTCATCGGTCGGTGCGGTGTGCGGTACACGGTCGCCTACGCCGGGGCGACCGTCGCCCTCGTCTACGCCGTCACGCGGTCGGGGATGGCCCTCCTCTCCCTGCTCGGGGTCGGGTTGGTCGCACTCCTGTTCGCGCTCGGTGGAACCGGAACCGTGCGGATGGGGACGGCGATGGCCAATGCCGATTCGATGGGTATCCAAAGCACCATCGTTGACCCCGCCGATTTGCAGGCCACGCAGATGGACAGCGACATCAAGTTCCTCTTTTACGGCGTGGGACTCCTGCTGTTTGCGGGGGTTGCGCTCGTCCTCCACGGGTGAGCAGTTCGAGTGGGCAGAATTCGGCGGTCTTATCACGCCTCCGAAAATATTTAGGGTCGATGCTCGTCCTCGGAGACGCTCACGCCGCCGACCCCGAAAACCGGCGCGCACTCTTCGCGGCATACCGCGAGGCAGACCAAGAGGTGACTCTGCAACTCGGCGACCTGATGTACTACAACTTGCCGAAACCGACGTGGTTCATCGCGGGCAACAACGAGGACTTCGATACGATTTCTGCGCTCCGACACGGTCTGGTCTCCAACTCCGAGGTTCGAAACGCCAACCTGCTCGCCAGCACTGCGGTCGAACTCGAAGGACTCCGAATCGCCGGACTGTCCGGAAATTTCGCGCCGACACAGTACGACCGCCCACGCGCGAACCTCGTCGGCGAACGACGGCGTCACTTCACGAAAGAAGATATCGAACGCGCGACGGCGCTGGAATCCGTGGACGTGCTCATGACCCACGAAGCACCGCACGGCCTCCCCGTCAGCGAGGAGTACGACGTCGGTTGTTCGCACATCGACGACCTCATCTCCGCGCTCGACCCCGACCTCTGTCTCGTCGGCCACCATCACCAACACGCGGAGACGACGATGGGGGCGACTCGTGTCGTCAGCTTGGCACCAACGTGGAAAAAATATTACATACTTGACCCCGATTCAGTCTCGCTCACGTGGACTGATTCACCCAATAGTTGATACGTTCAAGCAGGAACCTCTTTATGTTAGTAGTTATCACACCAAGATATGACTGAGATACATCCAGCCCAGCGCGTCACCGTGTTAGCCGACGCGCAAAACCTTTACCATACGGCACAAAGTGTCTACAGCCGAAATATCGACTATTCGTCTCTCCTCTCGAAAGCGACGCAGGAACGCGAGTTGACGCGTGCCATCGCCTACGTAATCCAAGCCGACAGTCCCGACGAAGACCGCTTTTTCGACGCCCTCTCCGAAATCGGCTTCGAGACGAAAATCAAGGCGCTGAAGACGTTCGGCGACGGGTCGAAGAAAGCGGACTGGGACGTGGGCATCTGTCTCGACGCGATTACGCTCGCACCGAAAACCGACACCGTGGTTCTCTGCACGGGGGATGGGGACTTCGCACGCCTCGTCACGCATCTTCGCCACGAGGGTGTGCGTGTGGAAGTGATGGGATTCCAAGAATCGTCCGCCGAAGAACTCATCGAAGCCGCCGACACGTTCGTCGATTTAAGCGAGCGAGCCGATACGTTTCTGCTTTAAACCGGGCGGCCGTCTTCCGCCGTTCCGTACATCAGCGCACCCGTTGCGAGGACGATCGTGGCGAGTCCAGCGAGGGCGTTCCCGACGAGCGACCCTGCCATCGACGCGATGCCGAAAATCAGGACGCTCCCGACGACGAGAAGCGCGATTCCGAGTAGTTCTTTCGAGTTCATACGCGCCTTTCGGTCTCATTCCTAATAAATCACTCTCAAACCGATAGACTGGGACACGGTGACGAATGACAATGTTGTATGATAGCATTCCACTCGGGATGTCGAAGGGCTTTCACTCCCCCGCTACGAAGGCGGCCCAATGACTGACGCCGAAGAGGCCGACGACCTTCCTGCTCTCCGCACGACTGCCGATTATCAGTTCGGGGCGGGCGCTGGTGCCGCCCTGTTCCCCAGAGACGAGACGCTGGAAATCCGCCGGTCGTCGTCCGGACGACCGCAACAGGTGCACGCCGGCGGTTCTCGACTCGTCACCTACGCGACCGATGGCCGATTCACGCTCGGCCTCGCGGGGGGCGCTCGACTCGCCGACGCGCTCGACACCCCGGCGGGCCGAGTCGTCGTCGGCGACGAGAGCGAACCGTTCGTCCGCGACGGCAAGAACGTCTTCGCCAAGTTCATCACCGAAGTGGACGACGACGTTCGCGCTGGCGACGAACTGCTCGTCACTCACGAAGACGGCTACTTGCTCGCGGTCGGTCGCGCCGAACTCGACGCCGACGCCATGCTGGACTTCGACACCGGAATGGCGGTGAAGGTGCGCGACGGCGCGGACGAATAGGGAATGAATCGACTCGAATCCGTCAGTGTGCTCGTCACCAGTCTCAGCAAACCGCTCACGCCCAACTAGACGCGGTACGTCTACGCCGCGCGAGTCAACGGTGCCGTCGGATTTTTCACGACCGATCAGCGGACGACGCGGGTGAACGCCGTTGTCTCGCTCTCGAACCGAACCGTCGAATTCCGCGGCACGGCCCCGAACACTCGATTCTCGCTCGTCGTCGGCGACGAAAATGACCAGTAACCCGGCGCGTTTGCGTCACGTTTTTTGCCCTCCGTTCCGACGATTCGGGTATGTTTGGAGGAGGCGGCGGCGGACTCAACCCCCGAAAGATGCAACAGATGATGAAGCAAATGGGTATCGACGTAGACGACGTCGATGCCGAAGAAGTCGTCATTCGAACGGCTGACGGCGAGGAACTCGTCTTCAGCGACCCCGAAGTCACCCGGATGGACGCTCGCGGTCAACAGACCTATCAAGTCGTCGGCGACGCCGAGACGCGCAAAGCGACCGGCGGCGCGAGCGGTGCGGTCGAGGCTGGCGACGCCGATTCGTCCGCGAGCGCAGTGCCGGACGCCGACGTGGAAATCGTCGCCCAACGAACGGGCGCGAGCGAGGACGAAGCCCGCGAGGCACTCGAAGCGGTCGATGGCGACCTCGCGGCGGCGGTCGAGCGACTGGAGTGACGATACTGCTCACGCACGGCGATCGGGAGTATCTGCGCGACCCCGGCGAGGAACTCCAGACCGACCTCGGCGTCCTCACCGTTCCCGAGGACGTGCAACCGGGCGATACACTGACGACGCACTTGGACGAGGAGTTTACGGTTCGCAGATTGCGCGGGCCAGACCTCTTTCACCACTTCGAGCGCACCGGTGCACCGATGCTCCCCCGAGACGTCGGTCTCATCGTGGGGGAAACTGGCGTGTCGGCGGGCGACCGCGTGTTGGACGCTGGAACCGGAACCGGCGTCCTCGCAGGCTACCTCGGTCGAATCGGTGCCGAAGTCGTCACGTTCGAACGCAAAGCTGACTTCGCAGACGTTGCTCGTGAGAACATCGCGATGGCGAACGCCGACGACAGAGTTGCCGTTCGTACCGGCGATATCACCGAAGAAATCGACGATATCGGCGAGTTCGACGTACTCACGCTGGACACGCCAGACGCGGCGGAAGTCGTCGCGCACGCCCCCGACCTGCTCGCGGACGGTGGGTCACTCGGCGTGTACGCCCCGTTCGTGGAGAGCGCGCGCGACGTTGAGATGGCCGCGAGGGAGGCCAATTTGGACAACATCCGAACCATGGAAACCATCCAACGCGAGATGGACTTCGACGAGCGCGGGACGCGCCCGACGACGACTGGCGTCGGGCACACCGGGTATCTGCTGTTCGCGCGGAACGTGTAATCTCTCGACTTTCGATTTTTCACCGACAGCGAACGGAGTGAGCGATAGGCCGACCGATCAACCGCCAGCAGTCAGCAACCGCTACAACCGCCACAATCCGCAAATTTCCGCCAGCAACAGAAACCAGCAGGTGACACAACCGCCAGTCCCGCGAATTTTCACAACCGCCAGAAATCAACAACCGCCACAAACATCAGAAACAGCAATCGTCACAACCACCGAAGGCTAGCGTCTTCTCCGGAAAATCGGAGATTTTCCGGGCCAAGGGCCGACCATCGGGAGGCCCGCAGTGCTTTTGGTCGAGCTTTTACAGGGAGACGGGCAGAGCCAGCGCGAATCGCGCTGGCTCCGCCTCTCGACCGTCGTAAAAGGTCGTCGTTAGTGATCGTCTTCGCGCCACTTGTGTTCGCATTCGGTACAGACGAAGAATCGGGTTTCGCTCTCGTCCGCCGAGCGAATCTGTTGCATGTACCAGTATGCCTCGTCGTTGTCGCAGTTCGGACACTGCGCGCTGGTCGTCGGCAGGCCGTTGGTGCCGCCGCTGCTCTCGATAATCTCGCTGACTTCCTGGTCTTCGGTAACGGTGTAGTCGCTCGCGTCGCCTTTCGGTTTCTCGTAGCCACAACTCCCGCAGACCCAGAGACCGTCGTCGGCTTTCATCATGGAACCGCACTCGTCACAGAACTCCATTGGTGGCCCGCAATAGCCGACCCACCCATTTAAACGGCGTGCTTCTCACCCCTCGCCTTCCGACTGATACGGTTCGCCGACTGCTTCTCTGGGCAGGACGTTGTTGATTTCCGCGTCGATGTCTTCGACGGATTCGTACTCTTCCTGTTCGGTCTGTGCAATCAACTCGCCGAGGTTCTCCTCTCCCTCCGCGAACAGAACCGTTACGTCGTCCAGCTCCGCTGTGGCCTCATCGCGCGAGACTGGATACGAGAGTTCGTCGAGCGTGGACTCCAAATGACTGAACTTGACGCGACGTACCATGGGAACATGGGACAACGTGAATGCTCTTAGCTGTTATCACGGCCGCCATCACAATCGTCTTGGGCGCGCGGCGGATACGTTGAACCGAATGTTCGGCACCGATAGACGAATTTTAGCTTTAGCGTTAGCACGCATGGCGGACGCGGTCGGTAACTCCTTCCTCATCGTCGTCCTGCCGGTGTACATCGCGAGCGGTACGGTCTCGGGCAACACGTTCGGTCTCGCGGAGACGATGGTGACGGGAATCGTCCTCTCGCTGTTCGGTTTTCTCAACAGCTTTACGCAACCCTTCGCTGGCCGAATCTCCGACCGAACTGGCAAGCGCAAGCTGTTCATCCTGCTCGGACTGGCGATTCTGACGGTGACGAACCTCGCCTACGCGTTCGTCGGGAACTACGTCTCCCTCGTTGCGATTCGCGCGCTTCAGGGCGTCGGCGTCGCCTTCACGATTCCGTGCACCATCGCGCTGGTCAACGAACTCGCCACGACCGACACGCGCGGCGGGAACATGGGCGTGTTCAACACCTTCCGCCTGCTCGGGTTCGGTCTCGGCCCGATTGCGGCCGGGTCGGTCGTGGAGGGCGGTCCCTACACTATCGGGGGCTTCCAGATGACCGGTTTCGACGCCGCCTTCTACTTCGCGGCGGTCGGCGCGTTCGTCAGCTATCTGCTCGTCACCCTGCTGGTGAGCGACCCGGAGCGAACCGAGGCCAGTGCTGGCGAGGAGTTCGATCTCTCGATTCGTGGTCGCCGGAGCGGTCTCGACCCCGTCTTCGCGCTCGGACTGACGACCCTGTTTTTGGCCATCAGCATCGCGTTGTTGGCGACTATCGAGCCGACAATCAACGACCGACTCGACCAAGGCAAGACGTGGTTCGGCCTCCAGTTCGCCGCGTTCGTCCTCGCGCAGGTCGCGCTGCAGGCCCCAGTCGGTCGAGCGAGCGACCGACTCGGACGACGGCCGTTCATCGTCGTCGGGATGGTGATTCTTGTTCCAGCGACGTTGGTGCAGGGGTTCGTTGATACCTCGATGCAGATGCTCGTCGCCCGTCTTGCGCAGGGCGTCGCGGGCGCGCTGGTGTTTGCCCCCGCGCTCGCGCTGGCAGGCGACCTCGCACGAGAGGGCCAATCTGGTACCCAACTCTCGATTCTGACGATGGCGTTCGGGCTGGGAACCGCCATCGGCCCGCTCGCGTCGGGCTTTCTCGTCCAGTTCGGGTTTCAGGTTCCCTTCGAGTTCGGCGCGGTGCTGGCTGCGGTCGGTGCCCTTCTCGTCTACACGCAGGTCGAAGAAACGGTGTCGTCGGGGTCGGACGCGGAATCGCGCCCGACGCCGCAGGACTGATTACTCGAATTCCGGTTCTCGGTCGTCCACGAATGCGGACATTCCTTCGCGCTGGTCGTGCGTGCCGAACAGCGAGCTCCAGAGGCGGCGTTCGTAGCGCAATCCTGCCGACTGACTGCTCTCGTGTACCTGATTCAGCGCTTCCTTCGCGGCTTGCATGGCGAAGGCCGGGCGTTCCGCGAGGTCGCTTGCCATCTCCGCGACGTGGTTTTCGATCTGGTCGTGGGCGACGACTTCGCCGACCAATCCCATCTCGTGGGCGTCCTGCGCGTCGATGCGCTCGCCGAAGAAGACGAGTCGGCGCGCCAGTTCGTCGCCGACCAACCGCGAGAGTCGCTGGGTGCCGCCCCATCCCGGAATGATGCCGAGGTCGATTTCGGTCTGCCCGAGGACGGCGTTTTCACTGGCGACCCGGAGGTCGCACGCCAACGCGAGTTCGCAACCGCCGCCGAAGGCGTAGCCGTTTATCGCCGCGATGACCGGTGCGGGGAACGACTCCAGCGTGTCGGCCACCTCGTGCCCCAGTTCGGCGTACTCCTGTGCCTCCGTCGTCGAGAGGTCTTGCATGTGGCTGATGTCGGCCCCGGCTACGAACGCCTTCTCGCCAGCGCCGGTGAGAACGAGCGCGCGGGCGTCCTCGCTCTCCGCCTCCGAAATCGCCTCGCGGAGCGCCTGTAGCGTCTCGACGTTTAGCGCGTTGAGTCGGTCGGGTCGGTCAACCGTCAGCGTCGCCACGTCATCGTCGAATTCGAGTCGTACCGTCTCCCATTCGGACATGGATACATTTTCTCTCAGTGGTTGGTTAATGATTGTGGATATACCGAGGTTTCGTTCGTAGTTGGTTTGGCGGACACGTAGCGTAAGCCATACCTCGTGTTTCGGGAACGATTCTCCTAACACGGTGTCTGCGACTGCTAGAGGCAGGCCACACTCTCACGCGATGGAGTTGTTTCGTGGGATTTGATGCTACTGATGCTAGACGTACGCCACGCCCGAACTCGGTCGCTCTCTCGCAGAGTCAAATTCCACAAAAGTCTCTTCCAGTGCGAGAGCGTGGCTTGCGTCCCACACCTGCCGACTCGCCTTCTTCACGGAAATCGGATGCTGTATCTCGTCGCGTGAGGGAGCGTTTCACACCGAATATTTACAATCAACAAATTCGTTTTCGTCGTCCACGTCGCTCCGGAAATGGGAAATAAGACGCCCCCATATCCTCTCCACGATGACGCTGTCCGAGGAGGCTCGCGAGCGACTCGCCGATTTGGTCGAACTGCAACCGACGAAGAATAGCGAACTGCAGGACAGATGGGGGTTGGAAAGCGGGAGCGAAGTCCACCAGTATCTGGAGAACGAACTGAAGGAGTACTACTACCGCGACGAGAACAGTTACATATGCGCGACAACCGAGGCCAACGACCTCGTGGACGTGGAACCCGGCATGGTCGCCAACGAGGACGAGGACGCGCCGAGCATCGTTCGCGTCCCCGAACTCCAGCGACAGGTGTTCGAGGTGCTCGCCGACCACGACGACCGCTCCCAGAGCGTCGTCTCGGTGCTCCACGAGCTGCGCGACGAGTTCGACATCGACCCCGAAGTGGACGACGTGCGCTCCGCGCTCCAGAGCCTGAAACGGAAGGGCGTCGTGGAAGTCGTCTACCGCACGGTTCCGACGTTCAAACTCGCCGTGGCGCGCGAGGACATCACGGTCGAAACGTCCGGGTAGTCGGATTCGAAGTCGAATTGGTCGAATTCGAGGAACTGTCGGACTCGAAGTCGGGTCAGTCGGGGCGGAATCGCTCCCGACGCGAATCGAGCAGTCGCCGAATCGCCTTTCCGGGACCGCCCTCGATTGGCCAGCCTTTCTGTCGCCACGCGGGCGGTTCGGGTTCGAACTCGGAACACCGACCGGAGCACTCTCCTGCGGTCTGCGAACACGATTTCGCTGAGCAATGGGGAAGCATCATTTCGCGCTCGTGCCGGAGTTCGAAGTGCCGACAGTCGGGTCGCATCGTCCGGGTGTACGACCGCCAACCGCGTTCGTAGGCCCGTTCCGCGATTGCGAGTCGCTTTTCGCGCTTCGTCCCCCCATCGACGTACTCGAAGGTCGTTGCCGACTGGTCGTACTTCCCGCCATCCGGGCGCTCCAGAATTCGAGTGCCCGGTTCCTCCGCGTCCAGCGTTCGGGGAAACCACGCAACGTCGGCGTCCGTTCCGTCGAAGGTCAAAATTCCCGCCTCGACGGGGAGCGATTCGAGCAGTGCGGGTTCGACTCGGTCGCCGGTCGCGCGCGTGGCGACCCATACCTCGTCGGCCAGCGCGAGGGCGACGTCGCGCTCTATCTGCGGCCGAAGATTTCGGGCGGCGCTGGCGTCCAAGTCGGGTTTGTTCTCGATGGCGACGATTCGCCGAACCCAGTCGGGGTACGCGAACTTCCGCCGGATTTCGAGCCTGCGACCGCGTTTTCGCACGTCCAAAATTCCACGGTCGTCGGCCTCGTGAATCGTCTCCCTGACGTACCGCCACGGATAGCCGGGGTCGGGAAGGGCGTCTTGATACCACTCCCACTCTTCGGGTGCGTTCCGGGCCACGTGCAGGTGGTCGCTGTCGAGTCGCGTCCGACCGAACTGCGTACGCCTAGCGAACTCGTCGGGGTCAACTTCCACGACGAGCGTGTCCCATCGCCTTCGCTTCGTGCCGAGTTGCCGCGCGACGAGTACCGCACGCTCACGTCCCTCGGGAGGCCAGTTTCGTTCGGCCCACCGACAAATTCGCAGTTCGAACGTGAACTCCGGTTCGGCCATATCGACCCGTGGTTCCCCATGCTGGTAAGCGATTCGACCGGCACGTAACAGAAATTTTTTGTTATCGGCCGAGAAATTCCGGCTACGCTCGTCACGAGACGGGTGAGCGGTTTTACCGCTATACCATTCAACTATGAACCTACGAAGTGCCCTGACCTCCCTGGTGGTCGTTTCGCTTCTCGCAAGCACTGCCGTCGCAGGCACTGCCGGAAGCGCGACGAGCACCGACCAGAATCCTGCTGTACAGTCCCCTCTGCTCTTCCAACAGGAAGGCGATGGCAACGGAACAGTCACCCTCAACCACTCCATCTACGAGGTGAACAACGGCGAAACGGCCACGATGAACCTCAGTCTTAGCGGTCTCGACTCCATGACCGTCCAAATCGGAGGCGGACAGGCCGATTACAAACTGAACGCGACCGTCGAGGACGGAAACGGCGACGGACAGGTCGTCCTGCTGTTCGACACCGCGAAAGCGGGCAGTGGCGACGGCTCGGCGTTGACGACGAAATCCGACGGCGACACGGTCTCGGTCAAAAACGAGACCAAAGTGGACGGAAAGCTGAACGCGCGAATGTACGGTCTGACCATCTACTCGGGAACCGGCGAGAACGTTCCCGTCATCAAGATGGGCGGTCTCGACGTCCAGGGCGACAGCACGACGACCCAGACCACGACGACTGAAGAAGACTCGTCCGGCGAAACGACTACGACGACCACGACGACCGAATCCACCGATTCCGGCGGTCAACCCGGCTTCGGCGTCGGTCTCGCGGTGACTGCCCTCGCGGGAGTCGCACTGCTGGCGCGTCGTCGATAATCGCTCGAAAAATTCGATTTTTCAGTCGCTGCCGTTCTCCTTGAGGAACTCGTGCGCATCCCGGAGGATGTCACGCGGTCCATCTTGCGTGATGGTGTTTATCGCCTGGTCGTAGTCGCGCCTCTGCAAGTCGCGGTGC
>CAYNQM010000028.1:20390-29198 GCA_964399275.1 uncultured Haladaptatus sp.
TGCTGTAGCTCTTCGTCGCCCTCCACGCCGCCTTTCGGGAACTCCCAGTCGCCCGGACGGCTTTTGAGGAGGAGGTATTCCCTTCGACCGCGGGTATCCCGAAAGAGGATGGCACCCGCGCTCGTAGCTTTAACTGCCATTAGGTTCATCTATGCGGTTCGCCATTAAAGGAATGTCGAACCAATACAGTCGTTATCGGGCGCGTTCCGTTTGTTATTCTGACCTCCGTGATATGTGCGATTACTGAGCCGACGAAAAACAGGTGACGCCCGTATTCGAACCAAAAGCAGGAATTTTACGTACTGTGATTCTCTACACAGTATAGAGCCAGCCATGACCTTCATCACGAAAATACTTCTCCAGAGCGGAAACCGTCCCGTACTGGACAAAGTCGTGTCGGAAATCCGCTCGACGGCGGAGCGAAAAGGCGCGGACTTGCGAGGGCCACATTCCGAACCGCCGGAACGAATCCGGGTGCCACAGTACAAGACGCTCTCCGGGGACGAGGGACGACAGTTCAAAAGCTGGGAGTACACGGTGTACACCCGGAAAATGGAAATCGTCGGACACAACGCCGTCTCCCGGAAAATCGCCGAGATGGACTTCCCGCCTGGAATCCGCGTCGAAGTCGAACTCGAACAAGTGCAAGGCATGGGCAAAGCATAACGTCTCTTCTCGCAGCCTATCTCGCCGGAAAAATAACGAACTAAGATAGCTGTTACCGACTACCAATTCGTAACGCTCGTCTCGAACGAGTTGCTGACGAAAATGAACCGAGACGACTCCGCGCTCAGAACGTTTCGCCGTCTAGCGCTTTGACGAACGTCGCTCGTCCCTCGTGGTCGTTCGCGTCGAACTCCTCGACACGGAGTCGAACGCGCGTGTCGAGGGCGTCTCTGGGCGCACCCTCGACGTTAAGGATGGTGTCGCCGACGCGGGCGCGGGCGGTGCCGTTCTCGTACTTCGTCAGGTAGACGTCGATTTCCTCGCCGGAGTCGAATTCGGGCTTGTTCGTCCGGAACGTCCACCCGGCGAGATACTTGTCCAAGAGGCTCATACTCGGGCCACCTCCTCGGCGCGGCGGTCGGAAACGTATTCGAGACCGAACCCGGTCAGCGCCGAGAGCAGGAACACGCCGAACAGGAACCAGCCGTGGAAGACGAACGGCCAGACTTCGGCGGGGTTGACGACCATCGAGCGCGTGAACCAGCCGAACTGACTGCTATCGACGAGTTCTAGCATCGTTGCGTAGCCGACCAGCACGCCGCCGCCCCACGGGAAGATGTAGCCCATGGCGGAGGAGTTGGCGTCGAGGATGTTGGCCCGCCGGTAGCCGTTGATGTTGAACTTCTGGCCGATACGGGCGACGTAGGGCGCGATGGCGATTTCGGCGGCGGTGTTGATGGTAATCATGGCGTTGACGCCCGCCGTGCCGAGTACCATCGTCGTCTCCGCGCGCCGGACGTTGGTCGCCACGCCGTTCAGCAACCAGTTCTGAAGCGCTTCGAAGCCGCCGCCGCGAATCATGATTTGTGCCCCTGCGACGATGAGCAGGGTCAACACGATGAGCGGGAAGAAACCCGATGCGCCACTGTAGAGGCTTCCGCTGACGGTTCCCGCCGTCTCAGCGTCCACCGGAACCGTCTGAACCATAGGGAGGAACGCCAGATTCTGCGCGAACGGGCCGTTTACCGGCGCGTTGAAGACCAACATCTGTTTGAGCGGTGCGAGACCGAAGACGATGTTGACGAGGATGCCGAACAGCAGACCCCACGAAATCGCCTCGACGATGTGTCGGCCCGAGATGGCCGTCACGATGACGATGAGCATCGAGACGAGGTGGATAAGTCCGATGGGGTTGCCCTCCAGCGCGATTTCCTGCGAGATGGACGCGCCGTCCATCATCGACCCGGCGATGACGTAGCCCGCGAGTGCGAATATCGCGGCGAAGATTGCGTATTTGAACCGCGAGGCGACGACGCCGCCGATGTCCGAATCTTGCGTCACCGCGCTCACGATGGTCGTGTCGCTGACCGGCGCGAGGTTGTCACCGAACACCGCGCCAGAAAGGATCGCACCGAACATCAGCACGGGATTCGCGCCGACGACGAGACCCGCTGGGAAGAACAGTCCCGTGAACGCGATGGTCGTCCCGTATCCGGTGCCGATACCGGTCGCGAGCAGTGCCGCGAGGATGAACGTCGCCGCCGGGAAGAGCGACGCGCCGACGCTCAGGCTATCCGCGGCCCAGACAAGTCCCTGTACGAAGCCACCGTCTTGGAGCACTTGTGCGAACATACCCGCCCAGAGCCACGCGACGATTGCTGTCGCCGCCACGCGCTGGGTCATCCCCTCGAAAATCGTGTTCGCGTAGCTCTTCCAGTCGCCTTTGGCGAAAAACATCCCGACAATGAGCGAGACGAGCATCCCCACGACGAGTCCCGTGGTGTCCCCGACGCCGAGGAAGCCACTCTGGAAGACTGCCCAGAGGATGAATAGCGCGATGGGAAGCGCGCTCATCCGCTTCCCACCGTAGAACTCGATTTGCGGTTCGCTCCGAGCTATCTCTGCTTCGCGAAGTTCTTCTTCTACCTCTTCTACCGGTTCATCTCGTTTATCATCTGACGAACCCATCTAACTCACCTCTATCACTGTGTGCCAAGAGTGCCCGGTGGTATAAATTATAGTTAATCACCAATGATACTTCCACGAAAGATGAAACAGAACGTACATAATTGCGGAAAATCTTCAGAAGATGCAACGCCTGCCCAGTCGTCAGGGTTTAAGCCCGCACCGGCCGTCTCCCCTGCCATGAGTCAACAGACCCACCGCGACCGACTGGTCGAACTCCGACGGGACTTACACCGCCATCCCGAACCGGCGTGGCGCGAGTTCTACACCACCGCCCGCATCGTGGACGAACTCGAAACCGTCGGGGTAGACGAACTCTACGTCGGCCCCGAAGTCCTCGCGGAGGAAGAACGAATGTCGGTTCCCGACGACGAGGAACTCGGGCGCTGGTACGAACAGGCCAGACAGGACGGCGCGCGCGAGGATATCCTCGAAGGACTGGAGGGCGGCAGAACCGGCGCGATTGCGGTTCTCGACCGCGGCGAGGGGCCGACCGTCGCCCTGCGCGTGGACATCGACGGCCTGCTCCGCGAGGAGTCCACCGACGACGACCACGTTCCTGCGGCGGAGGGTTTCCGCTCCGAGCACGCGGGCGCGATGCACGCCTGCGGCCACGACGCGCACGCAACCATCGGAATCGGTGTGCTCGAAGCCATCAAGGACAGCGACTTCGAAGGAACGCTGAAAGTCCTCTTCCAACCGGGTGAGGAGATGGTCGCCGGAGGGAAACCGATGGCCAAGAGCGGCCACTTGGACGATGTGGACTACCTCCTCGCGGTGCACATCGGTCTCGACCACCCGACCGGCGAAGTCGTCGCGGGCGTCGATGGCTTCCTCGCGGTCAACCACTTCCACGCGGAGTTCTCGGGGGAACCGGCCCACGCGGGCGGGAAACCCAACGCTGGCGAGAACGCGGTGCAGGCGATGGCCACCGCGATTCAGAACCTCAACGCCATCCCGCGCCACGAGGACGGGGCCACGCGAATCAACGCCGGACAGGTCGGCGGTGGCACGGCCACGAACATCATCCCGGAACACGCCTACATCGAGGGCGAGGTGCGCGGCGAGACGACCGAACTCAAAGATTACATGAAAGAGCGCGCAGACCGCGTGCTCGAAAACGCCGCTGAGATGCACGGCTGTTCGGTCGAACTGAGCGCGGAAGGTGAAGCCCCGAGCGCCGAGAGCGACGAGGGCGTGGTCGAAATCGTCCACGACGTTTCGACCCAAACGCGCGGCGTCGAGAACCCGATTCGCAGGGACTCTCTCGGCGGAAGCGAGGACGCGACGTATCTCATGCAGGAAGTCCAGCAAAACGGCGGCCTCGCCGCCTACGTCGGCGTCGGCACCGACCATCCCGGCGGCCATCACACCTCGACCTTCGACGTGGACGAGGACAGTCTTCCAATCGCCGTCGATTTGCTGTCCTCCTCGATTCGAGAAATCGCTAGTCAACGTCCTTGAGGGTGTTCGAGGCGGGTTTTGAATGGTTTCGTGGAGATGATTTGTCGAGTGTGATTTTGCGAAGATGAGACGAATGGAGGTTTTTGCGGAGGGATGCAGGTAGCAACTGCCAACCGTCATTGAAATTACGGACTGCCTTTCTTCATCGAAACCACGAATCAGCGATAAAATCGAGGACTGACCGAACTCCTCACGGGCGAAAGTGGTTTTGTCGAAAAAGCCGACGGTCTAGCTATGGGGGGAGCGAGAACGACCCGAAGAGGGTTTCTTCGTGGAATTGCGGGCGGAACCGCGATTGCGGCCACGACGGAAACCGCTTCTGCACAGGGGCAACGAACTATCGAGATGACCGACAGCCTCGTTTTCGACCCGGACTCGGTGACAGTCGCGCCGGGAACGACTGTCGTCTGGCAGAACGTCGGTTCGATCGGCCACTCGGTGACGGCGTACGAGGACGAGATTCCGGGTGAGGCGGCGTACTTCGCCAGCGGTGGGTTCGACAACGAACAGGCGGCCAGAGACGCGTATCCGGAGGGTGACATCGGCGGCGGGGAGTCGTTCGAACACACGTTCGACGTGGAAGGCACCTACGAATATTTCTGCATCCCACACGAGTCGGCGGGGATGGTCGGAAGCATCGAAGTCGCCGCGGGCGGCGGTGGAGGCGGTGAAGGTGGTGGTGGCGCACTCCCGTCGATTCCAAACGCCGCGAAGTCGCTCGCGGTCGCGACGGTGTCGGCACTGTTCACGGTGCTGGCGCTGGCGTACTTCTTCCTCAAGTACGGCGGCGATTACGGATTGGACTGACCGGGGTACGTCTCCATAAGTATTAGGATTCCAACTACTTCAAAAGAATACGGTAATTTTTATAAGGTTCTGCCGCAAGCCTCTGTATAGACCGAACCAGTATTGCGTCACAAGAGGTCAACAGTATGAACGGGAACATCAACGACAGAGATGACGGTAGCGTTATCGCAAGCACAGCACAGCCGAGCCAGTACACCAGTTACGCAGACGATGAAAAACTCAGTACGGCAGTGGTGATGGCGCTCGCGGAAGTCGCAGGCGACAATCTAGACGATCTTGGAATGCCGCTATACGATGCTATCGACCCCGACGCGCTAGATAACCTCTTTAGCGACAAACACGACGGTTCTCCCCGCATGGGTGGGAAAGTAGTGTTCGACATCGACCGCTATCGCGTGACGGTTCACAGCTACGGCGAAATCATCGTCAGAGAGCGCGAGTAAGCAACGGGCGGAACTCGCCGAATTTCATCACCTGCACGACTGCTCCTTTTCGATTGGATACTGTAACCCATAGCTGACGCGATGTAAAACACTTCCTCGGCCCAGTAGAATTGTATCTGATGTACAATTCTGCACCTCGACATCCGAAACTGGCTCGGATTGTACTGAACTGGCTGACTCAGTATTTCGGTGTCGCGCCGGTCGTCTCGTACACCCGTTCCATCAGGTCGTCGCGAACCCCTTGCCACGCGGGAAGTCCACGCGGGTCGGTCGGGTAGTGGTCGTAGTGGTCGATGATTTCGTCGGCCATCTTCTTGGTCTTGTACAGGTCGTAGACGAGTCGCCAGTGGTCGCGGGCGTCGATGGCGGTTTGGAGCTTGAGCTTCCAGCCGATGTTCGCACTGCCGGAGTAGAGCGCCTCGGAGAGTTTTTGCGTCGGGAGCGCGCCGAGCATCCCCATCAGGTCGTCCACCTCAACCGACGTCGTGAAGATGTTGTAGATGTCGAGTCCGGCGTAGCGCGCGCCGAAGTGCTCCATGACGCGCTGGTTGTACTCCCACAGCGCCTGCTCGCTCACGTCGCCGGATTCGAACGCCTCGATGGCCTGCTCGCCAGCGTACTTGCCCGCGTAGGCTGCGCCCGCGATGCCGCCACCGGTCGTCGGGTTGACGTGGCCCGCTGCGTCGCCGACCGCAATGAATCCGGGCGCAACGGCGGAGTCGTAGGGGCGTCGGGTCGGCAAGGCCGCGCCGAGTTTGTCCTCGACGGTCGCGTTGTGGAACTCCGGCCGGTTGCGCAGGTCGCGTTTCAGGTCTTCGACCAGTTTCATCGGCTCCTCGTTCATCTGGAAGCCGAGACCGGCGTTGATTTCCGTGCTGGTGCGCGGGAAGTACCAGAGGTAGCCCGCGGCGCGGTCGGTCGGTTTGAACACGAGCGCGTCGTCCCACTCGACCGGTTCCTCGACGTGGAGCACTTCGCGGTAGGCAGAACAGAACTGCGAGTAAGTGACGTTCGTGTCGAACGTCGAGTCCGAAAAGTCGGTCTTGTCCTGCAGGAGCGAGAGCGCCCCGGCGGCGTCGATAAGCAGTTCGGACTCATACTCGACGACGTCGCCCTTGTGCTTGCCGCGAACGCCCGTGACGCGCCCGTCGTCTTGGGTCACGTCTTGGACGACGGTGTCGTAGTGGAATTCGGCACCTGCCTCTTTCGCACCCTTGATGATTCGTCGACCGTACTCCCAGCGGTCGATGACGGCGAGTTCGCCGGGAACCGGGATTTCGAGGACGGTGTCCTGTTGGGGAATCTCGAATCGCCCGTGGTCTACGTCGGTGTTCGTGAACGCGGCCTGAATCTTCTCCTTCGGAATGGCTTCCGGGAAGGCGTCGGCACCCTTCAGTGCATCCCCGCACGCGATGTGTCCTGCCTCTTCCTCGGTTTTCCGCTCGACGACGGCCACGTCGTAGCCCTCGCGGGCGACAGTCGCCGCGGCGTAACACCCTGACGTTCCTGCGCCGACGACGACCATGTCGTACTGCTCGGTCATGCGTTTCGCTACGAGAGGGAACCGAGAAAACTCTTTATTCCCTGTTCTGTCGTCTACGAGACGACACGAATCCGTGAGAGCGTGGATAAAAGGTTTTGTCAGGCTTGTTCGTATCTCGGAAGCATGAACGACTACACCGTCGAGTTCGTCGGGACGGGCGAAACCATCGAAGTCTCCGACAAGGAAACCATCCTCAGCAAATGTATCGAGGAAGGCATCGCGCAGGAGTACTCGTGCAGAGTCGGCATGTGTCTCGCCTGCTCCGCGGAAATCGTGGAGGGCGAAGTTACCCAACCCGCCGCGCGCGGTCTGACCGAGGAGGAAGCCGAAAACTACGCGCTCACCTGCATGGCCCGCCCGCAAAGCGACCTCAAACTCGACCGGGGCAAGTACCCTCCGAGCATCGAGGCCGACGCGGAATCGATGGACTCCGAGACGGCGACCGCTGACGACGACTGAGGTGGCTGGCGACTGACGCGCGATTACCGATTTCGACCGAACCACTCGCTGGCGAAATCGACCAGTTCTCGCTGACTCAGCAGAACCGTTTCAGCCTCGCCGACTTTGCCCCGAGCGATCGCCTCGGGTCGCTCGCGCTCGAACGCTTCGCCGACCTGCTCGAAATCCTCGTCTTCGATAGCCAGTTCCTCTATCTCAATCCACTCGCGCTCGCCGTCTTTCAACACGGGCGCGCCGTCGGTGGTTGTTTCTTTCTCGAACTCGCCGCGATATTCGGCGAGGTGGAGCGAGGTATTGGTCTCGTAGGTCGTCCCTAACTGGAGAACCGTTCCATTCCGGTCGTACACTCGTGCAAGAGGCGAGGATTCACCGAGTCCGTCGTCGTACTCGTGGTTTCCCGTGACCTGTTCCGCGTCCGAACCCCACGCCGCGAACGAATAGAGTGGGTGCCGACTGCGGACCACGTCGGGATAGTTCCGGAAACACTCCGGAATCGCGCCCATTCCCCGCGTCGGTGTTATCTCGGGACGATAGGGCGTCATCGTCTTCCGAATCGTCTCCTTCCAGTCGTCCGGCACCGGCGGGTTCTGCCAACTCCCCGGGTCGGAGTGGCCCGCGGTGTGGGTCGGCATCACGAGCGTTCCGTCCTCGGTGACGACCGACTGCAGGGCGTCCACGACCGCTGGCGCGCCGCCACAGACCCATCCGAGGGCCGACAGCGACGAGTGAACCAGCACGGTGTCGCCCGCCGATATTCCGAGGTTGCGCAGGTCGGTTTCCAGTCGCTCGGTCGTAATCGGTTCGTCGCTCTGCTCGATGAGTTCCTGTTCCGTCATGGAGGGCGCTCCATTGCAAATCGCTCTCGCGTCTTCGTATATATGCTTCCTGATAGTCGGCCGACAGAATCGATCTTCTCCACGTCTATTTTTCCGTCGGTCGTCACCGAATCGTCCACGTGCACCCACTCGACTTCGCCGAGCACCATCGTCGATGCGCCGATATCGACCATCTCGTACAGCGAACATTCGAAAGCGACCGGCGTCTCCGCGACGCGCGGGGCGTCCACTGTGGTCGATTCCGCGCGGTCGAGTCCGGCGTGGTCGAACTCGCTCTCTCCGTGGGGAAGCGTCGCGCTCGTCTGGTTCATCGCCTCGGCCAGCGGTTCGGTGACGACATTGACGACAAACTCCTCGGTTTCGCGGACGTTCGTCGGCGTGTCTTTCAGTCCGTCTTCGCCATCCACCGGGGCGAACATTACGACCGGCGGCGCGATGCTGACGACGTTGAAAAAGCTGTACGGCGCGAGATTGTCCACGCCGTCCGGACTGCGAGTGCTGACCCACGCAATCGGTCGTGGGACGACGGCACCCGCCAGCGTCCGGTAGAGCGATTGCACTTCCTCGGGGTCGATTTCCATACGGGACGATTACGGTGGAATGGCAAGCCAGTTCCGGGTGCAGT
>CAYNQM010000029.1:0-25618 GCA_964399275.1 uncultured Haladaptatus sp.
AGGATGAGCGTGAGGACGATTTCGGTCATGTGCTCGTCCAGATTTATCATGATGCGATAGATGATGTACCCCGCCGCGAGACCGACGAGCATCCCACCGAGACTGGCGACGACGATTTCGATACCTGCGTCGGCAACGACCTCCGGCGAGATGAGTTCAGAAAGTTCGGTGTTGTTTTCCACCGAATCCTGAACCAGCACGAACAGCGTCGAGAAGATGACGACGCCGACGCCGTCGTTGAGCAGGCTTTCCCCTTCGACCAAGACGGAGAGTCGTTCCGGCGCACCGAGTTCCTCGAACAGGGCCAATACCGAGACGGGGTCGGTTGGGA
The DNA here is from genome assembly GCA_964399275.1 of uncultured Haladaptatus sp. GTDB lineage: Archaea > Halobacteriota > Halobacteria > Halobacteriales > Haladaptataceae > Haladaptatus. Next base: position 332 of record CAYNQM010000029.1, read on the forward strand.
GCACCATCGCGGCGAAGAGGAGCGCGAGCAGAAGTGGATAGTTGAAGGCGTAGCTCCCGACCCACCCCAGAATCAACACCGAGACGATGAGTCCCGGAACCGCGAGCGCCAATATGGGAACGATATTCTCCCGGAACCGCTCCAAGTCGGTCGTCGCCGCCCCCTCGAACAGCAGTGGCGGCAAGAGGACGAGCAGGATGAGGTCGTGCGAGAGGGTGATGTCGATGTTGAGACCGATAATCGAGACGGCAACTCCGGCGAGAAGTAAGGCGATAGTGTACGGAAAACGTCCGACCTTGGCGACGAAGATGCCGACGCCGCCAGCGATGATGAAGATGGCGAGCAGGTCTATGAGTCCGGATTCGATTCCCGACGGTGCAGACATGGCGAAGAGTTTGCGTTAGTGACGGATAAAGCCGTGCAGTTCGAAGTCGGCGTCGGGTGCGACTCCCGCGATTCTTCGAAAACGGCCGCAGACGGGGTGGCACGGAGAGATTATTGTACAGTATCCACACATAGGATGAATAGACGGTTCGTTGTGGTGGAAGGGTTTTCGAGACGAAGCTGCCCGCCACGTGCGTCGCCACTCGTGGGCGCTAGAATGGGAGAATGGGGACCAACCGAACGACTGGGGTTACTGGTTCTCCGTGATGGTCAGGTCGTAGCTGCCCGACCCGCTGTAGGAGTCCACGTCGATTTGCAGAGCAGTCGAGGTGTCCGGGTTGTCGATGGTAATCGACTCCTGACTGTTCGTGGTAGTCGAGGAGTAGTCGTAGTTGCTCGGACTCGCGGCCGTCGTCGTGCCTTCGTTGATGAAGAGGTCGAAGTCGGCGTTCGACGGGCCGGACAGTTCGACGACGATTTGGCTGGGACTGCTGTACTCCCAGTTCCACGAGTAGTCGGCGTAGTCGGAGTAGCCCGACAGCGAACCGCTGACCGTCTCGGTCGTGGAGTCGCCGCCGGGGTCGCCACCGCCGCCGCCGCTACCGGGTTCGGTGGTAACTGCGTTGTTAGCGTTGACCTGTCCTGCACCCTGTTTGTTCGACGAGAGACCGATGTCCTTCGCCGTGTCCTTTAGGTGAGTACGCAGTTCGTTGTTCGTGAGGCTCGGCCACTGGGCGAGCGTCAGTCCTGCGACACCGGACGTGACGGGCGTCGCCATCGACGTGCCCGAGAGTTCCTCGTAGCTTCCGCGAGTATCCGTCGTGGTCGAGAGGACGTTCACGCCGGGTGCGGCGAGGTCCACGTCGCCGTACTGGGAGAACGAGGCGAGGTTCTCGCTGTCATCGACTGCGGAGATAGCCATACATTCGCTGTAGGCAGCCGGGTAGGAGACACTGCTGGAACCGTTGTTACCCGCCGCACAGATGAGAAGCGCGCCTTGGTTGTTCGCGTACGTCACGGCGTCTTTCATCGTCTGGTTGTACCCACCGCCACCGAGAGACATGTTGATGATGTCTGCACCTTGGTCTGCGGCCCATTCGACACCGTCCGCGATGTCGGACGTGGAACCGGAACCTCCTTCGCTCAGCGTTCGGGCGTTGATGAGCGAGGAGTTGCTCTGGCCCGCGACGCCAGTGCCGTTGTCGATGACTGCGGAAGCGCACCCCGAAACGTGCGTTCCGTGGTATTCCTCCTGCATCGAGTCAGGATACGGGTCGGAGTCGCTGTCCACGAAGTCGTATCCGGGGTTGGACTTGTAGTTCGCCGCGAGGTCGGGGTGGTCGTACATGGCACCCTGGTCAACCACGGCGATGGTTACGTCCGAGGAACCGGTTCCGGCCGTGTCCCACGCGGTGTCGGACTCGACCTGCTGTGGGGCGTACTGACTACCGAACTGCGGGTCGTTCGGCGTCATCTGCGTCGAGAGCGTCTCGTTCTTCTCGGCGTACTTGATGCCGTCTCGCTTCTCGATAGCGTTGATGAAGTTCTCTCGGGCAGTCTCGTTGCCGGGAACTCTCACTGCAACGTATCGGAGATTCTCGTTTTTGTGGACGACCTCAGCGTTGCCCATCGTATACTGGGCAACCTTCTGTTCGATGTCGCCAGCGCCGGCCGAGACACCGACCAGCACTTCATCTTCTTTCGGTCCCGGCTGACGTCCCGGCGTCGCCGCAGTGACACCACCGAGAGCGGCAGCCGCACCAACTGCACCAGTCGTTTTCAGAAATGTCCGCCTGTCAAATCGCGATGTGTTGTCGTCTGCCATACGGCGAGTTAACAATATCCTCTCCTATATATAAATTTTATTCATTAGACTTAGTGAAATCTGTTCATACCATACAATAAATGAAAGAGAAATTCTGTGATTTTAATCTGTTGTTCGAAATTTTGACGGGTTCGTGCAACCGACAGGAGTTCGGACGAGTCGAATCGCCACGGCTATTATTCGGTATCTCGTAGACTGCGACATGACTGGCGGCTTGCGGTCGCTACTCGGAGGAGACGACGACGAGGCGCGAACCGTCGCACTGTTCGTGGATGGGCCGAACGTGCTCCGGGACGAGTTCGACGTCGATTTGGACGACGTTCGGGCGGCGGGGACGCAACTCGGCCAACTCGTCGTCTCCCGACTCTACCTCGACGAACACGCGACACCGGGACTGATTCAGGCGGCAGAGGCACGCGGATTCGAAGTCGTCGTGACGAGCGGCGACGTGGACGTGAAACTCGCCATCGACGCGACCGAACTGGCGCTGGACGCCGAGGTCGAAGCGCTCGCCATCGCCTCCCGCGACACCGATTTCAAACCCGTCCTCGAAAAGGCCGCACGCAAAGGCGTGCAAACCGTCGCCATCGCGCCGGGCGAACACGGGCGGTCGGACGCGCTTAGAAACTCGGCCCACCACGCCGTCTCGCTGGAAGGGGAGTAACGACGAACCGCGGGCGTTTTTTCGCCGGAGGACGTTCGCTCTCCCATGAACGACCTCGGAACGCCGGTGTTGGACAACCATCTACACTTAGACCCCGACCACGGACGGGGTATCGAAGCCGTCAAGGATTTCGCCCGAAGTGGCGGCACCCACCTGCTCGTCGTCAACAAACCCTCGTGGTTGCTCGGCGTCACAGCCGAGGAGGGCGACGATTTTCGCGCGGTGTTCGACACGACGGTCGAAGTCGTCTCGCGCGCGAACGAGATTCTACCGGGGAGAGCGTGGCCCGTCCTCGGCGTCCATCCGGGTCTCGTCTCGAAATTAGTTGCCGACCGCGGGTACGCGCCCGGGGACGCGCGCGACCTGATGCAGGCCGGACTCGAAGTCGCCAGCGAGTACGTCGCCGACGGAGACGCCGTCGCGCTGAAGACGGGCCGACCGCACTACGACGTTTCCGACGACGTGTGGAACGCCTCGAACGCGGTTCTCCGGCGCGGACTGGAACTCGGTGCGGAGGTAGACTGCGCGGTACAACTGCACACCGAGGGAACCGACGACCTCACCGACGTTGCCGACTGGGCCGAGGACGCAGGTCTCGCGCCCGAGCGCGTCGTCAAACATTACGCGGGCGGAAAACTGGCGGGCGTCACGCCGAGCGTGATGAGCGAAAAAGAGCGTCTGGAGGTCGCTGTCGAGCGCGGGAACCCGTTCCTGATGGAAACCGACTTCGTGGACGACCCCGACCGTCCCGGTGCCGTGATGGGACCGAAGACGGTTCCGCGACGGGTCAGGTGGATGCAAGAGCAGGGGTACGACGACGGGATTCGAACGGCCCACGTTTCGACGCCGGAGCGTGTGTACGGCCTGAATACGGTCGAAACGCTCTCACGATAGGCGCGGCCCGAAGGAAAGGCCTATTTATCGTGCTACGCAGGAGAGAGATATGAGCGCACCTCCAGAGGAGTTCTACTCCGAAGAACGCTGGCAAAACTGGCTGGACAGAATCAAGGACGAAGACATCGACCCGGAGAACGAGGACTCGGCGCGCCTGCTCCTCAATCTGCAGGACGACGTGGCCATCGCCGTCGCCAAAATCGTCACTGCCTACGACGACGACGACATCGACGAGGAGACGGCGCTGTCCGAACTCGCCGACATCCGAGAGACCGTCCTCGCCGAAGTCGAGTTCGAGGACGAGGAGAAAGCGATGCTCATCGACGGCGTTCAGACGAGCCTTCTCTGTGTGTTCTACGCCTCCGAGGAGTACGTGGCCGCCGGACCTGCCGAGGACGCGAGCGTGGAAGAGTACATCCTCGAAGCACAGAAAGCCGAGAGCGCGGAGGACTTGGACTCGGCGCTGGGTCTCGTCGCGGCGGGTGGAACCTGCATCATCGCGGGCAACGAACTCGATATGTCAGTGACTGAAGAAATGGAGTACGGACTCGTAACGGAGTGGGTGAACGGACTCGACAGCCTCCAGAGTGCGATGAGCGACCCCGAAGTGGTCGAAGAAGACGAAGAGTAAGCGAGTACGAGGGTTTTTATTCCCCTGCTGTTTCTGTCCCATTCATGACGTTCTGGGCGGACGACCGCGGGGTGACGGTGCAGGTGGGGACGATTCTCCTGTTTGCAACGCTCATCGTCGGCATGTCGCTGTATCAAGCGACGGCGGTTCCGAGCCAGAACGCGAAAGTCGAATTCCGCCACAACGAGCGGGTACAGGGCCAGATGCAGGACGTGCGCAACGCAGTCCTACGAACGGGTGCGACCGGAACGAGCCAACCGACGTCCGTGACGCTCGGCACGCAGTACCCGAGTCGCGTATTCTTCATCAATCCGCCGTCAGCGGCGGGGATGCTCCGAACGTCCGGAGTAGGCTCGCTCGGCATTGAAAACGTCACTGCACGCGCACCCGAGACCGCGGACTACTTGGACAGCGGTCGGACGAATCTCTCGTTTTCCACGCGCACGCTGGTGTACGGCCCCGACTACAACCAGTACGACAACGCGCCCGCCACCGTGCTCGAAAACTCGGTGGTCTACAACCGGGGCGACGACGGCAACGCGACCCTGACCGACCAGCAACTCGTGAAGGGACGGCGAATCTCCCTCGTCACGCTCGCCGGGTCGCTCTCGAAATCCCGGTCGGGGACGGCGAGCATCGACCCGCAGGCGCTCAGTCCATCGACCACCGTCACCCGGACGGTTCCAGTGCGGGCAAACGGGAGCGGCAACGTGACGATTCGTGTGCCGACGGGGCTGAGCGAAGAAAAGTGGGAACAACTGCTGTCCGACCAGATGGCTCCGAACGGCTACATCAGCGACATGCGCGTCGAAAGCGGCGTCCTCAGCGTGACACTGCTCGAAACCGATGCGAGCGGTGACGCCGTCACCTACGACCTTCGGATGGCGAAAGTTGGTGTCGGGTCGGGTGGCAACGAGACGAACGCGACGTACATCACGAACGTCAGCGGCGGCGGGAGCGTCGCCGTCGGAGAGACGACCACACTCGTCGCGGAGGTGCGCGACGAACACAACAACCCTGTCAGCGGCGCGCTGGTGAGCGCGAGCGACGGCGTCTCCCCGACGAGCGCGCGAACCGACGAACAGGGGCGGGTTCAGTTCACGTACAGCGCGGACTCTCCCGGAACGGAGACGGTGACGCTCTCCATCGACGACGACAGCGCGGAACGCGAGCGAGTGACGTTCGAAATCGACGCAACCGAGGGCGGCAGTGGCGGCGGAACCTACGACGTGGAGTGGATAGAAGGGGGCGGACTCGACTGCAACGAGGCGCTCGACGTATGCGTACTCGACCGAAGCGAGCACCGCTCCGCGACGCTGACCGCCGAAGTCACGTACGGCGGGGAACCCGTCACCGACACGACGGTCGATTTCGGCATGAACCAGACCGGAATCGTCACGACGACGCCGACCTCGGAAACGACCAGTCCGTCCGGACAAGTGGAGACGACGATTCGTGCCAGCACGACCGGAACGGTTCGGCTGTTCGCCGCGAGCGGCGGGGACGCAGACCCGGTCGTGATTCACGTCGCGGAGTCGGGCGACGTGCCGGGCGTCGTCTACAACGAGGACGCGACGCCGACGCGGGGCGAACGTTCGAACGGGCCGAAATCCGGCTTCGTATTCAGCGTCACGAACGAACTACCGGAAGACGTGACGGTGACCGACGTTCGTATCGACCCGCAGGATTCGTCCATCGACGCCCTGAGCGACCCATCGACGGGATACGGAAAGTACCGGAGCGAACTGTTCGTCGAGGCGAAGGAGTTCGGCATCAACGATATCGGCAACGGCGTCGGACTGCCGACGACCATCGACATCGATGGCGACGGTCAGCAGTACGCTCGGAAAGAACCGGTCATCGGGGGAGGCGGTGGAACCGCGACGTTCTACCTCTACGAATTCGAGCGCAACGGAAGTCCCGTCGATATGACGAACCGGGCCGTGGACGTCACGCTCTACTTCGAGAACCACAGACCGGTATCGTTCACGCTGAACGAACAGGATGGCGATGGAAACCAACCGAGCGCGGACATCGAATACGTCGTCTCGGACACGAGCAGGAACAACAACGCACGATACCAGTTGTCCTACGACGTGACCGGGACGAGCGAGTTCGACCGCTTGGAAGTCCAGTACAATAATCTGGACGAAAGCTACGACTCGGCGAGTGGGAGCTACGAGACCGGAGATTCGCGCGGGAAGACCGACCTGTTCACCGCAGGCGGAACGATGGGCGATAACTACGAAATCGTGTTAACGGCCTACGACGCCAGCGGGAACGTCCTCGGCACGGAACGAATAACGGATTCCGCGGACGGTCAGAGTCCGCCCGGAGACGACCTATCTACACCATCGAGTCCACAACTTCAGAACGTCGATATGCGGGACAAGTCGAAGGTGCAACAGGACGAGGGACACTATCAGGTGTTCTACGACGTGTCGGGAAGCGGGTCGTTCGACTCCGTCGAAGTGACGTTCCGGAACCTCGACCACGGGTGGGGAACAAAAACGAAAAGTGACGGTCGGCGAAGCGGAAACGTCCAGTACCGACAGGGTGGAACGGCGGGGGACGACTACGAAATCATCGTACGAGTACTCGACGGCGATGGTATCGTGGTGGATACGCAAACCATCACGGACACCGCAGATGGGAACGACCCGTAACGATTTTCGACGCATGTCGATAGCTCTATCGACAAACCCTTATACCATCTTATACAAGGTGTGGGCAAGAATGACAGCCGTCGGTATCGACGCCATCGAAATTTGGACTGGAAAGCTCAAACTCGACCTACCGGAGACGTTCGCGGTCGAGAAGGACGAAGACCCGGAGAAGTACACGAAGGGGCTTGGCCTGTACTCCAGTTCGTTCCCCGACGCGCACGAGGACATCGTGACGATGGGCGCGAACGCGGCCTACCGCCTCATGGAGCGCAAGGGGTTGACGCCCGACGACATCGGTCGCATCGACGTGGCGACCGAGAGCGCGTTCGACAACTCCAAGCCTGTTTCGACGTACATCGCAGGCTGTCTCGAACAAGTGTACGGCGGCGACTTTCACCATGCGAACAAAGGCGAGCGCAAGTTCGCCTGCATCGCGGGCACGCAGAGTCTGGACGACGCCTACAACTGGATTAAGGCCGGACGGAATCGCGGACGCTCCGCGCTCGTCGTCGCCACCGACACCGCGCTCTACGCGCGTGGCGACCCCGGCGAGGCGACGCAGGGAGCAGGCGCAGTCGCTATGCTCATCAGCGAAGACCCGAGCCTCGTGAAACTCTCCACCGAGCAGGGGTACGGCAGTGCCGACGAAACCGACTTCCTGAAGCCCAACCAGCAGTTCCCGAGCGTTGACGGCAAGCGCTCGATGCAGGTCTACCTCGCACGGATGCGCGAGGCCCTCGAAGACTTCGAGAGCGTCGCGGGCGACACCCACCCCGAGGACTTCGAATTCATCCCGTTCCACACGCCGTTCCCCGGCATGGTGCGCAAGGCGGGTCTCCTCGGCTACCGACACATGATTCGGGGCACCGAGGTCGAGGACGAACTGGCAGAAGCTATCGGCCGCCAACCCCGCGAGGAGGAGTACGACGACCGCGAATCCTACGAGGAGGCCATCCTCGCATACATGGATGAACTCAAATCGACCGAGCAGTACCAAAGCTGGTACGGCGAAACCATCGACCCGACGCTCAGCATCTCTCGCGAAGTCGGTAACTGGTACACCGGGTCGGTTCACATCGCCCGCGCCTCGGCGCTCCGGTACGCCGCCGAAAACGACATCGACATGACCGGAAAGCAACTCCTCGTCGGTTCCTACGGAAGCGGCGCGCAGGCCGAAATCCACGCCGAAACCGTGCAGGACGGTTGGAAGGCAGAAATCGGCGATTTCAACATCGACGAGCAGATTCGCAACCGCCACAACCTCACGTTCGACGAGTACGAACAGGTTCACGACCGCCACAACCACGACAAGCGCGTGGAACTCGCCGACTTCACGGAACCCGAAGACGAGTTCGTCTTCACCGGACGCGGTGAAATGGACGAGCGAACCTACGAATACGTCGAATAACGCGCTAGAGAGTGTGACGAACAGCACTTTTTGAAATGTTGGTGACTGTGGTAGCAGATTTTTCGTATTGAGTTACCGAGAGGGTTGGTTCTGGAATGTTAACTGCTGATGCTGGCTATAGGTCACGCCCTCGCTCGTCATTCGCTCCTGCCAATCGCTCATTCCTCACTCGCCCGATGCCACCAGGACAGCAGGACGGGCGGGCCGCTGGCCCGCCCGTCCAACCCAAATTCGGGTGGCCGTTTTCTGTGGAAAATCGTCTTTCGACACGCTGTGGAAAGCCAAGCATTCTCTTGCGGGCCGAGTGCGGCGCACTCTGGCCCGCTGGCGACCTGGATGCAACGGGCGAGCGACAGACGGAACGAGTGGCGCTGCCACGAGTGACTGATCGAGCGAGGGCGTGACTTGGAGTCGGCAGCAGCAAACGACATCTCGTCACAAACTGTTCTCGTAGGAACCATGTAAACACACTAAAACAGCGACTTTCTAACCGCCACACTTCTTTCAGAAGTTTCCGTGGACAAACGATTTATCCGAGTCGGAGCCCACTATGCAACCAAGGAACACACCTGGAATCACGGACACAATCAAAAACTCTCCACCACCAAAATGACGGAAACAGAGTCGGAAACGCAGTCGGCGGACGAACTGCCCGAAACCATCGCTCCCGAGAACGAAGACCGAGCAGACCCGACGGACGCCTTCTCGGTGCTCGGCAACGAAGTCCGGATGGCCGTGCTCCGCGCACTGATGGACGCCGAAACCGGCGGCGAGGAGACCCTCGCGTTCTCGGAGTTGTTCGAGGCGACAACCGCCGACAACACGGCAGGCTTTTCCTACCACCTTCGGCAGTTGACCGACCACTTCGTCCGGAAGACCGACCGCGGGTACGCCCTGACCTACGCCGGGCGGGAAATCGCCCGCGCGATTCGCGCCGGAACCTACACCGACAGCGTTGACTTCGACCCAATCACGGTGGACGACCGCTGTCCCTTCTGCCGGTCGGAAGCCCTCGAAGCCCACGGCGAGGACAACTACGTCGCCGTCGAGTGTTCGGCCTGCGGCAGGCCGACGCTGACGCTTCCGTTCCCGCCGGGCGGCCACCGCGTGCACGACCGCGAGGGACTGCTGACGGCGTTCGACCGCCACCACCGCCACCGTCTCTCGCTCCTCGCCGACGGCGTCTGCCCGGAGTGCAGTGGCCCGGCGGAGGCCCACGTCGGATATTTCGACAGCGACGAATCCGAGAGCGCGACCGAGCAGTCGAATCGACCACAGGCCCGATTCGACTGCGACCGCTGTGGCTGTCGGCTTCGCTCGCCCGTGACGCTAGCGGTGCTGGAACATCCGGCGGTCATCGCCTTCTACCACCGACACGGAATCAACATCCGGGAGCGTCCCGTCTGGAACGTCGGCGACGAGTGGCGCGAAGCGGTCGTCTCCGAAGAGCCGTGGTGCGTGCGGGTTTCGGCGGAGTTGGACGGCGACCTGTTAGCCCTGTTCGTCGCGGAAAATCTCGACGTGGTGACGGTGCAGGAGACCGGCACGTCCCCGTCGGCGTCGTAGGTGCGGCGATTACGACGCCCCATCCGCGAGCAGGTCGAGCGACGCCAACGTCTCCCGGCGAGCGTCGATGTCGAGCGTTCGGTACGTCGGGTCAATGGTCGCTACGTCCACTTCTTCGGGGGCGAGTGGCTCACCTCGCGCGTCGGCGAGTGCCGAGAGCGCGAGTTCGACCCCCGAATCGACCGAGCAGTCGGGGTCGTAGTTCGTTTCGAGAGACGCGCGAATGTCGTCGTCGTTCGCGCCGATCGCGGTCGCCTGCCACTCGTAGGGCGTGCCGGAGGGGTCTGTTTCGAAGAGTCGCGGGCGAGCGTCGCCGGTCGCATCTACATCGACGCCAGCCACCAGCAGGGCCGCCCCGAACGGGCGTGCACCGCCCTGCTGAGTGAACTCCTGTACGTGGTCGGTGACGGCTTTGGTGAACGGTTCGACGGCCATGGGTTCGTCGTAGCGCAGACGGTCGGTCTGGGCGCGTCGTCTGCCGAAATCCACGAGTTGGCGGGCGTCGGCGACGTGGCCCGCGCTGGCGACCCCGAGGTGGTCGTCGATTTTGTGGAGCTTTTCGATGCTCTCGGCTTCGAGCAGGGACGACCGAATGCGCTTGCTCGCGGCCAGCACGACGCCGTCGCTGGCGCGGATGCCGACGCTGACGCTCCCCCGGCGAACCGCCTCGCGGGCGTACTCCACCTGATACAGTCTCCCGTCGGGCGAGAAGATGTTCGTCCCGCGGTCGTAGGCTTGCTGGCGCTGGCCGTTCATGCGACCACCTCCTCGTCTCCCTCACTCTCATCGCCCGCATCGCCGGGGCGGATTTCGACGCCGTCAGCCGTGACGGTGGCAATCGTCACGCCGTTGCCGCTGGCGGTGTCGCGCTCGATTGCGCTCTCGATGGCCCGGACAGCGACTTCATGGGCGGCCTCTGCGGAGAGGCCGGACTCGTACTCGCGTTCGAGGACGCCGTAGGCGAGTTGCATCCCGCTTCCGCGCGCGACGTAGTCGGCTTCGATGACGCCCCCGCCCGCGTCCAAATCGTAGACGTGCGGGCCGGTCGCGTCCACGCCGCCGAGGGTCGGCTGTGCGCCGCGGTACGGCCCGCTCCGGAGGAGGTTCCCGGTCAGCGTCGAGAGTGCGGCCATGTCGATAGCGGCGTCCCGTCGCGTCTCGTAGAGGCTCGTTTCGGTACGGAGCGTCCGGACGAACGATTGCAGGTCGCCGACGCCGCCCGCGAGCGTTATCGCGGCTGTCGGGTGAACCTGCGCGACTTTCACCATGTTTTTGTTCGAGACGAACCGGCCACCGAGGCTGGCGCGTCGGTCTGCGGCGAGCAGAACGCCGTCGGCGGTCGTCAGGGCAACCGTTGTCGTCCCGGTCTTCGTTATCTCGGGCATGAGAGAAACGAGGGGTTGCGTTCGGAAAAGTGTTAGCTAAAATATATTTTAGCTCGTGTCAGGCATCTCGCCAGTCGAGCATCTCGTTCACGTCACCGGAGAGCGGGCCTTCCACGAGCGTCTGGAACGCGCCGCGCCCCGCGAGGGTTCGAAGGTGAGAGACGAACTCGCGCCAGTGGGCCGCACATTCCGCGTGGAGGTGCCACGTGTGCGTCGGCGGACAGCGACCGGGAGAAGAGATACGGATGGAGTCAGTCGTGTCGTTGATATCTTCGGCACACCACGGACACGTCTGCGGAGACGAATCTACTTCGTCGCAACTTTTCTCGACGCGCATTATCGAAATCAGATACGTCCAACCTAGTTCAATTGTGGGCTTCACTACGCCATCCTTTACGGAGCGAGGTCGCGCATGGCATCGATCATCGAATCCTTGTCGCAGTCCGTGATAGCCAGCGAGAACCCGTCCAGTTGGGCGAGTTTCGGCGCGTGCTCCCAGAGGTCGTCGCGATCGAGTCCGTGGAGAACCACCGCGTTCGGCGTCGGATTGACGACGCGCATGGCGACCAGCGGGGATTCCCCGCGCGTGACGTTCGTAAAGACCAGAACGCGATTCGTGCTCTGACCGTAGAGGCGGTAGAACTCCTCGCTGGAGAGGCGGGTGATGGCCTCGATGCTGTCGATGACGGTATGGCCCGTGATGCGTTCCTGCGGCCCCGCCGTGAGTTCCGTGGCGTCGATGGCGTCGTACAACTCCGAGAGCGGGAGACTCGTCGGATATTCGCGCAAGTCGTTGACGATGGTGCTGTCGAAACCGGCCGAGAGAACGCGGGCGTACTGGCGGATTCGGTTGCCGCCGCGCTGCTCGTCGATGTCCAACAGCGCCGTCACGGTTCGCCGGACGACGCCGATGCCCGGGTTCTCGCGCCGCCCGCTCTCGTAGTCGGAGACGACCGACGAGGACACGTCAAGGTGGTCGGCCAGCGTGGTCTGGGACACGTCGAAGTCGGTGCGCCACTTCCGAAGGGTCGCTCCGGGGTCGTCGGAAAGCGTGATTTCGCCCGCGATTTGTTCTGCGAGCGTCCGGCGCGCATCTGTCATGAAATTTGGTGTGGTGTTAGCACGGAAAAACGTACCGAAACCACCCCTCGACAGACGACGAAAGTGACACCGAGTAAAAATAAAGAGAGCTTGTTGGTCGAGGTCGCATCGCTACGAGTTGGAGAAGCAGTCTCGCCAGCCACTTCCGACTCCGAATGACCGCCGTTACGATGACGTGATTTGCGTGGTGGTCAGGTGATGTGATTTGTGTCGTGTTTCAGCTAGCCACGAAAAAGGAGTCGCCTGCAAGCAGAAAACCGACCTAATCACGACGAGAAAGACGCAATTCCGAAACGAGAAAACCAGTCCGAGGAGCGAACGGTAAACGAACGAATCCTCGACCGGCGCCGATAGAAACCGTCGAATAACGTTCCCAAGAACCACCTCATCGAAAGCAATCGGCGGCGTACCCGAGAGTACCATCCGCCCGATGAACGGTACGGCCACCCTACGAAGTCCACTGCGGGGAAATTACTATCTTCGATACCGTCGTCCATCGTTTGATGCCATCGACGGTCGTACACGTCGCGGTGGCAGGCTTACTCGCTACGTCTCTGCTGGCCGACCACTTCGACGGTCGGGCGGCAATGGTGGTGATGGCCGCCGCCGCGCTACCAGACCTCGACACCCTGGTGGGGTTGTGGGTTCCCGGGGGACACAGGGCGGTCTTTCACACTCTGCTCCTTCCGTTGGGAATCGGCGCGCTTCTGCTCGCGGACAGAGCAGGCGGGAACTGGATTCGACGACGCTGGGGGGCGTCCGGCGTCCGAGTCGCGTGGGTGAGTCTCGTCGCACTGCTGGTCGCGGGCATCGGGTTAGACCTGTTCACCAACGGCGTGAACGCGCTCTACCCGGTTCACGACCAGTTCTACAGCGTCTCCGGAAAGTTGCAGTACTCAAACGAAGAGGGGTTCGTGCAGACGTTCCTCGAAACGAAATCGCGCGGTTCGACGCAGACCCAGCATTACAGCACCGGATTCGACCTCGCACGAGGACCCGACCCGAAGCAAAAAGAGCGCGTGTTTCCCATCGTGAAAAGCGGGCGACAGCTCTTGCTCGGCGCGATGAGTTTCGGTATTCTCGGCTTTCGGCTCTGGGAGTCACACAAGAAGTAAGCCCTCGCACCGGAGAGGGAGGGTATGGACATCCGACCCTACGAGGAAGCCGATTCGGACGAGTTGTGGGACTGCAAGCGAGCCTTCGAACTCGGACTCGGTGAGGGAACCGGCGCGGACGACAAAGTCGAGGTCTACAGTGAAAAACTGACCGACGACTATCGCGAGCGGTACCTCGACTGGGTCGCGCGATGCGTGGCCGACGACGACCGCTGTGTCACCGTCGCCGACGCTGGCGACGAGTTGGCGGGCTACGTGTTCGTCTTGCCCGCCCGCCTCGCGTTCATCTGGGACGCCGCCGTGCTGAACGAGATTTTCGTCCACCCCGACTACCGCGGAACCGGCGTTGCGGACGACTTGATGGACGCCGCAGTCGCGCTGGCCCGCGACCAGCCACTTCCACTGGACAGACTCGTCCTCGACGTTGACCGCGAGAACGACCGCGCACTGTCGTTTTACGACCGCCACGGCTTCGAGCACTGGGGCGAGATGGTTGCCAGAAAGCTGTAAAATATATTCCGTTAATTGAATTCAAAACAACGTTACAAAGATCAGTTGCACAGAGTTCGGTACCACACCACAAAAACGATAAATCGTTCAAAACCCCATCCCAAATCGAGATATTTATTCGATACCGAGTTAATCTCTGTATAACGCCTGCCAACCCCCCGTTACTTCACTCGGGGTTTGGCAGGAGGTGAGAAACGATGTGGCAAGAATACGTCTTCCTAGCGGGTAGTATCGTCATCATGATTTCGCTCATCCCGACGATTCGGGACGATAAGGCACGAGTGCCGCTTCGAACTAGCCTTCCGTCGGTCGCGGTGTTGTTCGTCCAAACGTTGGCGTTCCTCTCGATGGGGCTAACCTTCTCCGCGGTCGGAACCGGGATGGGATTCGGCCTCTGGTCGCTCATTGCGAAGTACAAATCGTAGAGAACAGCCGCCTTCAATCGTGCGTGAACAGCAGAATATGGTTGTCTTCTCGAACGACGCAGAACCGCATCGAACCGGTCGGCTGAAAGCTGTGTGCCTGTTTCTTGGTTATCAGTACCTCCGCAAACGGTTCCTCGAAGGCAGGACAGACCACCGAATCGCGGTTCTCGAACAGAGAAGTGTATCCGGCATCCTTCTTCAATTTGAGGCGGTGACGGAGCGCGTGAACGTCGAACTCGTCGGTCAAGGCGTTTCCTCCCGGCTCGCCTGCCACTGCTCCCGCGAGATGGTGTAGCGGTGCAGGTCGTCCACCCCGTCTTCCATCGGAACCCAGTTGCGGAGCAGGCAATCGTGCTGCCCGCCGAATCGTTCGACGTACTTCTCGATTGCTCGACGCGACCGCTCGTTGCCCGCGTTGTAGCCGACCGAGACGAGTTCGAGGTCGAGGCGGTCGAACGCCACCGAAAGCAGTGCCTCTGCTCGCTCCCCGGAGTAGCCGCGTCCCCAAAACCGCCTGCCGAGGATGAGTCCGAGGAGGGCAGTTCGTTTCTCCCATTGCGTGGTCAGCGTCGCCATCCCGGCCAGTTCGCCCGCGTTCGGTTCGCCGTCTCTCGGTCGAACCGCGTATTGCGCGATTGAACCGTCGTTCCACTGCGATTCGGCCTTCTCGATTTTATGGTGCGGTTCCTTCATCGACTGGTAGGGCGATTGGGGAACGTGTTCGAGAACTTCGTTCGCCTCGGAACCCGAAAACAGGTCGTACAGTTCGAACGTGGAAACGTTCTCGCGGCACAGGCGTTCGAGCACCAGTCGGTCGGTTTCGAGGTGCCCGGGGAACAGATTCGTCACGCTCGTCTCGCTCACGGTTCGTCACGGCTCGCCTGCCACTGCTCTTGGGTGACGGTGTAGCGATGCAGGTCGTACACTTCGTCGTCGCCTGGTTGCCAGTTTCGGAGCAGACCGTCGTGCTGGCCGCCGTGCGCGTCGATGTATTTCTCGATGGCGCGCTTGGACTGCTCGTTCCCGTCGATGTGCTCGACGGCGACGAGTTCGAGGTCTAACGTGTCGAAGGCGAGTTCCATCAGCGCCGCCGCGCGTTCGCCGGAATAGCCGCGACCCCAGTACGATTTGCGAAGCCACAGACCGAGGGTTCCGGTTCGGCGTTCCCAGTCGGCGTACACTCCGGTCGCCCCGGCGATTTCGTCCGGCTCGTCTCTCGGGCGAATCACGAACTCCGCGCCGCTTCCTTCGGCACGGTTTTTCTCCATCGCGTCGATGAAGTCCTTTGTCTCCTTCGGCGTGGCGTGGGGCGTCCACGAGAGGTATTTCGTAATCTCGTCGATGTTCGGCGCGTCGCGGGAGACGTGTCGGTAGAGTTCGAACATATCGACGTTTTCGTGCGTCAACGCCTCCAGTACCAACCGCTCCGTCTCGATGCGCTCGGGGAACATAACTCGGACGACAGGTGAGAAAGATAAAAAATTTCCTGACGGTTAGCGACCCTCTCGCATACCGACGAAAGGATGCTCCGACCATGGCGTTGATTCACATCCCCACGAAGGGCATAACGTGGTGCAGTTCCTAACCGGACGAGATGGTTCCCCAACAGCGCGATGAGACCGTCGAACTGGAGTTTTCGCTCCGAGACGAGGACTGTTTCTTCGTCGCGGCTTCCGACCGAGTGGGCTGTGAACTCGTCGGGAAGAAGACGATTCGTCGCACCGATGGAAACCTCCTCGAATTCTTCGACGTTCGTGGTGCCGACTCCGAAACCCTCCTCGACGTCGCCGACGACCTGTCGATGGTTCGTGACGGTCGAATCGTTCGCGAGCGCCAAGACAGGACGCTGATGGCGTTCGTCGTCGTCGGCGCGTGCGTCGCGGCGACGCTCGCGGACACCGACGCCGTGTTAAAAGCGGCACGAGCGGAAGACGGGCACGGGACGGTCGTCGCCGACGTTCCCTCTTACGGCACGGTTCGGGAAGTCATCGAGGAGTTCGAAGCGGCCCACGACGGAACCGAACTCGTCGCCAAGCGTACTCTCGGCCGAACCGTTCCGGCGGTCGGGCGGCGAGAACAGTCGGCCTTCCTGCTTTCGACCTTGACGGAAAAGCAACACCGGTCACTCGAAATCGCCGTTCGATTTGGCTATCTCTCGTGGCCGCGAGAGAGCACCGCGTCGGAGTGCGCCAACGCGCTTGGCGTCTCGCAACCGACGTTCAGCCAGCACTTGTGGACGGGATTGGAGAAACTGTTCGGGACGATGTTCGACGGTCGCGATGTTACGTGACACGCTAATAAGTATCATACCATTCGACATAGGCAACGGAGTCAGGTGCATCTGGGGAAAACGAATAACACGTGCGAATGACGAACCAGTCGCGGACGACTCGACCGACGACGAACCGGATACGACAACCGATCAGTCACCGAGTAGTGCTCGCAGTCGCCGACCGAGCGGGAGTCCAAACTGATGACCTCCCGCCGCTGTACGGCACCATCGACCCCGATGCGTTGAACTCGATGGTCGAGCACGATGGCGCGAATCTCACCGTCTCGTTTTCGTTCGCCGGATACGACGTAGTGATAGACGGCGAACGGATTTGCGTCGAGCAGGATAGCTAAACTGTCTCAGATTGGATTCCCCGACCGCCGAAAACGCGTTGACGACAGATTCGTCTCAGTCCTCGGTTCGAACCTCTTTTCGACTCGTCAGTTCGTCGGGCACGAGGTGGAAAAATTGGAACGGTATTTCCCGAGACGGGCGTTCGAACACCTCGACGAGGGGAATATCGACTCGGCGCATTCCCTGAGCCGTTTCGGAGTCGATAGCCGCCTCCGCGACGTCGTCCAACTCGCCGGTTGCGACGACGCTCCACCATCCTTCGTCCGTCTGGTCGTAGGTGACGAACGAGATGGGCCGGCCGACGAACTCCGACTTGTCGCTGTCCGACCCCATCGCGAGTCGGAAGTAAAAGTGACCTTCGGCCGCGTCGTACCCGTACGAAACCGGAAGCGAGTATGGCGCTTCGTCGCTTCCCGCCGGAAACGAGACGACGCCGGTTCCCCCCGTCGTCAGAAACTCGTCCCGTTCCTCGTCGTCCATCTGCGCTGATTGAGCGTCCCCCATAGCAGATGATGTACTACCCGTTGGGCGAAAAAGGTGTGGTACGGAAACGGGGCGAGCGTATTTCGGGTTGCGACGCACAGATTCGTCTATGGCCGACAACCCACTGCACGTCGTGGACGTGTTCGCACAGGAGAAGTACGCGGGTAATCAACTCGCAGTCGTCCACGACGCCGATTCCCTCTCCGACGAGGAGATGCAGGACATCACCCGAGAGACCAACTTTTCCGAAGCGACGTTCATCGAATCGTCTACCCCTCGGGATGGGGGGTACGACGTGCGTATTTTCGACCCCGCCGAGGAGATTCCGTTCGCGGGACACCCGACGCTCGGCACCGCATTCGTGATTCGGGAGTTCGTCCGCGACGACCGACCGGACGAACTGACGCTGAACCTCGGCGTGGGACAGATTCCAGTTCACGTCGAGCGAGAGGCGGACGGGAGCGAACTGTTCTGGATGCACCAAATCCCGCCGACGTTCGAAGACAGTATCGACCCCTCGCTCGCGGCCCGCGTCCTCAGTCTCGATGAAGACGACGTAGACGAAAATTACCCAGTCCAACTCGTCTCGACCGGACTGCCGACGCTCGTCGTACCGTTGCGCTCGCTGGATGCGGTTCAGCGAGCGCAGACCAACCACGAACCGTACTACGAGGAACTCATCGAACCGCACGGAAATCTGAATATTCTGCTCTTTGCTCCAGAAACGCGGGCGGAGAACGACCTGCACGCTCGGGTGTTTGCCGACTACGGCGGAATCCCCGAAGACCCAGCGACGGGCTCTTCGAACGGCTGTTTGGCCGCCTACTTGGTCGAGCACGAGTATCTCGGTGCCCGCGAAATCGACGTTCGAATCGAACAGGGGTACGAGATGGGTCGGCCATCGCTGCTCCATCTTCGGGCGTCGAGGGAGGGAGACGACATCGACGTGCAGGTTGGTGGCCGAGTGATTCCGGTTGCGGAAGGGAGTTTGTTGTAAGATCTTAGACTTTTTCGCTCATGGGATTCGGGCTCGGTTTAGCCTTCGCAACCACTAAACGCACTACCTGCATAGGACGACGTAATGGTAGACTGGAC
The DNA here is from genome assembly GCA_964399275.1 of uncultured Haladaptatus sp. Taxonomy (GTDB): domain Archaea; phylum Halobacteriota; class Halobacteria; order Halobacteriales; family Haladaptataceae; genus Haladaptatus. Next base: position 19,110 of record CAYNQM010000029.1, read on the forward strand.
GGAGAAGTATCGCCCGAGCACGCTCTCGGAGGTGCGCGGGAACAACAAGGCCCGAGACAAACTGCACGAGTGGGCCAAAACGTGGGACGAGCACGGCGACGCCGTCATCCTCCACGGCAGTCCCGGCGTCGGGAAGACCTCGGCGGCCCACGCGCTGGCGAACGACATGGGGTGGCCGACCATCGAACTGAACGCCAGCGACCAGCGCACTGGCGACGTGATACAACGCGTCGCGGGCGAGGCGGCCAAGAGTGGCACCTTGACCGGCGGCACGGCGGGCAGGCGACTCATCATCATGGACGAGGCGGACAACCTCACGCACAACGCCGACCGAGGTGGCTCGCGGGCCATCACGGACGTTGTGAAGTCGGCGAAACAACCGCTCGTCCTCATCGCAAACGAGTTCTACGACATGTCGAACTCGCTCCGGAGCGCCTGCGAGACCATCGAGTTCCGCGACGTGTCGTCCCGGAGCATCACGCCCGTCCTCCGCGACATCTGCCGACAGGAGAACATCGAGTACGAATCCGAAGCGTTGGAAACCATCGCGGACAACGACAGCGGCGACCTCCGGTCGGCGGTGAACGACCTGCAAGCGGTCGCCACCTCGAACAGCCATCTCACCGCGGACGACGTGATAACGAGTACGCGCGACACGTCGAACGGCATCTTCGACTTTCTGGACGACCTCATCAAAAACGAGGACGCGGAGGGTGCGCTGAAGGCGTCTTACGACGTGGACGAAACGCCGGACAACCTGCTCAACTGGATAGAGGACAACGTCCCGAAGGATTACGAAGGCGAAGAACTCGCGGACGCCTACGGATTCATGGCGAACGCCGACCGGTGGTTGGGTCGCGTGCGAGCCACGCAGAATTACAAATTCTGGCGCTACGCGACCGACAACGCGACCGCCGGAGTCGCCGCCTCGCGCCGGGGCAAAAAGAGCGGGTGGACGCGCTACGGGCCCCCGAGTTACTGGCGGAAACTCGGACAGTCCCGTGGCACGCGAAACACTCGCGACTACATCGCGCGGAAAATCGCCGAGCAGAGCGGGGTCAGCATGAGCACGGCCCGCCGGGAAATCATCCCGTTCCTCGCTGAGATGACCCACCACTGCAAGAATCGGGAATTGACCGTAGCGATGACGGCGCGCTACGACTTGGAGGAAAAGCACGTCGCGTTCGTGACGGGAAGCGGGAAAAGCACGAACAAAGTCCAGCAAATCGTCGAAGACGCCGAGGAGCGAAAGGAGAAAGCGACGGTCGAGCACTCGGGCGGCGCGTTCGAGGGCAGTTTCGCCTCGACGTCGGACGACGCGGACGGGAGAGACGAATCCGGAGGAGAGGAAAACGCGGACGACCCGGATACTGACGAGTCGGACACTGAAGCGTCGGACGACGACGCCGACGAAAGCGAGGAAGCGGACGACAATCAGTCGAGTTTCGGCGACTTCATGAGCTAATCACTGCCACTCCTCTTCGAGCAGGCCGAACCGGAGCACGTCACACCATTCCCCATCGACGTAGGCAGATTTTCGGGCGACGCCTTCCTGCACGAACCCGATTTTTTCTATCACTCGCTGTGAGGCGTCGTTCGTCTCGAACGTCGAAGCAGTCACCCGGTGGAGACCGAGTTCGGTGAATGCGTACTCGACCATGCACTCGCCAGCGGCGGTAGCGTAGCCGTTCCCCCACGCCTCCGGCGCAATCCAGTAGCCGAGTTCGCCGTCCCGCGTGAGGTTCGTCCACGGATGCTCGCGGACGAGGCGGACGAACCCGACGCGTGACCCCTCGGCGCGGACGAGGAAACCGAAGGAGTCGCCGTTCGTCCCTATCGTCCCGCCGAGTCGCCGCCTCGCCCAGTCGTCGTCAGCGGGCAGGTGGGCGTGTTGCGTCGCCCGGACGCGAGGGTCGTTCCGCGTCGAGCGGAGGAACGGGATGTCGTCTTCGTCGGCGGGATGGAGCGTTACGTGCTCGTTTTCGAGAAACGCGGTGCCTGACATTGCCATATCGTTGACAACCCGCAAGCATCAAATTGTGGACGATAGACAAGAATTGCGAACGGAAACCGACGGATTTGAGGAATTCCTCGACCGTGCGGGTAGGGATTGTAGTAGAATGAGGACGACTACGACTCCTAAGCGCCGACCACGCCCGAGCGCCGGAACTCCGGTCGGACGCTGCGCGTCCTCGCCTTCCTCCCGATGCTCGCCCGTTCCCTGCGAAAGACCGCGGGGCGGGCAGACCCCGGCCTGTCCGCCCAAGCTAAAGCCAGTTGGCCGTTTTTTCAGAAACCGGACGTTCGTTTTCTCGGAACCGCGACTTTCGACTTCGGGCGAAAATCTGATCAGCCGACAGCCGACGGTAGGCCGAGCAGTCACTTGGCAGGGAGAGGCATCTGCCTCGCCCCGCCTGCGATTTTGGCTGGGAACGGGCGACCGTCTCACAATTTCACGAAAACCAACCGCGACAATTTCGAAAACTCGCGTCAGTACGGGAAGATGCGGAAGCTTTCGGGGAGGACGAAACCGAGGACGAGGAACAGCGTGCCCGCGACGGTCGCACAGATAACCGCGTAGGGAATCTGGGTTCTGACGTGGACGAGGTGGTCACTGCCACTGGTCGAGGACGCCAGCACCGTCGTGTCGCTGATGGGCGAACTGTGGTCGCCGAAGATGCCGCCGCTGAACACGGCACCCATCACGAGGGGGAGATTCGCGCCCGTCGAGAACGCCACCGGGATGGCGATGGGGAACATGATGCCGTAGGTCGCCCACGAACTGCCGTCGGAGAAGCTGACCATGCTGGTGACGAGGAACAGCGACACGGGCACGAGAAACGCCGGGACGCCGGAGAACCAGTCCGTGACGAAGTCCGAGATGCCGAGCACGGTCACGGCGTTCTGGATGGAACTGGCAAACATCAGGATGACCGCCGCGAGCAGGATGCCTTTGAATCCGCGCGTCATCGCCTCGGTAGCGTCCTTGTTGGAGGGTATGTCACCTTTCGCGCGATAGAGGACGAACGCGACGACCAGCGCCGAGAACGAGGCGAGACCGAGTTGGATGCCGCCGATGTTGAACGACCACTTTCCGGCCCCCGGAAGGATGAGGGAATAGCCACCGACCGAGAACAGGGTGTTCATCTGCGGGGCGGAGACGACCGGACTGCCGCGCCAGAACATCGCGCCGAGACCGACGAGAACCATCGTCAGGATGGGAATGGCGAAGTTGCGCCAGTCGGGCGTCGCGCTGTCGGCCACCTCGTACTCGTCCATCTCGCGGGAAATCATGGGGTCGTGGTCGTCGCCGAGGACACCACCGCCGTTGCGTGCGCGCTCCTCCTCGCGTCGCATGCCGAAGATGTTGGGGAACACCTGCCACGCGACCAGTGCGGCGATGATGAGCGCGGTCCACGAGTAGAAGCCGAACGCGAGACTGTTGAAGAACAGCGGCCAGATTTGGTCGGTCGCGGCCTGTGCTTGGCCGCCGTTCTGGACGACGTAGCCGCTCATCGACGCCGGAAGGATGTTCTGGGAGTGCGCCGATTCGAGACCGCTTCCGATGAAGCCGATAAGCGCGACGCCCCACGTCGAGTAGAACGCGAGTCGGGCCGCCGGACTCCCGGCGCTGTCCACGTAGTAGGCGAGTTTCGCCCGCGAGACGTTGTACTTGTCCGTCAGCGGACGCATCATCGAGCCGACCACGAGGCAGTTGAAGTAATCGTCGATGTGGATGATGATTCCCGACAGAAACGCCGCCTTTTCGGCGTCTGCGGGCGAATCGGCGCGGGCAGTCAGTGCTTCGAGAACGCCCTGAATCGCGCCCGAGCGAATCATCAATCCTATCATCCCGCCGATGGCGAAGATGGCGAGCAGGACGTTTTCGACGTACCAAGAGTCCGAAAAGAGGGGGGCAGTTGCGATGAGGGTCGGGACGTGTTTCAATCCGAATATCGCGCCGAGAATATTTCCGGCGGCGCTACCAATCATGTCCTTCGGAACGCCCGCAGATGCGGGTTTCAACGCTCCATAAACCGCTCCGGCGCTGGCGATGCCGACGAACAAGCCGATGATCGCATCGCGTGAATACCACGCGAGGCTAATCGCCAGCAGGGCCGGGACGACGGACAGCCAGCCTGCGCTAATTTGGTCGAGAGCCATACCATGTCTCTCAAACAAGCGAATAAATGGGTTTCGACGTGTGATAACTAATCTCTCGAAATGAAAAAATTACAGCTCAGTGAACTCGTGCGAGGAATTGTCTCGCACGGTCGGTTTCCGGATTGGCGAAAAAGTCCCGCGGCGGCCCCGACTCCACTATTTTGCCCTCCGACATCAACACGACGCGGTCGCCGACTTCGCGGGCGAACCCCATCTCGTGCGTGACGACGAGCATCGTCATCCCCTCCTCGGCCAAGTTCCGCATCACTTCGAGCACCTCGCCGACCAGTTCCGGGTCGAGCGCGCTGGTCACCTCGTCGAACAGCATGACGCTCGGATCCATCGCCAGCGCGCGCGCGATGGCGACGCGCTGTTGCTGGCCGCCCGAAAGTTGGTTCGGATACTGGTCGGCTTGGTCGGAGAGACCGACGCGGTCTAACATGGCGGTGGCCCACTTCTCCGCGTCGTCGTCCGCGAACCCCTTGACGACTTTCGGCCCGAGCGCAACGTTCTCCATCGCCGTCTTGTGCGGGAAGAGGTTGAAACTCTGGAACACCATCCCGATGTGCTGGCGAAGCTGATTCACGTCCACGTCGGGGTCGGTGATTGCTTGCCCCTCGATTCTGATTTCGCCGCCCTGAATCTCTTCGAGTCGGTTCGTGCATCGGAGCAAGGTCGATTTGCCGCTTCCGCTCGGCCCGACGACGACGACCACCTCACCGTCGTCAACGGCGAGGCTCACGTCTTTCAGCACATGCGTCTCGCCGAAGTACTTGTCAACCTGGTCGAACTCCACTTCCGGAACTGCGCTCATCGTTCTGTCCCCCACATCGAGCGTTCTTCCATCGTCCGCACGAGTTTCCCGAGCGGAACGGTGATGACGAGGTACGCCACGGAGACGACCACGATGGGCGTCCACGCGTCGAACGTCGCGCTGTTGACGCTCCGGAAGACGCTGATTAGTTCGGGAATCGCCAGCACGGTCAACAGCGACGTGTCCTTAACGAGGATGACGAGGTCGTTGCCGATTGCCGCCAGCGCGTTCCGCCACGCTTGGGGTAGGATGACGAACCGCATCGAGTCGATGTACGACATCCCGAGCGACCGCGCCGCCTCCGTTTGCCCCTCAGCGACGGAGTTGATGCCGCCTTTCACCGCCTCGCCGATGTAGGCCGTGTGGTTCAGCGTCAGGCCGATGATAGCGGCGGCGTAGCTCCAGTTGGATATCGGGAACGTGCTCCCCGTCCAGAGCGCGGGAATCCCGATATAGACGACGAACAACTGGAATAGAAGCGGTGTTCCGCGGAAGAACTCCACGTACAGGGTGGCGATGGACTGGGTGAAACTCGTCTTAGAGACGCGGCCCAATCCGACGAGCACGCCGAAGGTGAGCGAAAGTACGCCGGAGATGAGGATTATTTCCAAGACGAGCAAAAGGGCATCGACGAACTGCGGGATGATGGTCACCAGCAGGTCGTAATCGACGAACTGCGTCAGAATGAGAAGCAAGAAAAAGACTATTCCAGCCGTGAAGAGACCTGCCGCGGCGATGCCGATCCACCTGACGCGCCGGTCGGTTAGGAACCCTTCTCCGCTCCCCGTCGGCTGTTCGATTCTTGTCTCTTCGGTGTGCGTCTCAGCCATCACGTCCTCCTGTGGCGATTAGCCACTGTTCGTGCCTCCGTCAGTGGTCGTTCCCCCTGCCGCTTGGAAGTATTCCGAGTAGATTTCGTCGTAGGTGCCGTTCTCCTGAATCGTCGCCAGCGCGTCGTTGACCTGCTGGCGGAACTGGTCGTCGTTCTTTCGGAACGCGATACCGTACTCCTCGACGGAGAGCGTGAGGTACGGCGGCGCGTCTTCACGGCCCTGTCGCTCCGCGACACCCTCTCCCTGCAACAGAGTTACCTGGTCGTTCTGCTGCGCGAACTCGGCGTTGACCGTGTTGTCGTTGATGACCGCGGCGGCCTGATTGTTGCCGAGCGCGGCGAAGGCGTCGGGAATCTGGTCGTAGCTGTCGATGGTCAGTTGACCGTTGAACCGTTGTTTCAACTGCTGGGCAGCGGCCTCGCCGGTCGTCCCCTTCTGTACTGCGACCGTCTTGCCTCGCAAATCCTGCAAGTTGTTGATACCGCTGTTTCGCAGTATGAGGACGGTCTGGTACGCCGTGAAGTACGGGTCGGAGAAATCGACCTGCTGTGCGCGCTCTTCCGTGATTGTCATCGCGCTCATGATGACGCGGAAGTTCCCGTTGTTGAGGCTCGGGATGATGGTGTCGAAACTCGTCTGGACGAACTCGTACTGTCGATTCAACTGCCCTTGGAAAATCGCCTCGGCGATGTCCACGT
>CAYNQM010000029.1:25628-28623 GCA_964399275.1 uncultured Haladaptatus sp.
CGTGTCGAAGGCGTTGGGCACGAACTCGAACTCGTAGTCGAGCTGGCCGGAGAAGTCGGCCTCGGCGATGTCCACGTCGAAACCGACGAGTTCGCCCTCCACGGTCTCGTACTCGAACGGCCGATACGGGATGTCGGAGCCGATTCTAACGACGCCCTGTGCACTCGCGTTGCTTGCGAGCGTCAGGCCAGCGATAGCTCCGCTACTCCCCCTGAGAAAGGTCCGTCTGTGCATTGTAGTTCTCCCCCGATACTACATGGTCAATCATCGTATAGAAAGCTACTATCGGTTTCTCGCACGAATTCGCTAAAAGTTTCGCGGGAAGCTATTAGTCGTCAGACGGATAGCCAGCGGTTGATTCGCTCGTGGACGCCGTGGCTTCGTCGGGTTCCTCGTAGGCCCAGAGCGTCGTCGCCATCAGCGCCGCGAAGATTATTAGTGCGGCGGCGTGGTGAGCGACCTGCGAGACGGGCCCATAGATGAGGACGGTCGCACCGCCGAGCAGAATCTGCACGGGCAGAACGACCAGCGCGAGGGTCGCGGCAACTCGGATGCGAGTGCTGTCGTAGTACTTCCACGCGCCGTAGGTCGTTCCGAGGATGAAAAAGCCGGTCACCATCGCGACGAGGCGGTGGAACCACTCGATGAATCCCGGAATCGTCTTCCAGAAGAAACCGCCGTTACAGAACGGCCAGTCGGCACCGCACGATAGCCCCGCACCCGACGCGGCGGTGTAGACGCCGAGCAAGATGAGAGCGAACGTCAGCCCCGTGGTGAAGGCGGCAAAACGTCTGAATCGAGACCCCATCAGTTACGCACCTCACTGTCGTTTCGTGTCACGGTAATCCCCTTTTCCGGGAGTTAGGAGGCGTCGTACGTAGGTCTGTCCGACTTTCCCGGAGCGTGGGATTCGAACGAGGTGGGAAGAGAGGGCAAAGGACAGCGGAAACCGGTCGGTACTGCGAGACCACCAGTAGGCGGCACGTGGCGGACGGTCTCTCGTTACTGTAGTTTGAACATAAATTTTGTGGAAAGTGAATTTCTTCTGAGGATGATTTTTGGCAGGGTTTGACCGAAACACGCCTTTCAAGGGAATCGGGAGTGAGGGACGAGTATGACGAAACTGGATAGGCTCGATGCCCTCCTCGACACGCGCGACCTCCGGTCGGTCTGGTTCGCACGCCCGAACAGTTTCGCGTGGCTCACGGATGGGAGCAACGTGGTAGACCGCGAGGGAGACATCGGAGTCGCCGCAATCGGCTACGACGGAGACGAGCGTCGCGTCGTCACCGACACCATCGAAGCACCGCGCTTGCGCGACGAGGAGCTACCCGACGACGTGTCCGTGGTCGAGTACGAGTGGTACGAAACGTCCCTCGCAGACGCCGTCGCAGAGCACGCGACGACGCCAGCCGGGGCCGACTTCGACGTTCCCGGCTTCGAATCGGTGGACGCATCTCCACTGCGCCAACCGCTGACCCCGGACGACATCGACGCCTACCGAGCTCTCGGGCGGGAGGCCGCCGCCGCAGTCGAGGCGATTTGCCAGGAACTGGAACCGGACGACACCGAGCGCGAAGTCGCCTCGGCCGTTCGGGGTGCGCTCGATGCGCGGGGTATCGAGACGCCGGTGGCGCTCGTCGGCGGGAGCGAGCGCGCACAGCAGTACCGTCACTACACACCGACCGACGCGAAGTTGGGCGAGTACGCGCTCGTTTCGGTGACGGCGGAGCGTGCGGGACTCCACGCCAGTCTGACCCGAACCGTGGCCTTCGACCCACCGGAGTGGCTCGAATCGCGGCACCGCGCCGCGGCGAGGGTCGAAACCACCGCGTTGACAGCGACACAGCAAATCGGCAGGGACGGCGGAACCGGCGGCGAGGTGTTCGACGCGATTCGGTCGGCCTACCAACAGGTCGGTCACGACGGCGAGTGGAAAAACCACCATCAGGGCGGGGCGGCAGGCTACGCCGGACGGGAGTGGATTGCCACGCCTACGACGGACGCCGAAATCCGGCTTCCGATGGCCTTCGCGTGGAATCCAACCGTGCAGGGTGCGAAGAGCGAAGATACAGTTCTCGTCACCGAGGACGGCATGGAACTCCTCACGGACACTGGAAACTGGCCGACGGAGGCGGTGGCGGCGGTCGAATACGAGGGAACCCTTCCGCGACCAGCAATCTTAGAACGCTAATTTCGACATCTGTCGAACTCAAATTCGACGGTTTCGGATAGCTTTTTACAGGAGGGCAGGAACGTATCGAGCATGGGACTCGAAGAGGACTCACTCGATTACCACCGAAGCGACCCGCCGGGAAAAATCGAGATTTCGACGACGAAACCGACGAACACACAGCGCGACCTGAGTCTCGCGTATTCGCCGGGCGTCGCCGCTCCGTGCGAGGAAATCGCCGACGACGCCGGAAAAGCCTACAGTTACACCGCGAAAGGGAATCTCGTCGGCGTCGTGTCGAACGGGAGCGCCGTCCTCGGCCTCGGGGACATCGGCGCGCAGGCCAGCAAGCCCGTCATGGAGGGCAAAGGCGTTCTGTTCAAGCGATTCGCCGACATCGACGTGTTCGACATCGAACTCGACCAAGCCGACCCCAACGACATCATTCAGACCGTCAGCGCGATGGAACCCACCTTCGGCGGCATCAATCTGGAGGACATCAAAGCGCCGGAGTGCTTCGAAATCGAGGAGCGACTCCGCGAGGAGATGGACATCCCCGTCTTCCACGACGACCAGCACGGCACCGCCATCATCAGCGGGGCCGCGCTGCTCAACGCCTGCGAGATATCGGGCAAGGATATCTCCGAACTCGACATCGTGTTCTCGGGTGCGGGTGCGAGCGCCATCGCAACCGCCCGGTTCTACGTCTCACTCGGTGCGGACCGCGAGCGCATCACGATGTGTGACTCCTCGGGCATCATCACGCAGGAGCGTGCCGACGCGGGCGACGTGAACGAGTTCAAGCGCGAGTTCGCCACCGAC
>CAYNQM010000030.1:0-28073 GCA_964399275.1 uncultured Haladaptatus sp.
TGTGAGTTTGTCAGCACTATCGAGTAGCGTTTGTCTACCGAAGTCGTTCTCGTTATCTACGACATGATCGCTGGAGGATTGGGGTGGCGTACGTGGAGTTTCGACGCTTCTTCGATTCGCTTGTCTGAGAATTGTTTGTGCGCTTTCGGTGATCGTGTCTCTCAAATTGGTCGGAAGCGGTAGTGCCACGTTCGCCACAGCGTCGACTGATCGGGGAGATCCCCCAACCCGAGTTGCTATCGAATTGAAGGTCGTTGTGCGAGGTACTTGAGGAGTGCCGTCTCATGCTCCCATCCATAGACCTCCTTTAGCAAAAACACGCGGAATACCAGACCCATTTCGAATTTTGTTGGATCACTGTATCGATCATGTGCGCTAAAATTGACGTATTGTAGTGGGATTTCACCGATAAAATCATCGACAGAATCGTGTGTCTTGTGTGAGAACCAGACTGTTGCGATAGTCCGAATATCTTCTTCAAGCGCGTCAAGCGAGCCACGATTATACAAAGGGGTTGAGTCGTAGGCTGGCCAGTGAAAATGCGAGGTTGTCGCAATTGATCGAAAAACGTCGCGACGGGATGATCTCGTCGACCCCATGAACAGGAAGGTGGATACCATGGGCTCAAGACCGTACCTATTAATTTCAGCATATATACATATCGAGTTAGTTAGCGAGCGTTCGTCCGATACTATACCCGATCAAGCCGAGCGGAATCCCGACGATGAACCCAATGAACATGACCGTGCCAACGGCAATAAACGATGAACTAGCTCCTGATCCTGCTTCATTCGCAACAAAACCCATAGTGAACAATCGGAGACCTGCACTAGCGCCGATACCACCCGCAATGACCGCCGCAGGTGCTCCTCGAGCACGATAGCCGAGTATTGCAGCCACCACAAGTCCAACAGCGGCAGGCACCGGTGAGAAAGCGACCGATGAGGACATTACGGACACCGGGAGTACCGTCCAAAGGACAACAATCCCTAGTGCGAGGAAACTCCAGATGAGCAGTAGCCCGTACTGATTTCGATCAATGCGAAGGTGTGAACGCACTGTTTCGCTACCGGACGGTGAGCTCCCGCCGAGAGCGTAGCCGAGTGGTCCGACAACCAACACGGCCACTCCGAGAGTATACCATGCAGAACTTCGTACGGCGCGAATTGCGAGGTCTAGGGAGACTGGTTCGAGGATGGCAGTCGATGCAGCGTTAAGGGCAAATACAGGAGGGCGGCTGCGAAAATTCCAACAAGCACACCACCTTCGTATCGGCCGACAGCGACCGCGAGGAAGAACCCGACAACTGCAGCGAGGAGTGAGAGTTCTGGATCAAGCAATATCGTTGGAGAGACGAATCGCAGGGTTACCGCCAGTCCAGCGATCACGAGTCCAGCAACCAACGCTCGGACGCTCGTCCGAGGATGGTCGCCGAGAATGAGGGTCCGTGGGAGGGTCGACGTGCTCATGGTTACAAATACTGCATAAGCGACCTTAATATTTCCTCAGACTAATCAATTGAGATTGTACATTAGAACCGAAGTATTCACTAGCACGGATGTAACCGACCGCTATGCATTGAAAACAGCAGTCTCAACTTCTGCACCCAGAGGGAAGTTGCCACAACCTCGGAGGATGGAGTGCTTCATCGCTTGTTTCACACATATTTGCCCCATTCTTCAGGCTCGGGAAGAATATCTGGCGAGTTTCTGAGCAGAAATAGAAGAGTGTGAGAATATCAGCTCGAAAAAATCGCTGAGTGGCAGCGTTTCTACTCACGAGCGGTAGGCCGAAATCCGTCTTGGAACTAGCCACGGAACCAGCGCAGAAAAGACCAACTCGACACACTCTCCAGGTGTCAGAACAAGCGCGTAGTCCATCTCGACGCCGATTCAACGGCGACCTCTTGTCCATCTGCTTCCATCGTCTCGATGGCCGTTCGTTCGGGGCTGAACCTCCGCTTCGGAACGAGGTACTCGACATCCAGATTTGAAAGCGTCTGGTAGACTGACTGCGTTCTTTTCGCTACTGACGCAGCGAATCAGCTGCTCAGTTACGCTGCAGATTAATCGAATCACCCGAGATCAAAGTTGATGTGAGTTACACGAGCAGCGTGTGAAAAGATTATACGTTAGTGGACTGATTATCTGATAGAAAGATGGGGCGAGATTTCGAGATATCGGGTGACTTGCTCAGTCGCCTTCTCTACGCGTCACAACTAGCTGCGCTTCTGTTGGCTCTGCTCTTTGTGGCACTCCCACTCGATAGTTTTGCTAGTGGTCTGCTCGCTGTCTTATTTGCGTTGCTGGTGAGCATAATGGCAGTTGGATTATGGTGGGAGAAGACCGGCAAATCCGGTGGAACGCATCTCGGTATGGTTGAAGATATCACGTACGATCCGTTTGCGGATCCAGGGCAGGCAGCCAAAGACAGATGGAAGAAAGCAGTCCGTCGTCTTCCCAGTGGAGATGAACAGGACTGATCGTTAGAACGCCTCTACTGACCGAAGTTAGAGAGCCAGTTCGACATTTCTTACAGCGACTTTCAGAACAGGTTCTCGGAACTGTCCAAAACATGTTGCGAGGCAGTCGGCGAAACGTGAGAGACGAGAGAGCACAGAATCGCTCACAGAGGAGAGATCTTTTTCTATAGTTTGAGCCGAGAGTGTACCGTCTCGTTTTGACTGCGCTGACTGTAGAGCTCGGCATCTAGTCGAACGTTCCATGCCTTGTGGAGCTGCGAAAACTCTCGGTGCTTAACGAGCGGACGAACATCCTGCTCGTGGGCCTAGCGTCCGAGTCTTCTGGTCGTCGTACCCCTTATCTCCGAGGAGAATCACTACTTCGTCGGTATTTCGCTTGATGAGCGACGGTTCGATTTGCGAGTCGTGTTTTTACGAGGGTGGGAAATCGATAGCACCGAGTTGCTGCAATAAACTGAGGTTATCGGGCAAGAACCATCGTTCGGCGATCATCCCGTTCTCGATACGGGCAAAAAACATCTGTTGAACTTCGATCTCCTTCCCAGTTGGCTCAAGCCCTCCAAGCTCACCTGTGTGCGTCCCGCGACTCGTGATACGCACTGCAACTAGATCACCTTCCGCAACGATGTTCTCGACAGTCTGTAAGACATCGGGGAATGCGGTGAGAAAACTGTTATAGGACTCTCGAATCGCCGGTCGACCTTGATGAGTTCCCATCGCATTGCGTTCGACAGCATCTTCGGCATATAGTTCGTCGAGCAGATCGAGGTTGCCCTCCGCAAAGACCTCTTCGGGAATTCGGCGGACAAGCTGCTTATTTTCTTCTGCTTGAGAAGTTGGTGGTGAGTCTGTCATGGGTACTGTTCCTCGTCGGTGTCGGTTCGGGTCTTGGTTTGCGAATTCATTGCAGCCACATCTGTAGTAGGTGGGAGAGAAGCGTGAGGTTGTGTAGGAACAGGTTTCTGCCTTTAAGTATATCAAGCGCCGACTCTTTGCTGAGATGCCTCAAATCCAGGTGAAGCTCGATGGAACAGCGGTAGACGGTTGGTTGGCGACGATTTCGAGCGAGTTTCCAGATGCCGAGTTCAAACTGAAGGCCACCCAGCTACGAGACGAAGGTGCATTCGTCATTCTCGAAGTACTGACGTCGAAGGGAAAGACACTCATTCGCCGATTCGAGAACACACCCGAAGTAGATGCAATTGACGTCTACCACGCTGATGAGCGGATGGTGTTGCTCCAGTTCCAGACGACAGTAACAAAGTCGTATGATTCACTCCGACGGTCGGAGAACATCTCAATATATCCGACGATTCTCCGGGACGGATGGTTCTCCGTCAAGCTAGAGGCCTCACACGAACAGCTATCGAAATATACCGACGAATTAGCAGCGTCTGGTATTCCGTATGAAATCGTTTCGCTCGTCCAATCCCACACTGCAAGTGAGATGCTCACGGATCGCCAATGGGAGTTCATTATCGAGGCAGTCGAGCGGGGATTCTATGAGAACCCTCGGGATTGTACACTTGCAGAGTTGGGGGATATTCTTGAGATCCACAAATCCGCGGCGAGTCGGTTGCGCCACCGGGCTGAAAGTCGGATTATCAAGGATTTCGTCGCACAAGCAGCACAATAGGAATCAGATAGCGACTAGAGGCTTGATCTTCAGTTACTGAACTCTCGAACTGTCTCGTCGAATTACTCCGACTTTTCCCAGAACAGCATATGGCCAGCGTCGTCGAAGAACACAGTTTCAGCATTTGGCATTTGGTCGACGACGAACACCAGCGTCGGGATTTCAATCTCGGGGAGGAATGTCCGCCAATCGAAATTGAGAATATCACGCATGAGTTCGATTTTCGCCGTCCTCGAGCGGTTAACCGGCTAGTTCCGTTTGCTACACGCACTTTCTAAAAACAACGACTCAGTGGTCGGATTCGAGGGCCCGCAATCTATCGATTCGGTCATCCGTCGATGGATGCGTACGGACGGAAATCGGGAGCGATTCGAACTCGTTCGTTTCTGCCCCGAACCCGCCGGGCAGGAAACAGAGCTGTTGGACGCCGCCAACCACCCGCGCGTCCGTCTCCGGGGACTTCGGCGCATTCCCGGAGAGGGTTCGAAGTGCCGAAGCCATCGATGCGGGACTTCCGGCCAGAAGCGCCCCGGCGCGATCGGCGGTGAACTCCCGGTCGTGCGAGAGGCGACCGGCGAGCGAGACGACGGGGGTCGCCACGATACCGAGCGCGGCCCCGCCGAAGAGGACGACGCAGGCGACAAGCAAGCCGAAGAGGACGGTGTACCGGAGGCTGAACAGCGGCGCGTCGATGACGGTGGAACTCGGAGCGTAGAGCACTGCGAGCGCGACGGCCCAAACCGCGTGGCGAGTAGATCGACTCAGTCCGAGGTCGGCGAGGAGGGAGTAATCTCCCGCGAGCGCCGGAACGAATGTGGCGAGAGTCATCACCATCGCGTCGCGGTTCTTGACGTGTGCAATCTCGTGCGCGAGGACGGCGTCGAGTTCGTCCCCGTCGAGTGCGGAGAGCAGTCCCGTCGAGACGACGAGGGTCGCGCTTCGTGGGCCGCCGACCGTGAACGCGTTTGGCACCGACGTATCGGCGACGGCGATGGTCGGAATAGGAACGTCCGCGCCGGTTGCAAGTCGGCGAACGCGGGCCGAGAGGTCGGGGTACTCGTCAGCAGTGACGACGTTGGCATCGACTTCGGCCAGCGCCTCGTTGCGGGCGTATCGCAGTTGCGCCCACGCTAGCAGGCCGGTTGCGGGGAGGACGAGCACCAGCCAGCCGAGGCCAGCGGGCGCGTTTCGGACGAGGGGCGAAAGCCACGGGCGGAGGAGGAACGCGCCGCAAGCGACCAACAGCAGGTCTGCGATCAGAACGAGCGCGAGGGTGGTGAAGATTCGCCGCGTCAGGGCGGGTTCGCGTGACATGTCGTGTTCGATTCGTCGCGTTCTGCATACATGAATGTTGGTTCCACGAAGTGACTGGTTAGGAAGGAAATTATTTCCGTGATGAGGAAGAACCCCCACACCTGTGGAACGTAATCGCCGTCGCGCCGCCCTCACTGCTCTCTGTGTCCTCGCAGTTATCTTCGCGGCATCCCTGTTCCCCGCCACCGGTTTCGGAACGTATCCCGCCGGGCCGGGGGACAGCAGTCGCGGAGGCGAACCGAGCGTACCGAACTCCGCTAGCGACCCTCCCGCCACCGCCGAATCACCCGCCGACGAGCAGTCTACCGCGAGCGATTCACAATCCTCGACAGAAGCGTCGTCGCCCGAAAAGGCATCGGGCGATAGCGGTAACGCCGACGACTCGTCGGAATCGACAGGAGGGAACTCCAGCGCCGAAGACGGTGATCTCGACGGAGGACTCAGTCTCGTCGCCGAAATCCTCACCGGCGTCGCCGTCGTCGGGGTAATTCTCGTCGGGGCGGGATTCCGAACCGGAACGGTCGAGGTCGGCGGAAACGGACGAATCCCACTCAAAGTTCGCGGGGTTCCGCTGGACGACCTCATCGCAAGCATCCCCGCGCGGACGATGGGACTCGTCGTCGGGTTTTCGGCGTCAATCCCCCGGTTCGCCGACGATACGGCGAATCTCATAACCGAGTTCGGACGCGGACTGTCGGTTGCCGTCGCCGGATTCGGGTCGGCAGTCGGTCGGACGGCGTCCGCCATCGGTCGCGGATTCGGCGGCACGCTACTCGCCATCGGAGACGTCGCCGGAGGACTGTTTTCAGCACCCAGCGCGCTCTCTCGACCGAGTTTTTCAGGATTCGGGCGGGGACAGTCGGCGGAGACGACGGAATCGACATCCGAGCCGACAGCGCCGGAACCCGAAGATCCCAGTCCGCCCAGCGTCGAAGAAGCGTGGGAGTCGATGACCGAGCGCCTGCGAGTCAGAAATCGGCGGACTGCGACTCCGGAGGAGTTGGCTCGTGCCGCAATCGAACGCGGATTTCCGACCGACGCAGTGCGGCAGTTGACTGACGTGTTTCAGGAAGTTCGGTACGGAAGTTTCCCGCCGTCGTCGGAACGGACGCGGGTCGCCCGCACCGCACTCGACCGAATCGAGCAGTTCCGGGACGGTGACGACCGATGATGCGCCAGTTGGGACGAGCGACGACGCGTATCCGACATCTACTGTTCGAGTCGATGGGTCGGGAGCAATTCCTATTTAGCGTCGGCGTCGCGTCGCTGGCACTGGCGTTCGTCGTCATCTTTGTCCCGTGGGCAGTTCCGGAGCGCACCGTCAAACCGCTGGTCAGTTGGTTCGCGGATCCGACCACGATCACGCTCCTCGCAGGAGCGGCGGGACTGCTGGGCCTCTGGTCGGTCAGGGGTGACGTTACCGAGGAGAGCGAACCGGTGTGGCGTCCCGCCCGCGACCCGGAAACGGCGTATTTCGACGAGCATCGCATCAGCGGTTCGGACGTAGACGACGGACTCGAACTGATGGGCAATCTGCAACTGTCGCCCCGAGACCGTCGCCTTCGGCGGCGGAGGACGCGTCGCCACGTTCGAGAGGCCGCGTTCCAGTTGCTCCGTGAAGAGGGATACGACGAAGCGGACGCCAAGCGGTCGCTCAAGGACGGCTCGTGGACGAACGACCCGCGCGCCGCGGCCTTCCTCGGCGCGCCAAACGCCGATGTTCCGCTACGGAACAGAGTCGTGGACTGGGCGCGCGGCGAGACGTTCGACCGACGTGCAGAACACGCTATCGCCGAGTTAGAAGCTCGAACGGGAGGAAACCGATGAGTAGCGGCCCCCAGTTCGACGCTGGATTGACGGTCGCACTGTTCGCTGGCGCGGCGGGCGTCGTCACCGGAAACACGACAATCTTCCTCTCGGCGGTCGTCGGCTTCGCCTACGCGGCGTACCGATACGGAACGAGTTCGCCGAATCTCACGGTCGAACTCGACCGCCACGTGAGCCAACGCTCGCCGCGACCCAGCGAGGACGTTTCGGTCACGCTGACGGTAGAAAACGAGGGCGGCGCCGCGATTCCCGACCTCCGAATCGTGGACGGCGTGCCGGAGAAACTGGCCGTAGTCGATGGCTCGCCGCGCCGATGCACGAGCCTGGCACCCGGCGAAAGCGTGGCGATTTCGTACACCGTCCGGGCACGTCGCGGCGTCCACAAGTTCAAACCGACGACGCTGGTCGCACAGTCCATGAGTGGCACCGCGGAACTGCGCGAGAAGCAAAGCCTCGAAGCCACGATAACCTGCGATACGGTCGTCGAGGACGTTCCGCTGGCGAGTCAGACGACCGCCTCGCCGGGACAGATTACGACCGACGCCAGCGGCGAGGGAATCGAATTCCACTCGACGCGGGAGTACCGACCGGCCGACCCGATGAGTCGAATCGACTGGAAACGATTCGCGCGAACCCGCGAGTTAACGACGGTGAACTTCCGCGAAAGTCGCTCCGCGTCGGTACTGCTCCTCCTCGACGCGCGCTCCACGGCGTGTATCGCGCGCCAACCCGGCGAACCGGACGCCGTCGATCTCTCGGAGTACGCGGCAAAGCGGATTTCAACCGCGCTCGTCCGACGGAACGACCGCGTCGGCGTCGCGCTGTACGGCAGGGAGAATCGCTATCTCGCACCGAGTGGCGGGAAAGAGCAAGCCGCACGCATCTGGTCTGCGCTGTCGGAAATTCGAGTTCCAGACGGGGTGTCTTCGAGCAGTGGCCTGTTCGAGACGAAGCGCAAGCAGAGACGAGCGCGGGTTCGACTGCAAGAACTGCGGAAGCGTCTCGATTCGGAGACGCAGGTGGTGTTCCTCTCGCCCCTGTCCGACGAGGAAGCCGTGGACGTTGCGAAACATCTCGACGCCTACGGACACGCCGTGACAGTCGTCTGTCCGAACGTGTCGGGAACCGAAACGCCGGGCGGAACCGTGGCCGAACTCGCCCGAACGAAACGGCTGAACGAGGTGCGTCGGAGTGGTCTCCGCGTCGTGGACTGGTCGCCCGACGAGCCACTTGACGCGGCAATTTCGAAGCACCAAGTGAGGTGGTCGACGTGAGCACCGACCACGGCGCGACACGTTTCGGCGGGCGACTCGCCACGCTCGTCGCCGCCTGCACAGCGCTCGGACTCGGATGGACGACTGGGAATCTCCCCGGAGTCGCCGCAGGGCTCATCGGTGCGGTCTGTATCGCGCTCGGTGCGAATGGCCTCCAGTCGGATGCGAACGAACGTCGGGCCGCCGGCAGTTTCGGGATCGTCGCGGGTGCAGTCGCACTCTCGGCGTGTACGCAGTTCGGGTCGCCGCCGTTGTTCGTGCTCCTGCTCAGCCTCGGCGTAACTGCGGTCGCAGTCAACGCGACGAGTCCGCTCTCCTCGACGCTCGGCTATCCACTCTACCTCATGTTCCGGCGGTCTATCGCGGTGCTGTTCGTCGGACTCGTCCTCGCTGGTGGCATCTACGCGGGCGTCTTTCGAACCCTCGGATGGTTGAGTGGTTCCATCGTCGTCAGCGTCGTCGCGTCGAGCGACCTCGCTCGACTCATCGGGCTACAAATCGGCTGTCTGGTGGTCGTCGAACTGCTCCACTTCGTCGTCCCGATACTGGACAAGTGGCTTCCGGAGGAGAAAGTTCTGCGTCGGCAGGTGCTCGAACCGTTCGGATTCCGGCTCGAAACGGTTCCAGTGGCATACTGGACGTTTCTCGGAATGCAGGTCATCGTGGCGTTTTCGGCGTGGGGGCCGCCGTTCTTCGACTCGCTTCTCACGTCGCTGTCGCTGTTCGGCGACGTGATTCGGACGGTACTGCGCTCCGGCGTGCTCCACGTCCCAATAGCACTGCTCTTCCTATTCGAACTGACGGTGCTGCTGGCGAGGGGAATCCAACACGCCGCACTCGAATGGATGGGCGGCGAACCGCCACAGACGCTGGCTTTCGCAACTGGTGGCATCGTCGTCGTCGCGGTTGCGGCAGTGCTCGGCGTCGCGTCGTCACTCGTGCCGTGGTTCGGGTCGGCAGTCGCGTCCGCCGAACCGGGACAGTTGGTCGAGCAGTTCGGCCCGGCATCGACGCTCATTGGAGCCATCGGGAGCGTGCTCATCGGACTCGTACTCGTCCAAATCGCCGTGGTGTTGTTCGTTCGCCCGTGGGTCGCGCTCGATTCGGCGAGCGGGTTCGCGTTCGGCGGAGCGGCTCTGTTCCTCGGCGCGCTGGCGGCGGCAGAACTCGGTGCAACTCCGGTTGTCGTCTTCTGTGGCGTCGCCGCCGCTCTCGTCGTCCGGGACGTGGGCGACCACGCCGCGGAGATAAACCTCCAAATCGGGCGAGGAGCCGAAACCCGCCGCGGTGAAATCGCCCACGCGACCGGAGTCCTGCTCGTCGGTGGGATCGGCGTCGGACTGGCGGTTGCCGCCCTCTCGTTCGTCGGGCCGATATCGCTGCCGACGAGCGTATGGCGCGGCTATCTCGCGCTGGCGCTGTTGCTGGTGTCGGTCGTTTCGTTCGCACTCCTG
Source organism: uncultured Haladaptatus sp. (assembly GCA_964399275.1). Taxonomy (GTDB): domain Archaea; phylum Halobacteriota; class Halobacteria; order Halobacteriales; family Haladaptataceae; genus Haladaptatus. The sequence continues at coordinate 9,988 of CAYNQM010000030.1, forward strand.
CTCGGAAACGAGTAGAAGACAAGTATATGACACGTAGAGAAGGAAGGAAAAACGCGACGTAACATTTATTTTCCCGCTGTTCAGTATTTTGATATAAAATGTCCGACTGGTCGCCAGAATTTCAAAATTCCTCACACGAGCTCGCGGGATACCTCCGCAAACTCAAGCGCGAGGGAAGCAACCTCCTCGTCACGGGAGACGTTCCCGACGCCGTGACAGCACGTGCGACCCGAACCCTCTTTGGACGTGGCAAGCGACGGTACCGCGTTCTCGTCTTGCTCGACGCGGCGGCAGACGCGTTCAACTCTCGACTCCCGGCAGTCATCACGCCGGAAGACGAGCATCTGGGTTCGGCTGTAACGTCGGCTTCGGCGCAGAGGCTCAGCCTCATTTCGACAGAGCGGAAAATCTACTATCTTTTACGAACTGCATGCGAACGACCGACAGATGCAATCCATCGACGAGGTTCACATCGCGCCGCTGGGATACGAGTACGACCGGATTGTCGAGCCGGTTCGAGAGCACGGGGTAGACGTGCTCTACCTCCTCGAACACGACGGGCCACCGAGCGAACGCCCAGAATATCACGACGAATTGAAGTCGGTGCTCAAATCTGACGGCATCGACGTGCGGACGCGAACCATCGACCTGCTCGATATCTACGACGTGCTCGGCGTCGTCACGACGCTCGTTTCCAAACACGAGGACGATATCGTGCGCGTGAACGTTTCGAGCGGGTCGAAGCTCTCCGCCGTCGGTGCGGCAATCGCCTGCATGGCCACGGACGCCACGGCGTACTACGTCCAACCGGAAGGATACACCCATCAAGACCGCGACGAACGCCAAAGTTACGGCTACGTGGGCGAGGAGGTGCTTCCGACCTATCCTATCGAATCGCCGACGCGCGATCAAGTGGCAGTGATGAGGTACTTGGACGACGCCGATACGGCGGTGTACACGCCGAAGAAGAAGGACATCATCGAATACGCCGAAGAGGCGGACTTGTCGTTCATCGCGGACAGCGACCCGGCGAACGACAAGGCGAAGTTCGCGCTGTTGAACGCGAACATCGTTGACCCGTTAGTGGAAGATAGCTACATCGACGTGTCGAAGGTGGGTCGGCAAAAGCAAGTAACGCTGACCGACACGGGAAGCGACGTACTTCGCGCGTTCCGACACAAGCTCTGACTGCATCCTGACGTTGATTGAAGGCCGGAATAGGCAATATAGTATGAGTAGTTTTGATACTATAGATAGTACAAATACTATAGATAGTTTTGTGGTAATCTTGAATTAGCTATCCTACGAATCAGTATTCGATGACGAGATAGCGACCCTCCCACGTTCGGTTCGGCCGTCACTACCGTTGGTTCCCCATCCGTTTCGGGCCCCCTCGCCGATTCAGCTCATTCCCCCAGTCGCTTCGGCCCTCCGCCGCTCCCACCCCACTTCGGCCCTCCCCCCAACGGTCGGCACGACCCGCTCGTCATCGACTCACTCCTCCCGCAGTAACTGACCACCAGAAAAGAGTCGCCGCGTTCCGCGAACTGCCAACTACGCGTCCATCCGAATGTATTCCATCAGCCCGCGGATTGTCGCCTGTAAGTCCGCCTTGTCCACCGGCTTTTCGAGAATGGTCTGTGCACCTCGGCTGACGGCCTTCTGGCGCATGGCGGGTGGAATCTGGGCGGCGAGAACGAGCATCGGAATGTCGCGCTCGTTGAGTTGTTCGCACCGTTTCCAGATGTCCTCGGTAAATCCGTCCACGTCAAGGACGGCAAGTGCCACCTTGAAGAGGTCTTCCAGGTGCTCGTCAAACTCCTCCATGCTCGTCGCTATCTCGACGGTGTAGCCGCCGCGTTCGAGGAGGCCAGCGAGCAGTTCGAGATTTCGCTCTCGCTTACCGAGCGCGAGGATGAGTGCCGCCTCACTCATTGGAGGACTCCGATGGTCGCGCCCGCTCCGGCGACCCCGAGAGGACGCTGTTGAGTTCGGTCAGTGGTTCACCCACCTTGAGCCCGTGTTCCGTGATTTCGAACGCTCGAAGGGTGCGCTCGAAATCGCTGGTTCGCTTTTTCAGCACGCCGATGGCCTTGCGCATCTCGCCCGCCATTTCGAGATGTCGCAAGAAGATGATGTTGTCCGCGAGATAGCTGATGCCCGCCTCGGTCGCCTGAAAGTCCCCGGTGATGGTGTCGATTTCGTCCACGAGAACGACGGTGACTCCACGGTTTTTCAGATAGCGAGAGAGCGAGTGGAGTTTCCGAACAAGCACGCGCTCGTCGTCGACCCGGAGCGAGAGTTTGTAGCCGTCGATACCATCTATCATGACGATGTCCGTGTCGTTTTCCTCGACTTCCTTGCGAACTCGGTAGGCGAACTCGGTCGCGGAGCAGTCGAGCGGTTTCATTTCCTCGACTTCGAGCGACCCCTGTTCTTGCATCTGACGGACGGGAATGTTGATGCTCCGACTCCGTTGGCGGAACGTCTCCAGCGTTTCCTCGAACATGTACATGACCGAGCGTTCGCCCCTGCCCGCCGCCTCCTTCATGAACTGCGTGCCAATGGTCGTCTTCCCGACGCCAGTCGGCCCGCTGAGAATGGAGATGGTGCCGCGTTCGAGACCGCCGTGAAGCAGTTCGTCCACTTCGGGAACGCCCGAAGAGACGGACTCGATTTCGAACTCGGCGTCGCGCTCGGTCGGGGCGAGCGTCGGGAAGACGGAGAGACCGCCGTCGCTGATGCGCATCGCGTGCGTACCTCCGTTGACCGACGAACCGCGGAATTTCGGCACGCAGATGGTGCGTCCGTGGGAGGAGTGTTTGAGTTCGATAGTGCCGTCGGTCATGTACTGCAAGTCGTCGTCGGATGACTCGTCGCTGTGCTGAGAAGTAAAGAGAACCGTCGCACCCTGCTCTTTCAGGTAGTGCATGAACGCGATGACCTGCTTGCGGAAGTGGTACTCGTCGGAGGTCAGATGCCGAAGACGAGTGATCGGATCGATGAATACCCGGTCGGGGTCAAGCGATTCGACGCGCTCCGTAATCGCTTCAGTCAGTGGTTCCTGTTCCACTTCGCTAGGCGTGAAGATATCGTAGGATTGGTCGTCTACGAACACGTCCGAATCGGGGCTCAAATCGAGAAAGTGAACGTCCGAAAGGTCAATGCCGAGCGTCAATGCGTTGTCCCGAATGTCGCTTTCGGACTCCTCTAAGTTGACGAACAGCACGGTTTCGTCCCGTTCAGTTCCAGCAGTGAGGTAGTTCATCCCGAGAATCGTCTTCCCCGTCCCCGGATCCCCTCGAAGAAGATAACTCCGTTTTGCTACAAAGCCACCACGTAGAATTTCGTCAAGTCCGTTTGTTCCTGTCGATATTTTTTCCAGTTGAGTATCACTCATGCGGGGAGATACTATACTTCCCAAGCGAGATGGTATATTTCTATCGGAGTTTTGAAATCGAAAAACAGAGTGAAAGTGGTAATCGTACCATGGTTCATAAATCGCATCCACCCACGAGATTTTATTCCGGCAACGCTTTCGACCACCTGAGAATGCATCGGGACTGCTCACACGAACTTGACACAACGACGACGGTGTACCCCGGCGACCCGCCGGTCGAACGCACGCCCCACGCGACACACGACGCGGACGGCTTTCGCGTCACCCGTCTCGAACTCGGAACCCACAGCGGAACGCACGTGGACGCCCCGGCCCACACCGAACCGGACGGACGAACGTTGGACGAGTTCCCCATCGAGACCTTCGAATTCGACGCCCTGCTGATAGACTGTTGTGACAAGTCGGCCCGCGAGCCAATCGAACTCGCCGACCTGCCGGAATCGACTGACGACACTCTCCTCGTCTTTCACACCGGGTGGGACACCCACTGGGGCACGGACGCCTACTTCGACCACCCGTATCTGTCCGCCGAAACCGCGGCGTGGTGCGCCGACCACGACTACCACGTCGCCATCGACGCCCTGAACGTAGACCCCACGCCGAGCGAAAACGCCAACCCCGACGAACCTGAGGGCGTACCTTCCCACCACGCGCTCCTCGGTTCCGACCGCCTCATCGTGGAGAATCTAACCAATCTCGATGGCCTGCCTCGGCGGTTCACTCTGTCGGCATTTCCGCTGTCGGTGAAGGACGCTGATGGAGCGCCGGTTCGTGCTGTGGCGAAGTTCTAACTAAAATTCGTAGATTTTCGGTCAGGACAGATAACAGGCGAACACGTCGTCGTGAAGTCTCTCCGTGACCGTCTCCAAAATCGTCTCCAAATTCTGCGTGTCGTATTGGTTGTACCGCACCAGCGTATCCAGCGCGTCCTCGTCGCCCGATTCGTACTGGTACCAGAGTCGAACCGCGTCCTGACCGCTGATGTCCATACCGCCGCGACTGATGCCGAGGTCGGATTCGACCGCGCTCAGGCCGCCCGTGAGTCCGAGGCGCTTGCACGTGTACATCAAATCGAGGTGCGGCGTCTCCATCGACAGGTCGAATTCGTGTTCGAGGAACGGTTGGTCGAACCGCTTTCCGTTGAACGAGACGAGGAGGTCGGAGTCGGAAAATTCGCGCCGGAGGGCGTCCGCCGTGAGGTCGTCGCCCCGGACGAACGTCTTGGTGTCGCCGTCGCGGTGGAGGCTGACGGTCGTCGTGACGCTGGAGTGATGACTGAGGCCGGTCGTCTCGATGTCGAAAAAACAGGTGTTGGGCCGGAAGTTCTCGTACAGTCGCCAGCTTTCACTACTCGGAAATTCGGACGCGAAAAACCGCGAGTTACCGTCGTCTAACTGTTCGCTCGCCGTGGCGATGAACGACTCGATTCTGTCGCCCGTCGCGCTCCCGACCAACGACGGGTCGAACTCGTCCCAGTGAGTACACCCCTGTTGCCACAGTTTCTGCTCCGTCTTCTCGCCCACGCCGCGGACGGGAATGAAACTGTTCTCGATTCGCATTGCCCGAAAAATTCGGGGAGAGCGTTAAATGCGTTGCCTCTCGCGGACGAAAAGCACCAGTGCGACGACAACAACGGCGACGCCGAATCCGGGTTGGCCGTCGCTCCGAACGTCCTGCGTCTCGGGCGGCATCGAAGTCGGAACCGCGGATGTCGCCCGCGTCGTCTCAGTGCTCGTCTTCGGCGAACTCGTCTGCATCTCGTCCTCGGAGTCCGTCGCGGGCGGGCGAACCACGACCGAGACGTTGCCGGCGACTTCGAGATCGGTGACGGGTGCGTCGTCGGCGCGGTAGAACCCGTTCGAGTCCGTTTCGCCGCGAATGCCAACCGAGACGTTGGAATCGACGGCGTGATCGCTGAGTCTAACCGACGTGCCGGTGACCGGGTCGCCGTCTGCGTCGAGAACGCGCACGTCGAGGACGTGTCCCACAGGAACTGTCAAGTCACCTATCATTCCGCGAACGTGTTTGATAGAATGTAGATCAGCGACGCCGTCGCGTTGCCAGTAGTGGCGACTCGTCCGCTGGTAGAATCCGACCGTTCCGTCGCTGGAGAGCGTGAACGAACCGTTTTCGTCGGTCGTCGCGCGGCGGTGTTTGCTGGCCTCGAACGACCAGAGGGAATCGTTCGAAAGCGGCGTTCCGTCGGGCCCGGTAATGCGGCTTACGGTGTCCAATTTCGTCGTTGTCCCGACCTCCGCCGGAACTCGGGCAGTGACGGGGGCGACGGCGGAAAGGAGAACGAGACAGACGAGGGCGATGCTGACGATAGTCGCTATAGATTCGGTCGAGGGTGAATGTGTCCGTTGAATCATCGCTCGGGAGATATTGTTCGATTGTTGAGACAGACAGAACACAGACTAGTACCCATTCTATGTAATTATACAGAATATATAAGAAAGCCAGAAACGTTTGGGACAGTCGAACCGTCCACAACCGAACCAGTTCAGGGTTGGTGGAGCATGCCCCGAATCGTCGCTCGGAGGGCTGCGGTATCGACCGGTTTTTCGAGAATCGACCGGACGCCTCGGCTAATCGCCTCGCGGCGGACGTGCGCAGGCGTCGATGAGGTGAGTACGATGGTGGGAATGTCCTCTTCGTGGAGAAATTCGCACCGCTTCCAGAGGTCCGCGGAGAACCCCTCTGTGTCGAGGACAGCGATTTCGATGTCGTCGTCGGACCGAAGCACCGTATCGAACTGCTCGGTGGTCGTCGAGAGGTGAGCCTCACAGCCTTCCTCAGTCACGAGATTGGCGAGGAGTTCGAGATTCTGCTCGTTCTTACTGAGAACGACGACGAGCGATTTTTCATACATCCTCCTGCGATGACGTGGCTTCGGCCCACTCGGGTGCGCCAGACAAGACACCGCGAAGGCCGGTGAGTGGTTCCCCGACTTCGATTCCGTGCTCGGTGATGCGGAACTCTCGGAGCGTGCGCTCGAAATCGCTCGTTCGCTTTTTCAGCACGCCGATGGCCTTGCGCATCTCGCCCGCCATTTCGAGATGCCGCAAGAAGATGATGTTGTCCGCAAGGTAACTGATGCCCGCCTCGGTCGCCTGAAAGTCCCCGGTGACGGATTGGATTTCGTCCACGAGAATGACGGAGACGCCCATGTCCTTGAGATACCGGGAAAGCGTGTGGAGTTTCCGGACGAGCATCTCGTCGTTTTTACCTCGCACCGACAGCTTGTATCCCTGTAAGCCGTCAATCATGACGATGTCCGTGTCGTTCTCCTCGACCTCCCGTCGTACCTCGCGGGCGAACTCCATGGCGGAGTGGTCGAGCGGTTCCACCTCTTCGACCATGAGCGACCCCTCTTCTATCATCTCCTCGACGGGGATGTCGATGGATTCGTTCCGTCGCATGAACGTTTCTCGACTTTCCTCGAACATGTACATGACCGAGCGTTCGCCCCTACCCGCCGCTTCCTTCACGAACTGCGTCCCGGCGGTCGTTTTTCCGACGCCGGTTGGCCCGCTCAACACCGTCACGGTGCCGCGCTCGATGCCGCCGTGAAGCAGGTCGTCGATTTCGGCGACGCCCGACGGAATCGGTTCGGCGACGTACTCCCGGTCGTTGCCGTTCGGCTTCAGTTCCGGATACACCGAGAGACCGCCATCGTCGATTCGCATCGAGTGTTTGCCCTCCCGAATCGACGAGCCTCGGAACTTCGGGACGCTGATAACGCGACCCATCTCGGCCCGTTCGAGTTGGATGGTACCGTCCGTCATGTACTGCAGGTCGTGGTCGGGCGACGACGGCGTACTCTCCGACGTGAGCAGTACCGTCGCACCCTGCTCTTTCAGGTACCGCATGAACGCGATGACCTGCTTGCGGAAGTGGTACTCATCGGAAGTCAGATGTCGAAGCTTCGTCAAGGGGTCGATGAATACTCGGTCGGGGTTGAGTGCCTCGACGTGCTCCGTTATCGACTGCGTAAGCGGTTCTTGCTCAACTTCGCTCGGCGAAAAGATATCGTAGGATTGGTCGTCTACGAACACGTCCGAATCGGGGCTCAAATCGAGAAAGTGAACGTCTGAGAGGCCGATGTCGAGCGTCGTCGCGTTCGACCGAATTTCGCTCTCCGACTCTTCCAAATTGACGAACATGACCGTCTCGCCTTCCTCGATACCGACAGTGAGGTAGTTCATCCCGAGAATCGTCTTCCCTGTTCCCGGGTCACCCCGAACGAGATAACTTCGTCCTGGAATCAGGCCACCGTGTAGTATCTCGTCCAGTCCAGACACACCTGTCGATATTCGAACCGATGGACTGCGAGTCATACTCTACTTTAGAATCCGCGTATCTCGCATATATCTCTATTGGGCGATGAAAGAAGAAATTACGTGACAGAACCGTCACCACGATATTTTGACCACCTTCGAGACAGAAGAACATAACGAATAATAATTCATTATCTAGAAATGCTAGACGAAAGTGCAGTCAGAATAGTCAAGAAACGAGACGTTACCTGGAACTCACCCGAGGTAAGCAGTACCATCGGCGAAGTGGGTGGACAATAACAAAGCACGGTGAAACCCTAGCGCAGTCAGTTGCGTGGATAGGAAATCGGTGCGAACGCGACGTTCGCGAACCGTTCCTGATTCACGCAAGGTGAATATTACGATGTCAGAGGCGGACAAATATCCGGAAGACACGTCACGCCGCCGCTTCGTCAAAGGGGTCGTCGGAAGCGCGGCACTCGCAGGTATCGGAACCGCAACCGCGGCGATGATGAACACGGCGACAGCGCCGTCGGGTGCGGGGGGCGGTATCGTCCAATACTACGGCGTCGAGAACATCGCTGGCCCGGCACCGCGGGCGATGCCACAGATACCGATCGAAATCGACGACAACGGGGACGTAAAGGGGGTCTGGCCCGAAGTGAAACAGGAAGAGCAGGAGGGACGGACGGTCACCATCGCCGAACAACGGATCGGCGGAATCACCTACTCTTCCGAGTGGTTCCAGTACTGCGGCGTGCAGACGTATCCCGGCATCGCGCCGAACGCCGACCAGGATAACTACTTTCGATACACGTCGTCGTCGCAGTACCAGTGGCAGTCGGAGGAAGTCGAGGCCGGTGCCGTTGTCAACGTCAGCGATTTCGAGGATTACGAATCGTGGGGCAACGGTATCGGAAAGTCCGGACTCGGCAAACCCGCCACCGCGACGTGGCGGTCGCAGGACGTACCAGCGAGCGGGACGGTTCCGGTACAGCTCATCCGAAGCACGAGAATTGCCGAGATGGCGAACGGGAACGAGTGGCTGAGCGCGAGCACGGAGGAGGGGTTCATCGCCATCATGGACAAATGTACTCACTTCTGTTGTGTGCCCCTCTTCAAAGGCGACCCCGGTAGTGCGAAGTTCAACTCCGCGAACGAGATTTATTGCCCTTGCCACCAGTCGGTGTACGACCCATTCAGCATCGAGAGACTGTCGTTCGTCGCACTCCCACGTCCGGAGGACGATTCGGGGAGTTCAAGCGCGTAACATCCAGGCGACCGCTTCAATCGGCCCATTCGGAGCGCACGGTCGAGGTCGTAAACGGATCGCCCGTGGCGCGGATGACCGAGACGGCCCCGACGGCCAAACAGCCGAACCCGGCCAAGGTGACGAGCGGCGAGCTGACGCTCGCCACCGCGCCGCCGACGGCCCGCGCGAGGAGGAAGATGAGCGCGTGAATCATCGAGACGCCGCTGAGAGTCGTCGCTCGACCATGGGAAGCCACGCGGTCGTTGACGAACGTGCTCCCGAGCGTGTCCGTCACCGTGTTCGCGCCACGAGAGAAAAAGAACACGGGGAGTGCGACGGCGTGCACCGAACTGGCAACGAGGAGAGCGGCGGCGAGCGCCGTCGGCCCGACAACGAACCACCGGGCCACGCCGAGTCGGCGACCGATCGAGGCGGCGGCGGAGGAGCCGACCGCCGCGGTGAGCATGAGACCTGCATACAGCGGGCCGAGGGTGGACGGTCGAAATCCGATGGAGAGCGCGACCGGTTGCACGAACACGTCAACGGTTTCCGGAACTGCGAGGACGATGCCCGAGAGGAGGACGAACGAGCGAACCGTCCGGTTCGAAATGACCGACCAGAGGGCGACGCGCGCTTCGGCGAGGGAAAATCCCTTGTCGGAACGGGAAACCGCGGGTTCCGGAAGCGTGAGAACCATCAACGCACCGATAGCAGTCAGCACGCCAGCGAGCAGAAACGGCAGGGCAGACCACCGCTCGTAGAGGACGCCGCCGACGAGGGCCGAGAGGGCGGCGGAAGCGTAGAAGACACCGGTGCCGCGCCCGCGAACGCGAGTGTACGAATCGGTCGCGTCGTGGTCGGCGAGCGTGTCGTAGAGCCACGCGTCGGTGCTCCCCGAGCGAAAGGTCGCTGCGACGCCCCAGAAGCCCCAGAAGAAGACGAATCCCACGAGGGTATCGGCAAAGGCGAAGCCGAAGTGCGTCACCGAGATGAGGACAGAACCGACGAAGAGACTGTTCCGGCGACCGATCCGGTCGCCGAGATAGCCCGTCGGAATCTCGCCGAGGAGCGTTCCCGCGAAGAACATCCCTCCGGCGAGACCGACGCCCGCGAGGTCGAGTCCCTGTGCGAGCGCGTGAACCGTGAGAATCGGGTAGACGAATCCGCCGGAAGTGAGACCGCGATAGCTGTAGAATCTGCGGACGAGCGAATCGACGATCGAATGCGTTTGTCGTGACATCGAGAGTAGTGTTCGTCGTCGAGAATGCAACCCGGGATGATAATCGCTCGTAAACCGGCGTTTCGTTGCAAAACTGCGGCTGGTCGAACTCGTGCGACAGAGATCATGGTCGAATCTCGACGCGATGCCGGTTACCAACCGACACTAACAGAGACGAGCAGCGCGAAAGTTTATAACCGAAAACGAAGCAGTCAGGATCAATGGGTGACGAAACCGGGAGTTCTGAGAACCACAGCCCTACGTCTCGTTACAAGGGTCACCCGTCTCCCAAAAACCTCCGCGAAATCGCACGATTTTTCCTGAAAATAGGGTTCGTTGGATTCGGTGGGCCGCTGGTTCACATCGCCATGATGGAGGACGAACTCGTCGGCGAGAACAGTCGGGAATGGACTGACGAATCGACGTTCATGGAGGGTCTCGCTATCTGCAACATGCTTCCCGGTCCGGCCTCGACGCAACTCGGGATTTTTATGGGTTGGGTTCGCGGCGGAACCCCCGGCGCGGTAGTCGCCGGGTCGTGTTTCATGCTCCCTGCCTTCGCCATCATCGTCGCGCTCTCCTACCTGTATTTTGCCTACGGGGAACTACCCGCGATTCAGGACGGTCTCCTCTACGCAATCAATCCGGTCGTCATCGGTCTCATCGTCGGCTCTGCCTACTCGATGGCGCAGAGCGCGCTCGGCGCGGCGGAGACCGACGTTTCGTTCGAAATCGGGAGCGATTCGTGGAACGTGGACGCGAAACTGCTCTTCTTGCTCGTCGCCGCGCTCGTTGCAACAGTCCTGCTGAATCCGAATCCGGTGGTGGAGTTCGCCGTCGCCGGGATGGTCGCCCTCCTCGTCTACCGATGGACGTGGGTGCGGTCGAACCTCGACCGCGTAACGCTCGCGGCGGGAGTCGGCGTCCTGCTCTCCGCGCTCTACGTCGCCCGCGACGAAATCGCGGAACTCGCCGTTTCGCGGGGCAAACGGGTTGGCGGATACGCCACTGTCGCCAGCATCGCCGGAGCGCTGTGGGCGAACACGTGGGTCAAACTCGTTCTGTTCATGCTCTACACGGGGTCGTTCATCTACGGCGGCGGATTAGTGCTCATCCCCTTCATCGAGAAGTACGTGGTGAACGAGTTCGGGTGGATGAACACCGCGACGTTCGTGGACGGCATCGCGCTCGGCCAACTGACGCCCGGTCCTGTGGTGATGACGACGGCGTTCGTCGGCTACGAACTCCTGCTTCCGCAGGGAGTTCCGATGGCAGTCCTCGGTGCGTTCGTCGCCGCGTTTGCAGCGTTTGCTCCGTCGTTCGCGTTCATCGTGGCGATGTTCCCCTACGTGGCGAGAGTGCGAGACAACCCGCAGGTCAGGACTGCACTCGTCGGTATCAACGCCGCAGTCGTAGGTGCGATCTTGGGCGCGACAGTTTCACTGGCACGCGAGGCCATCATAGACCACCTGACGGCCGTACTCGCAGTCGTCACCTTTCTGCTATTCGTCCGTGGCGTGCAGGCGGTGACGCTCATCGTCGCGGGTGGGAGCGTCGGCATCGCGGCGTTCTACCTGCTCTAAATCCGGTGCAGATAGGGGTGCGAGTGTAGATTTCTGGAAAGCTATCTAGAGAGATATATAGAAAGGTGTCCAGAAAGGCGCGTGGATGGACGGCTATTTCGACGGTCACACGTCGAGCGAACCCGGAAGAATTGTGGGGAAACGGCGTGGCTAAGGCGAAGACGGTCGTACAGCCGAACATGAACATGCTCGTCGATGGAGAGTGGCAGACGGACGCCTACGAGACGACGAACGAGGACGGCGAGTTCGAGCGACAAACCACGTCGTTCCGGGAGTGGGTATCCGCCGACGAGGACGCCGAGTTCCCGGCGGCGTCGGGACGGTACCATCTCTACGTCTCGTACGCCTGTCCGTGGGCACACCGGACGCTCGTCATGAGGACGCTGAAAGGACTCGAAGACGCAATTTCGGTGTCAGTGACTGACCCCTACCGGCAGGACGACGGCTGGGAGTTCTCACCCGGTAGGTTGGGATGCACCGCCGACACGGTCAACGGGAAAGACTACTTGCGAGACGTGTACACCGAGGCAGACCCGGAATTTACGGGTCGCGTGACGGTGCCAGTGCTATGGGATAAAGAGCGCGGAACGGTCGTCAACAACGAGTCGGGAGAAATCATGCGGATGCTGGATACCGAATTCGGCGGCGTTGCGAAGCGAGACGTGTCGTTCTATCCCGAGGAGTACCGCGACGAGGTGGACGAAACTATCGACGCGATTTACGAGCCAATCAACAACGGCGTCTACCGAGCGGGATTCGCCGGAACGCAGACGGCTTACGAGGAGGCCGTCACCGAGTTATTCGACGCGCTCGACCACTGGGAGGACGTGCTCGCCGACCAGCGCTACCTCGTCGGGCCAGTGTTGACGGAAGCCGACTTCGCCATGTTCACGACGCTCGTGCGCTTCGACGCGGTGTACGCGACGCATTTCAAATGCAATCTGCGACGAATCTCGGACTACCCGAACCTGTGGAACTACCTACGGGAGTTGTATCAGCTACCGGGCGTTCGCGAGACGGTTCGAATGGACCACATCAAAGAGCACTACTACCGGAGCCACACCGACATCAATCCGACGGGAATCGTCCCGATGGGGCCGGAACTCGATTTCGAAGCGGAACACGACCGAAACGAGTTGGCTGGCGGGCCACCCGAAGAGCTCAGATAGGTCGGAACTGCGGCGGTTACTGATCGTCGCGCTCGCGGAGCTTTCGGCGCTGAATCTTGCCGGTCGTCGTCTGTGGAAGTTCGTCAACGAACTCGACTACGCGGGGGTACTCGTATTTGGCCAGTCGGTCGCGCACGAGATTTTTGATTTCCTTCCGGAGGGAGTCGCTTCCGTCGCGATTCGAAGTCGGTTGGACGAACGCTTTGACGATTTCGCCGCGAGTGTCGTCCGGGACGCCGACGACGCCGACCTGCGTGACGGCGGGATGTTCCAGAATCGCGCTCTCGACTTCACCCGGACCGACGCGGTAGCCGCTCGTGATGATAACGTCGTCGTCCCGCGATTTGAACCAGAAGTAGCCGTCGTCGTCCCGATAGCCGAGGTCGCCCGTGAGATGCCAGTCGCCGACGGTGACGGCAGCGGTTTTTTCGGGCTGGTTCCAGTACTCCTCGAAGACGACCGGGTCGTCGTCGCGCTCGACCGCAATCATCCCAACCTCGCCGACCGCTTTCTCCGCCCCTGTCTCGGGGTCGATAATCGCAACCTCGTGGCCGGGGACGGGTTTCCCCATGCTTCCGGCGCGAACCGGGAACCAGTCGGTACAGTTGGAGACCAGAAGGTTCGCTTCGGTCTGACCGTACAACTCGTTGACGGAAACGCCAGCGAGTTCCTCGTCCGCCCAGTCGATTATCTCCGGCGTGAGGGGTTCGCCGCCGGAACAGATGGCGTCGAGCGACAAGTCGTACGTTTCGGCGGGTTCCTCGACGCTCATCATCATTCGAATCGCGGTCGGCGGGAGAAACGCGTCGGTTACGTCGAATCGCTCCAGCAGTTCGTAGGCGGTCTCGGCGTCGAAGCCACCCATTGGAAAGCCGACGACGCACTGCCCGTAGTGCCACGCCGGGAACACCACGTCGCCCAGCGCGCCAATCCACGCCCAATCCGCGGGCGTCCAGTACACCGAGTCCTGAACGTCCCGCTCGAAGTACATGTAAAACGCCGGGCAGTGGCCGAGCCAAACGTCGTGAGTGTGCAGGACGCCCTTCGGTGGGCCGGTCGAACCGCTCGTGTAGATGATGATGGCGGGCGTGTCGCGGGTCGTTTCGACGATGTCGAACGAGCGAGACCGATCGGCGAGAAACGCGTCGAAGTCGTGGCTGCCATCCAAATCGCCGCCGTCGCTCGAATCACTTCCATCGACTTCGACGACGTGCTGGAGTTCGGGACACGAACCGCGAACTGCATCGATTGTGTCGCGGACGCTCGAATCCACGACAGCAACTGTGGCACCGCTGTCGTTCAGTCGGTAACTGAGAGCGTCCTCGCCGAACAGCACCGACAGCGGGAGTGAAATCGCACCGAGTTTCCAGCAGGCGAGATGCGTCAGCGGATTCGCCGATTTCTGTGGAACGACGACTGCGACTCGGTCGCCGCGCTCGACGCCGATGGCGGACAATCCGTTGGCGAGTTGGTTCGAGAGTACGTCCAACTCGTGGAAGGTGTAGGTTTCGAGTCGGCCGTCGGGACGGCACTGTTCCAACGCGGTGGCGGACTCCGCATCGTCGTGTTTCCGGAGAAAGTCACGAGCGATGTTGTACCCCTCCGGGATCTCCCACGAAAATTCGGTTCGCGCGTCTTCGTAGGAGGGAGCATCGGGAGTGAGATGCCAAGACATGACAGTACGTTTTACGCCGTTCGGCATAAGTTCGCGTGTCGTTTCGTGAGAAAATCCGTACCCGGCAGGGGTGGCCGACGACGACTTCGAATCGTTCGGCGTCGGTCGCTTCGAACAACTTCCAGCAGTTAGTACCTCTCCGACAGACCGCCACCGGATTTATTGTATCTCAAACCCAGTTGCAGCCATGAACGACAGCCACGACCTACGGGAGGAGTTCGATTTCGACGGCGAACTGCCGGAGTCGGTCGATATGGCGGCAATCGAGCGAATGAGAACGGTCGCTCGCATCTTCGACGACTTCCTTCGGATACCGGGGACGGAGTTCCGCGTCGGGCTCGACCCCATCCTCGGCGCACTCCCGGTGGCCGGTGACGTGATCAGTGCGGGGCTTTCCCTGTACATCGTCCTCGAAGCGGCCCGCTTGGGCGTCTCGTTTACGACGCTCCTGCGAATGATTGCGAACGTGAGCATCGACGTGGTCGGCGGGGCGCTTCCGTTAGTCGGCGGCATCGTGGACGCAGTGTGGAAAGCGAACAAGCGCAACCTCGAACTGGTGCTGGAAGAGCTGGCGAACGAGCCCGGACGAGACAAGTTCGACGACGAGGTCATCGAAATCGAAATCGAGTAGCGACCCTCCCTCCCGAGTCGGGGAAAACGTATTTTTAGGGACCACGACCAATCGCTTCGAATGGAAGAATCCGAAGAGAAAATCGAGCGGGGCGACCCAGTACCGAACTTCGAACTACGCGGTACCGACGAGGAGACGTACTCGCTCGGTGATTTCGCGGAGTACGATGCCGTTCTGCTCGTCTTTACCTGTAATCACTGTCCCTACGCGCAGGCCAAATTCGACCTGCTGAACGACATCGCCGAAGAGCACGACGACGTTGCAGTCGTGGGCGTCAATCCGAACGACGCCGAGGAGTACCCCGAGGATTCGTTCGACGTGATGCAAGAATGGGTCGAAGACGGACGTATCCAATACGACGCCTACCTCCGTGACGAGACACAGGAAGTGGCGGACGCCTACGGCGCGGTCTGCACGCCCGACCCATTCCTCCTGCGAAACGAGGGAAGAGAGTTCACGCTCGCTTACCACGGACGACTGGACGACGCGCTCAATCCCGACGACGAACCGACCGAGTTCCACATCCGCGACGCCATCGACTCCGTGCTTGCGGGCGAAGAAGTCGAATTGGAGTTCATGCCCTCCCGCGGTTGTTCCATCAAGTGGAAGTGAGACGGCGCGAGGAGGGGGGAGAAATCGAAGTGGCGTGCGTGTCGGGAAGGGACGCGAGCGTAACCGAATATGGTAGCCATCGCCTATAACACGATGTCTACCCTTCCTCCGAGTATGTCCGAAGACTCCACGTCCGAAACCGACGTTTCGAAGACGACTGCGTTCAGAGTCGCCAGATTGCTGTACGGGGGCGTCATCGCGCTGACGGCCATCTCCGGACTCCGGAACATCGACGCACAGACCGCTTACGCGGAATCGAAGGGGATTCCGATGCCCGAGCAGTCGGTCGTCTCCTCGCACGGACTACTGCTACTGGGCGGAATTGGCGTCGGCATTTGGCGGTTCCCGGCGCTCGCGGCCAGTTCCATCGTCGCGTTCTTCGTCAGCGTCACTCCCACGATGCACGCCTTCTGGAAACACGAGGGGAAGGAACGCCAGAACGAGAGAAATCACTTCCTGAAAAACGTCGCGCTCGCCGGTGCGGCCCTCGCGTTCCTCGGAATCGGCGAGAAAAACGAGTAATCGACTGCTGCGGTCGCGAACGCGACTCCCACGTTTTGCTACTGGCGGACGCGTTCGACTCGCTTCTGTCCGCGATTTTTCACGTGCTTGAATCGGGAGCGAGCGGTCAGTCGTTTTTCGCCGACGACTGCACCGACGAGTGCACCGACCGCACCGCCCGTACTCGCGGTTTTTCGGCTGATCAGTCCTCCCACGAAGGCACCGATTGCCGCACCGATGGCGGCGTGACGAGCGCGACTGACGGCTTGTTCGAGACGTTCGGAGCGCATACATAGTCAATGGTCATGCAGATAGATAAATGGTTCTCGAAGGGAATCGCGAAATCGAGTCCGTTCTCCTGGAGTCAAGTTGGTTGCAGAAAGGTTCTATTTTTGTGGAGACTGGCAGGGAGCAACTGCTAGGTGCAACCACGCGTTCACAAACTTCCGCTCCTGCTTTCTATGGAATTGCGCTGGTAGCAGTTACTAGACACAGGTCGCGGGCGAAACCGCAGGCGAGCGCGGTGCGCTCGCCCGCCACGTGACTGTTTGGCCTGTCGTCGATGAGCCTCGTTTCTCGTCAGCGACAGCGTACCTTGCGTCTCGAATCTGCACGTGGGACGACGCCACGAAAATAAAACAAATTTCGCGTCGTGACTCGTCACAAACCTTACGCCGGGACGCGACGAATTCCGAACCAGTGCCCGCACTCGAAACCCCCCTCGAAATCGGGGGCATCGAACTGCCGAATCGCCTCTACCGCGCGCCACTACTCGAATGCGCCGGGAACGGTTCGGACGCGGTCGAGACTCTGATTCGGGAACTCGAACCCGCCGCCCAGTCAGGGGTTGGGCTGATTTGTCAGGGTGCGACCATCGTCCGGGGCGAAGGCGGCTGTGCCGCGCCGGGAATGACCCGGGTTCACGACCCGGAGTTCGTCGGCGAACTGAGCAAACTGACGGACGCGGTTCACGACCACGGAAGCCGGATTTTCGTCCAGTTGGAGCACGGCGGTCTGCGGAGCATGGAGACGTGGCACGCGGGGTTTCGCGCCGAACATCCGAATCTCCAGCAACTCGCGGTTTCGCGCCCGCCCGCCGTGCTCCGGGCGCTCGACCGCGTCGGATTTCTCTCCTACGACGCGCACGTCCTCAGTACCGAGGAAGTGTACGAACTCGCAGCGGATTTCGGCAGGAGTGCCGAGTACGCCATCGACGCGGGCTACGACGGAATTCACATCGCCGGGGCGAACATGGGCATCGTCCAGCAGTTCCTCTCGCCGTTCTACAACCGTCGGAACGACGAGTTCGGGGGTTCGCTGTCCGCTCGAACGAGGTTCCTCGAAGTCGTTCACGACGAGATTCGAGAGCGCGTCGGCCCCGAGGTGCCGATTATGACGAAGGTACCCGCCGAGACCACAGCCCCCGCGTTCGTTCGACGCCACCTCTCGCTCGCGGACGGGGTTCGAATCTGCGACCGACTCGCAGAAGTGGGATTCGATGCGCTCGTTCCGGTGCAAGCGTCGGTGTTCTGGGACGCGAGCATCGTCCGGGGCGCGTTCCCCGCCCGTGCGTGGCGGGACGAGCGATTCCGTGAGGGCTACGCCGAGGCGTTCGGAAGCAAGACCCGAGCGGGCGTCGTCGCCCTGCTCAACTGGCTTCAGTCCAAAAAGTACGACTTCGACCCGGCGTGGAATCGGCGATTCACGCGCCGAGTGACGGCGCGCGTTTCGGTGCCGGTGCTCGCGGAGGGTGGCATCAGAACC
>CAYNQM010000031.1:0-27611 GCA_964399275.1 uncultured Haladaptatus sp.
AGGAGGACACACACGCGCCACACCAGATACAGCGCGTCGCCATCTTGATTTCCTCCCGGTTTTCCCGCGATTGGCGCTGTTCTTCTAGCTCGTCCTCGGGAAGCGAGTCGGTTTGGAGGAACGGTTCGACGGCTTTCATCTGGTCGTAGAAGTGTTCCATCTCCACGACGAGGTCTTTGATGACGTTCTGGTGAGGAAGTGGTTCGACCTGCACCGGTTCGTCCAGCGCCGAAACTTGCGTCTTGCAGGCGAGTCGCTGGCGTCCGTTGATGAAGACGGCGTCACTGCCACAGATGGCCTGTCGGCAGGAGTGACGCACCGTCAACGACGAATCGAAGTGGTCACGGGCGTGGATGAGTGCGTCTAGCACCGTCAATCCGCGCTCGTACGGAACGTGAAAGTGGTCGAATCGCGGTTTTTCCTTCTCCGGTACGTCCGGGTCGTACCGGAACACTTTGAGATGCACCGTCTCCTTGGATTCCTCTGCGTCTCGCCGCGTTTCCGCCTCTCGTTCCCCGCGCCGCCGGGCCTTCTCGGCCATCCGACGCTGTTGTGGCGACCGCTCGGCCCGAAACTCCTCGGCCTGCGTATCCTCCATCGGTTCCTCGGCGCGCATCTGTCCCTCGGATTGCTCCACCTCGGACTGCTCCGATTCCTGTTGGCTCACTGGAAACCCCTCTCCGAACCGTATCTCGGGTTCTATCGCAATAAAGTTCGTCGTTGAACAGGGGTGAAAAACAGCGTTATTTTGGCGGGAGTGGTTATCAGGCAGAATCTCGTTGTGATGAGTAGTTTCCTGACGCTGGACGCAGGCCACAGTCTGCCGCGAACAACGCATCGGGAAAACAACTCGTATCGCGGGACGGCGCGGTTTGCTCAAGTGCCTGCTACCGACCCCATCAAAACCAACTGTATCGAGTGTGAGGCATCGTATGGGGTGCCAACAAGAACTAACCTGCGGTGGTTCTATTCGAAGTGATGAAAGCATCCGACTTGCTGGTTAAGTGTCTGGAACGGGAGGGTGTGGAGTACGTGTTCGGCGTGCCGGGCGAGGAACTCGAAGACGTGTTGTTCTCGATTCGCGACTCGGACATCGAGTTCATCCCCGTCCGCCACGAACAGGGTGCGGCGTTCATGGCCGACGTTCACGGGCGCGTGACGGGGCGTGCGGGGGTCTGCCTCTCGACCCTCGGGCCGGGTGCGACGAACCTTCTCACCGGGGTCGCGGACGCTCACCTCGACAAGAGTCCCCTCGTCGCCATCACGGGACAGGCCGGACTCGAACGCCTGCACAAAGAGAGCCATCAGGCGCTCGACATCGTCCACATCTATCGGTCGGTGACGAAGTGGAACGCGCAGTTGACCGATCCCGAAATCATCAACGAGTCGGTTCGGAAGGCGTTCAAACTCGCGGAGTATGAAAAACCCGGCGCGGCCCACCTGGAATTTCCGGAGGACGTTGCAGGGGAGGAGACGGACGCGGTCCCCCTCGAACCGCGGCAACAAGTCCGGCGGCCAGACCCCGACCGAAAGTCGGTCGAGCGCGCCGTGTCGCTGCTCGAAGACGCGGATCACCCCCTGGTCATCGCGGGCAACGGAGCGGTTCGAACGCGGGCCGCGGAAGGAATCCGAGACTTCGTCGCCGAAACCGCGGTTCCGGTCGTCGGAACGTACATGGGAAAAGGGGCGCTGTCGGACGCGAACGAGCACTCCTTGTTCACGCTCGATTCGGGTGAAAACGGCGAGTCGGCGGCCGCCATCTCGCGGGCGGACTGCGTCCTCACCATCGGCTACGACATCGCCGAGCACGACCCGGAGAAATGGAACCCCGACCTCGATACGAACATCGTCCATCTCGATCACGAACCCGCCGAGGTGTATGAACATTACAATCCCGACGTGGAACTCGTCTGTGACATCTCCGCCGGACTCGACGCCCTCCTCGCGGAAATCAGCGTTTCGTGTCCGAACGAGTGGTATCGCGACGAGCGCGAGGCACTCGTCGAACAGACGACGAGGATGCCCGACGCCGACGACGCCATGACGGTTCGGAACGTCCTGCCGATTCTCCGCGACGCGATGGCGGACGACGACGTACTCATCTCCGACGTTGGCAGTCACAAGATGGCTATCGCACAGAGCTTCCCGACCTACGAACCGAACACGGTCATCATCTCGAACGGTCTCGCCAGCATGGGTATCGCCGTTCCGGGCGGGATTTCGGCAGACCTCGCGCTCGATTCGAACGTCGTCGTTGCGACCGGAGACGGCGGCTTCCTGATGAACGCGGCGGAAATAGAGACGGCGACGCGATTGGGATGTGGCTACACCATCGTCGTGTTCAACGATTCGGAGTACGGCCTCATCACCGAAGAGCAAGAAGAACATCGGGACGAACATTTCGGCACGTACCTGACGAATCCCGACTTCGTGGCGTTCGCCGAGAGTTTCGGCATCGACGCGACGAGGGCGGAGACGTGGGACGAAATCGGCGACGCCCTCCAATCGGCCGTCGAGAGCGACGACATGACGCTGGTCGAGATTCCGCTGTAGCGATTTCGCGTGGCGGAACGACTATCGGAATCCACGCAGCAGAACATACCGAATGACTGAGCGCTCTACTCCGACTGCATTCCGAATCCTCCTCCTTCCGGCTTTCGCAGCGGACGATTTCGTCGCCGATGATGACCTACCGAGCGAAATCGAAGCGTGGTTCGACGCCTACGACTTCTCGAACGAAATCGAGATTGCCGGTGCGAACATGCCGGTTTACCACACGGACGACGGTATCGGAATCACCTCGACCGGAATGGGAAAGACCGAAGCCGCGACCACCGTCGCCTCGGTACTCTCGTCGCCGAAAATCGACTGCTCGGACGCGTACTTCCTGACGGTCGGCATCGCCGGAGCGGCGCCCGAAGTCGGAACGCTGGGGTCGGTCTTCGTCGCCGACGCAGTCGTCGATTGGGACTGCAAACAGCGATGGGGTGGGGAGGACGACCCGGGAGCAGACCGAACGCTTCGACTGTTGCCGTATCGACCGCGCGATTACGTCCATCGACTGGACGAAACGCTCGTCGGAGACGCCTACGACTGGGCACAGGACGTAGCGCTTCGGGACACGGAAACCGCGCAGAAACTCCGGAACGAGTATTCACAGCCAGCGGCGCGCGCAAAGCCGACCGTGGAAGTCGGAGCCACGCTCTGTGGCGACGAGTTCTGGCACGGGAAGACGTACGCCGCGGACGCCCAGTGGCTCGTCGAGCAGTACGACGCCGGAACCTACGCTACTACGGAGATGGAAGATTACGGAACCGCGACCGCGCTCGACCGATTCGACCGCCTGCACCGGTATCTGAGCATCCGGAGCGTCGTGAACTTCGACCGACCGCACGACGGCCAGACGATTCGGGAAAGTATGGACGAAGACCTCGGTAAACCGATTGTCGAGCTCGGGATGGAAAACGCCTTCCGAGTCGGAAATCGAGTGGTCGAGAAGCTACTCCAGCGGGACGAATAGAACGGTTACGCTGGGGATTTTCGAAAGCGATTTTCCGGTTCCCAGAGCGAGTACGGACCAGTTCCGAGCCAGAGAATCCCGAGCGAACCGAGCAGTATCGCGAGGTTGAGTGGATTCGCCCCGGCGGTGACGATGGCGACGAGCATGACGCCCACGAGTGCGAGCGCCGCAACCCGTCCGGCGATGCCCAACAGGAGCATCACGACGGACGCGAGTTCGACGGTCCCGACGACGAGAACCAGTATCTCGGGTGCGGGAATTCCGAGACTGGCGAAGAACTCGATCTGTCCCCCGTAGTCCAGAAACTTTCCCGTGGCGGGCAGGACGAGGAGAGCGGCGACGAGAACGCGCAGGAGGAGCGGAAGCCATCGACGGACGCCGTCCACTGCACTCATTTAGACCCCCAACCGACCGCGGAGCATCGACACGCCGGTTCTGATGCGCGACGGACGCCCGACCAGTTCCATTTCGGTGTCGGTCAGATCGAAATCGAAGATGGCGAGATTCTCTTCGAGATGCTCCCTGCTCGTGGATTTCGGAATCGTCACGACGTCATCGTGCTGGACGACCCAGCGAAGTGCGACCTGTGCCGGGGTCTTATCGTACTTCTTGCCGAGCGTCGTGAGCACGTCGTCGTGCATAGCCCCGCCGTGGGCGAGCGGGCTGTAGGCCGTCAACAGCACGTCGTTTTGCTGGCAGTAGTCGAGCAGTTCGCGCTGAGGATTGTACGGATGGAACTGCACCTGGTCGGTGACAATCGGCGCACGAGCCTCCTTTCGAGCCGATTCAAGCTGATCCACGTCGAAGTTGCTCACGCCGATGTGACGGGTGAGTCCGTCGTCTCGCACGTCCGACAGCGCGCGCATCACGTCGCGGGTCGAGGCGGCCGGATTCGGCCAGTGGATGAGCAGTAAATCGACGTAGTCGGTGCCGAGTCGCGCCAGACTCTCGTGTACCGAGTTGACGATTGCGTCGTACTTTCGGTGCATCGGCCACACCTTCGTCGTCAGAAATACGTCCTCGCGGTCTACGTCGGCGTTCTCGATGGCGTGCCCGACCTGTCGCTCGTTGCCGTACGCCTGCGCTGTGTCGATGTGACGATAGCCCAAGTCGAGTGCGGTCGCGACTGCGTTTCGGCAGGTCGGCCCCTGCATCCGCCACGTTCCGAGACCGAGTTTCGGAACGTCTTCGTCCTGTAGGTTCTCGTACTCCATGCAAGATAATGGCTATCGAAGAGTAAAAACGAAGTGGCGGACTGGCGTGCTTCGAAAGTGTCAAACAGCTGTTTTAGAGATGTCGGGTGATGAGTAGGAAGACAGGTCGTAACATCGGTCTCGGGTTTCGCGTCTCCGTCGTGCTGTTCTTGATTCCGTTCTCGCCCGTATTGGCGGCGGCGTGGCGGCCTACCTCGAAAATGCGATGCCGAAGCAAGGGGCGAAAGTCGGCATGCTCTCGGCGCTCCCCTCCGCGTTGGTGCCGGTGTTCGCGTACGTCGCACTCATCAGCCAGCGTTTCAATCTCTGGGCCGTCGGAGGATTGATTTTCTTCTCGATGCTCTACGGGTCGATGGGTGTAATCGGCGGGTTCGTCACCGGACACCTACTCTATCGGAATGTCGGCTGAACGCTCCCGGGCCCGGGCGAAAAACCGTCCGCGTCGGCCGCTACTCCCCGTCGTACGACACCACCCGGCCCCACGAACTCTTCTTGCCCCACAGACCCGAACGCATGCACTCCAACTCCACGATTTGGGAATTGTCCACGAACAGGTTCACTTCAGGCCCGAAGTTCTTGATGTACCACTCGAACACCTCGGGGTCGGCGGCCTCGAACACGCAGTTCTCGATGCCAACCTCATTGGCGATGGCGAACGCAACGTCGGTGCGCCACTCGCGCACCTGCTCCGTGATGCCCTCCGATTCGACCATAATTTTGTAGGCACCTGCGTCGAGGTGGCGATTAGCCTCCCGAATCGCACTGGCCGGGTCGATGGCTTCCTCGCTCTCTAGCTCTTCGACAGCAGAGGCCCCGCCAGCGCCGAACTGGACGTTAATTTCGGGTTTCGCCTTGAGTCCGTGGTCTTGCACCAACTCGGTCAGTTCGACGAGGTCGTCGGTGTCGATGGCGATGAACCCCGACGAGATTTCGACGATGTCGAAGCCAAGGTTCCCGGCCTCCTCGACATACTGTTCGACTTTGTCGTTGTCGCGCACGAGGACGTTCTCGACGAACCCGCCCGTCGAAACCTGTACGTCGTAGTCGTGACAGATTTTGATGAGTTCCTCTACCACATCCTCGGGCATCAGCGCGAACGACCCGCCCGAGAACTTGTAGATATCCACGTACTCGCCCATCGTGTCGAGGATATCCTGTAGCTCGCGCGGCCCCATTGGGTCGTAGTACGGCCCGCGCATCTCCGTGATTCCCTTCTCGCGTGGTTTCGATTCGCGCTCGTTGACGTGCAGGAAGTCGAATGCTCTGTCGCTCATGAAACCCCCGAACCCGGTACGACGGACTGTTACAAAAGAGATTGGGCACTTCTCACTGTGAGTGAGTCTCTCGTGTGCTGCTTTTGCCGACTCCTCTCATACCGCCACCGCACCGCAACTGCCCACAGACCACCCCAACCACCTCGTTCCCTTCGGTCACTCGTCCCTCGCGCGGGCGAACCAGAAGAGTAGGTTCGCCTTCGCGCGCCACATTGCGGTGCGGTAATTAGGAGTCGGCAATTGCAACCGACACGACGAGTTCAGAGTCGGTAGTCGCAACCGACACAGCAACCCACTTCGACGAAATTCACTTCGACATCGACGAACACCCGAATGAATTATTCCGAAATCAGGCTCGACTTCGAACGTAATGCACAAGCCCAAACACGACGACACCAGCGATCAATCCAACGGGAATCCCCACAAACAGGGAAGGCCAAATTCGCTCCCGGAGCAGTTCCGTCACCAGCACACCCACGACGAGGAACGAGAGCACTGCGATTCCGACTTCGATAAGAACGTCCCGGGGAGGCATAGTATAGTGATGCCACTGCCGAGGCGTAACGATTTCGCTGCGGTGGCGAGAAAATAGTCGATCGAGTAAACGTCGATACAGAAACTATCGGGTCAGCACTTCTGCACGTCTTCGTTGACTGCGTCGGATTCCGCGATCTGCTTGTTCTTGTTGACCTGATAGTTGATTTGCTCTGCGGAAGCGCTACCGCCAGCTGCGGCGTACGCGACCGCGCTGTTCTGTTCGTTGACGTTCAACTGCTCGATGTACTGCACCTGCGTGATGTTCGCAATGGCGTGCTGTTCGTTGACCTGCTCGTCGCCGGAGTCGTAAGCGACTGCCCACGAACTGTCACCGTTGATGTCGGTGCCGTTCAACACGGCGGTCGCCGACTGGCTACCAGTGTCGATGTTCACCGCGTTCGCATCCGCAATTTGAGCGTTGAGGTTCGCTTGGTAGCTAATCTGCGACGCATACGCCTCGCTGTCGTTGAGCGCGACCGCGATGGCCGCGTTCTGCATGTTGATGTTCTGCTGGCTGACGTTCGCCGACGCACCTTGCTCGTTGGCCTGATCTGCGCCGTCGTTCGTCCGCTTCACGTCCGAGTTCGAGAAGTCACCGTTCATGTTGGCGGAGGCGGTCACCTCTTCGACCGACTGCGGGTCGAAGTTGATGGCGGTCGCCTTACCAATCTGCTTGTTCGTGTTGTACTGACAGCTCACCTGCCACGCCTTGGCGACGCTTCCTTCGCCGACTGCGATGGCGACTGCGACGCCCTGTTCGTTGACGTTCAACTGCGAGACGTTTTGATACTGCCAGACGCTCGAATTGGCGTTCTGCTCGTCCCCATTGCCGACGTTTGCGGCGAACGCTTCGCCGCGCTGGACGTTCTTGTTCGACTGATAGCTTCGCTGGTACGAGCGAGCGTAGCTACTGTCTTCCGCGATTGCAATGGCGGTGCTCTGGTTGTTGTAGTTCAGTTGGTCAACGTCTTGGTACTGGTCAACGTGTGCGTCTGCCGACTGTGAATTCTCGTGAGAGCCGTCGCTGACGACCCAACCGGAGAACTCGCGCGACCCAGTTTCACCTGCGAAGACGACGTAGACGTTTTTGACGTTCTTGAACGTTTTTTTCTCCGTCGCCTGCTTTTCGTTCACCGAGTTGGCAACGCCCGTCTGCGTGTTGGCGTTATTCTGGTACGTTCGCTGAACCGCTTCGGCGTCGCCGCCATCGATGGAGATGGCGACGGCGTTACCCTGCTGGTTGACGTTCAACTGCTGAACGTCCTGATACTGGATAACTTCCGAAGACGACTGCTGCGAACTCGTCCCGGCCTGATTTTTATGGTCTTTCATCCACTTCTTCAGGTCGGTATCGGACGTGTCCGCGCCGAAAACGAGGTAAACGTTATCGCCGTCCGCGTGGACGACGCTACCGTCCTCGCCCATCGGGTCGTCACCGACAGACACTGCATTCACTAGTCCGACACCCATCGTCGCCGTCACGAGCAGTACTGCTAAAAGCAGACTGCGTCTCGTCTGTGATTTCCGTCCCATTCTTTCACCGAATTCGTTGGTTCTTTTCGATATGAATCATCATTTGTTACTCAGCCATCTCGCCACAACTTACTCTAAGTCCGGCATTTACCTTTGTTATTGACAGTTTGAAAACCGGCAGGAGAGGGCTATAGGCGTCGCAGAGACGGCATACCAATCAAAATTTTTAGCAGTTGCGGCGAGATTCGATAGTCGGTACTGACGGGACGAAACAGCGATATTTCGCCGCTGTTACCGCCGCTCGCCGCAAAACATCACCACAATACCATTCTGGGACAGAATATCTAATTTCGTTGATAGTTAAGCAGAGATACGTCGAAGAGAGTGCAATTGCGTACTACTCGACCGGATGTCGAATTTCTGATAGCGTCGTTCTGTCACGATGAATCGAGCGAACTGACTCGGCATTCGACCACTCGTGTGCACCTTCCCGATGGTCGTGTGAGAGTCGGAGACGACCGCGGTCGTGACAGTTCCCAGACGACGGTCAATAGAGCAGGAATCTCGACGTGTGAACTGGAAGACGGCAAAACAGTGTGAATGGAGCGACGCCGAAACGGGCCGTCGTCCTCCGACAGCACGTTCTCAGAAGCCAACAGTGCCGCCCACGGCAGTTTGTCGAGGTTGTCGGTTCAACCACGTTGGAGAACTGTCAACCCCGTCGTTCGGACATCCGGAACCGTACCGTTCGAGGTGCCAGACGAGGTCGTCACCCGTCTCGGGCACACACGCTCCGTCAACCGTCGTATCAGCACCCACCGCGTCGGCGTCGGTCGCGCTGGCGGTCACACCAGCGCGGTCATCCGTGCCGCCATCAACCGTCAGTCGCCAGCCTCCGTTCGTCTCGACCCCTGCCGGTGCGCCGAGGAGGACTCCCACGGAGAGGCTGGACACCAAAACGACCGACAGCACCGCGGCGGCTATCTCTCTCGTCGTTTCGCTTTCGGTACGACGTTGCTCCCGAGAGTTTCCCCGTCGGTCGTCCGACGCCGACCGCGTCATGTTCTCTCAGAAGCGACAGTCACCCTTTGTTATTCGGCGGCCACTCGGCGCGTACGCTCAATTACCGACGAAATCGCCCCTCGGAAAAGCGTTGTCGAACGTTCGAGACGAGCGTACCGCGATAGCTGTCGCTCGTCGGGTGAGAGTACGATAAAAACGCAATTCGATGGAGGTAGCTACCCCCACGAATTCAGCGACGAATGGGTACTGAGCGTATCAGTCCAGCCACTGCACGTTTTCGTTTTCAGCTTCGGAGTCCGCGTATTGGACGTTGGTGTTAGACTGCTCGCTTCCCTGTTCAGCCTCCGCGTCACCGTTCAACGACACGGCGATCGCGAAGCTCTGCTGGTTGGAGTTAGCCTGCACTACGTACTGTTCCTGGTCAACTTCGGAGTTCGCGTACTGCCAACTGCTCTGTTCCTGGTTCGCCCACCATTTCTTGTGATTGTCGCCACCTGCGGCGGCGGTTCCTGCGAATCCTGCGGTGAATAATGCGCCGACGAGCGAGAGTGCGAGTAGTAGCCTGAGTGCTTTCTTCATGTTAATACCTTGGCGACATCGGGACATCTCCGCGCCCCACATCGGCCAGCTATTCCTGTTGATGGAGTTGTATTTCAATCCCGGGTATCGTTAGAACCAGTCGACAACGATGGATTCAGAGACAGGTAGACCCAAGTTGGAATAAGCTACACGAACCGACGAACGAGCCGAATTACAGGGAAAAAGAGCGAAATAATCCGAACGAACCGAGCGGATATGTGTTAGCCATTCGCGGTCGTATTGGCAGTCAGATTACCGTAGACAGAGCCACCCGTGCAAGAGCATGGTAGTAACTGACACAGACTATCCCGATTAGTCGCCTTCTGCCATTCTCGATTGAAATTCGAACGGTGTCGTCAGTCGAGCAGTGCGACGAGGTCGGCGATCTCCCGGGTTTCCAACTGGAGCACCGTCTCGACTATCTGCTCACGACGCGACTCGTCGTATCGCGTTCCGGCCATTCGGTCGAATTTCGTCTCGATCTGTTCCCACGACATCGAATTGTTCGGGTGGCCCTCGAAATCGGCTTTCTCGACGTGATGCGTCGTCCCGTCTTCCATCCTCACGTCGATGACGGCTGGCATCTCGCCCGCTTCGAACCGGTCGGTCAGTTCGTCGTCTTCTTCCACCTCGACGGTTCGGAGGAGTTCCTGCACGTCGTCCCGCCGGATTCGTTCGGGTTCGTACTGCGCATTCGTCATCTCGCGGTCGATGAGCGACACGGCCAGCATGTACGGCAAGGAGTGGTCGGCCTGCGCTTTCGTCTCGACTTCGTACCGACTTCCCTCGCCGCCCCCAATGATGAGTTTCGCGCCCGCGAAGGTGTCGAGGTGAATCGATTCCACGTCGTCGGGATCGATGTCCTCGGCTTCCGCCAGTTCGATTATTCCCTCCACGGCGGACTGCGCGTAGGTCTCCGCGACGTACTTCTTCGCCATCACGTCGTGGACGCGCTCACCCGGCGAGAAATCGACCTCGAAATCGCCCGAAACGATGTGTTTCCACCCTTTCTGTCCTTCGAAGAGGTTCGTCGGCCCTTCGACGCCGTTTTTCGCCAGCATCGCCGAGTAGACACCGTTTCTGGCGGCGTTCGCGGAGGCCAGCCCTTTCCACTCCGAAATCCCCTCGGTGCGGGTCACGCGAAGCGCGTTGTGTGCGGTTCCAGCGATGCCAATCGCAGAACGAGTTTCCTCGCGGTCGAGACCCAGCAGTTTCGCGGCCCCCGCAGTCGCCGAGATGACGGTGTGCGTGACGTGATCCCAACCTCTATCTCGGACTGGCGCGTTCCACGCGAGTTCGCCCTGTACTTCGTACGCGATTCCGACCGCGGTGAGCAGATCGTCACCGGCGCAGTCCTCGTACTCGCCACACGCGACGAGTCCCGCGACGTTGTCGCTCGGATGCGGCGTCTCGCCGGGCGCGAGAAACGAATCCATGTAGTCGAGGTACCGAACGTACGCCGTGTTCAGCATGGTCGCGTCCGGCGGCGACGCCGCACCACCGCCCCAAAGCGTGCATCCCGAACCATCCATTTCCTCGACGGTCGTCCGCACGGCTTCGACTGGTCGCTCGCCCATCGCCCCCACCGCAATCCCCAGCGAGTCGAGCACTCGTTTTTTGAGTTCGTCTACCGTCTCTTCCGAAAGGTCGTCGAATTCTGTTTCCGTGACGAAGTCCGCTATCTCGGCTGTCGTCGTCATACGCTCTGCGTGCGACGGGCACGACCAAAAGCACGGGCGGGCGTTCATCGCGGTTCGACGCGGAAAGACGGCGTTACTCGGTAGCCCGGAATCCAGCCTCCCCGTGGTTGTCCTGCCACGCAAAGGCGAACAGTCTGCGCGCCGGAAGTCGGGCCAGTTCCCGCCCGTCGTCGCTCTTGCCGCCCGGCGGTCAAAGAACGAGGCCGTCTGGATGTCGGTCGCGGAACTGCTCCCACGAAAAAACTGCGGCGGGCAGTACGTCGAGCGAGTTTTCCCGAGACGCCGAACGTGAGGGACATTCCATCGACCTCGCGCGTAGACGACTGCACTACCACAAAGCGGACACCACGTGACGGCGATAGGTTCTCCGGCCTCGTCGGTGACTATTTCGTGATAGTGAAGATACCGAATTGGGTACGCTCGCGCTGGCCCGTCCTCGGGATCGAAAACGACGACTCTGTCCTCTTCCGCGTCGTCGTACTGATTCCCGAACTCGGGGTCGTCCACGCTCGGAATCGCGTCGCGCGGGACGACCTGCCTGACGTTCATAGCCGGGCGTTCCGCAGGACGATATTAAAAAATCGAGGGCGGTGCCGGGTTTGCGGGCCGGATTACTTCGGATATCGAACGTACGGCCCGGGAAGTAGAGCGCGGAGCGAGAACGACCGTCGGCGACGTGGACTTTCGTCGGACTCGTTGTGCGTCACCTCGGTCGGAGTCGTTCCCGTCGATTTCGCTTCTGTGGCGATCATCACACTGATAAAACATCTCACGATACTTTATTATGAGCCGGATAACCCACCGACAAGGCGGGAATGAATTGAAATACCGATGCGACTAATCGGATAGTATGAACGTATCGTCGGGACGATTGCGGTGGCTGGTCGCCGGTCTGTTCGTCGCTCTCGTCGTCGGCGTTCGACGAGCGCGCGACGTTCCGCTCAGTCCCCTCGTCGCCCGAGGGCGGGTAGGGTCGGATTATCTTCAGCGACACGACGTTACGACTGGAAAACCCAAGTCCGGCGAGATGGACGACATGGCCGACTACGCCCGAAACGACTTCGACCCCGAGGCGGTTCATCCGGCGGTCCGACGATTTTACGAACACACCGCCGACTACGACCTCAGCTACCGCGTCCGGTGGCATCGCGGATTCCGACTGGGGGCGAGTCTCGCGGTTCGCCTGATGCGGCGCATCGAGCAACTCAACCTGCCCGGCCCCGCGGATTCCGGGACGAGAACCCTCAGCAGCCGCATCGTCGGCGTCGGTGCGGACGACGACCCGCGCGACGGAGCGCGGGCGTGGATTCGAACCGACGAGTCGGGAACCGCGGTTTTCGTCGCCATCTACGCGAGTCACGTCCGAGACGGAACGCGCTACGTCAATATCTCCGCCCCCCTCCCGTGGTCGAACCTGAGTACGGTTCTGCACGTTCGCCACCTCGACTGCGACGGTGACGGCGGTCTCGAACTGACGACGAAGACGGACACCGGCGACGAAGGACTGTATCTGGTCACGCCGCTCGGTGCCGTCGCGCTCCCGATGGCACAGACGTTTCGCGTCCGTCCGGACGGAGATGGAATTCGAGCGCGCCACGAGATGTGGCTATTCGGCCAGCAGTTTCTCACTATCGAGTACGAATCGGACGACTGAGCACCACTACACATATCTAACTCGAGTGAAACGTTACAGGTATGAAGTTCAGTGACGCAAGTTCGTCAGTTCGGGCAGTGCTCCTCTCCCGACCGGCGACGGTGCTCCCCGTGTTCCTCGCCGGGACGAGCGTCGGCATGGTTGCACAGTCGATACCCATCGTCGGTGTCGTGCTCGCCTACGTCCTCCTCCTCGGAAGTGGTCGCATCGAGTCGGTCTTTCAGGCGGTTCAGGGCGTCGATTTGAGCCAGTCGAACATGAGCGATGCCGAAACGGAGCAGTTGGTCGATGCGCTCTCCGGACTGGTCACGCCCGGAACCGTCGCCGTTCTCGCCCTCTCGATAGTCGGTGCTATCGTCGTCCTGTTCGTCGCGCGCGCCATCGCGGAGGCGGCGCAGGTGCACACGACGACGGCGGCGCTTCGAAACGAGCCAGCAATAGAGACGGGTATCAGCGGCGCAACTGCCGACTACTGGACGTTCCTCAAACTCGCCATCGTCCGGGCACTCGCGTTCCTCCTCGTGTTGTCACCGGTGGCCGCGGTGGTCGGGGTGGCAATTCTCGTCAATCCGGGTGCGCTTTTCCTGCTGTTCCTCGTTCTGCTCGTAGTCTTTCCGGCGATGTTCGCCCTCTACCTCCTCTTCATGTTCGTCCCGCAGGCCATCGTCATCGACGGCGTGGGCGTTCGAACCGGTATTCGGCGGAGTGGTAGCTTCGTCTGGAACAACAAGGCTCGGGTCGCGGCCTACGTCGTCGTCGCGCTGGGCTTCGTCGGACTCATCGGTTTTGCGTCGTTTTTCTTCCAACTGCTCGGCATCGGTCGCCTCCTCGGAATCGTCGTCGCCTTCGGATTGACGCCGACCCTCGGCGTGCTGAAGACGGCGCTCTATCTGGACGACTCGCCGCTGGAAGCCGCTCCTCGCGGGTCGGTTCGCGGCGCACTCCGGCGTGGACTCGGCGAACTTCGAGCGTTCGTTGTCGGTCGGTTCGGGCTCGTCTTCGCCGCCACCTCGCTGTTCGCGGTCGGAATCGCTGGCGGGTGGGCCGCGACCAGTTCGTTCGCGCTCGATGGCCTCCAGTCGGACGTGTCCGGAAACGTCTTCGGCACGATTCCTGTCGATATGTTCGTCACGCTGACGGCCAACAACTGGCTGGTCGCCATCTCGGCGGCCTTCGCCGGACTCGCGTTCGGCGTGCCGACCATCGTTGCACTCCTGTTCAACGGACTCATTGTCGGCGGCGTCGTCGGACTGTTTCCCGATACGACGCTCGCAGTCGCCCTCATCGCGCCGCACGGTCTCATCGAAATCCCTGCACTGGCGATTGCGGGCGCGCTCGGTCTCCATCTCGGCGGCGTCACGTGGTCGTACGTTCGCGGTTCCACGACCGCAGGCGACCTCGCGGAGGAACTCGTCCGAGTGTACTACGCCCTGCTCGGACTCCTTCCGGTGTTCATCGTGGCGGCGTTCATCGAAGCGTTCCTGACGTGGTGGGTGGCCGCCAATCTGGCGTAAAATCGCGTCTCACTGCGCGAGTTCGGCGAACTTGTTCGTGTCCTCGTCGGTTCCGGCGATGACGAGTTGGTCGCCCATCTGAATGTTGAACTCCGGCCCGATGTCGGTAATGACTTCGTCGTTTCGCTCGACGGCGATGACGGTGCATCCGGTTCGGGAACGAACGTCGGCGTCGCGAAGACTCTGTCCCGCGAGGCGCGGTGCGGTCGTTCTGATGATGTCTATCTGTTTGTCCGGCGAGATGACCTCCTCGTCTTCGAGAATCGTAGACGCGAGCATTCGGCCGCTGACCGTTTCGAGCGCGAGGACGTAGTCGGCACCCGCGCTGTACAGTTTGCCGATGTTGTCGGTTTCGTTGGCTCGGGCGACTATTTCGACGCCGGGTGCGAGTTCGCGCGCGACGAGCGTGGCGAAAATCGTCATCGTGTCGTCCCCGAGCGCGAGAATGAGGGCGTTCGCGTGTCCGACGCCCGCCTCCTGTAACACTTCTTCCTCGGTTACGTCGCCGACAATATCGACGCCGGGTTTGTCCTCCCTATCCACGACGACGGTTCGCATCGCCGATGATTGTATCTCGTCTTGTACCGTCGAACCGACTTCCCCGTATCCCGCGACGATGATGGAACTACGGGACGGGCCGCGTTCGTCCGCAATCGTCATCTTCTTCAGTCGTTCGAGTTGCGCCTCACGACCTGCTACGAGCAGAATGGTACTTTCGTCCAACAGGGTGTCGGGGGACGGCGAACTCTGGAACTCGCCGCGTCGCCACAACCCGATGATATTTGCACCGGTTTGTTCCCGGATGTTACTCTCCACGAGTTTCGTGTTCGCCACTTCGCTGTCCTTGTGAACCGACAGCTCGGCGATTTCGAAATCCTCGCCGATAGTCACCGTCTCGCCGAGGTCGGTCGTCACCGAGGCAGTCACCTTCTCCGCGAGACTCTGACCGAGCAGGCGACGCGGCGAGAACACTTGGTCTACCCCGGCGTATTTGAGATAACTGGTCAGGTCGGCGTCTTCAACGAGGCTAATGACTTGCACATCAGGAGCAACTTCCCGAACCGCCAGCGCGATACTGGCGTTCTGCTCGTCGGTCGCATCCGCGATGACGGTGTCCGCGTACCGCACGTGAACCTCCTCCAGCACCTCCGCCGATTCGGGGTCGCCGTGGACGACGCTGACGTTCTGCTCGTACAAATCCAGCGCTTCCTCCCGGTCACGGACGACGATGACGTACTCTCTGTCCCACGATTGCAGTTCGTCGATGAGCGTCTCCGCTCGCGGCGAGTAGCCACAGATTATGATATGGTCGTCTAGTTCGTCCATCGAAGCTGGTGGACTCGCCCGCATCATCTCCTGAATCCACGGCGCGACGAACAGCGGCAGAGCCATGAAGATGAGAAACACGCCCGTCACCTGCATTAGAATCATCAATATCCGCATCTCGGCGGATTCCCAGAAGGCGGCGTCTGTCCCGAATCCAGTCGTCGTGAACGTCTCGATGACGATGCCGAACGATTCGAGGAACGTGCGGTCGATACCCTCGAACGTCGCCATCGCCCACGAGTAGACGAAGGTGTAGCCGATGAGAACCATAATGAACGCACCGACGTAGAGAAGTACCCGTCGCCACTGTCGTTTCATTCTCATTTTCGCTCTATCATCCTGTCGTCTTTATTCTGCCGTCCGACATCGACCTGCGCTCGCTTCCCGTATCAGGTACACCGGGAGAACGGAACAGCCGTGCTGTTCCTGTGACGATCCCAACGCCCCAACTCGAATCGATCACCCTCCCAGATCGATTCCGGGCATGAAACACGGGACGGTCATCGCCTGGCGCGACGTAGTCGGCGAAGTGTCCATCTGTGAAAACGACTGGAACGTCGTTCGCGACCCCGTGGAGGCGAAAATCGTGCTCCGAGAGCACGGTGGCGAGTGAACGACTGCGTGGAAAAGCTATCACAACTAGCCGTAGATTTATACAGTGAAGCGAGGCCAGAGTCGGTACGATGGGCGAACCGACCTCGCTGGTCTACGTCCTTTCCGCCCTTCTCGTCCACCGCTACCCGTGCGGACGATTAAACACCCCTCAGTTCGTCTTCCAGCGTAATGGCGACCTATCGCGGTGCAATCGTGGACGTGGACGGAACGCTCGTTCGGGCGAACGACCCGATTCCCGGCGGCGAGACGGGGATTCGAACGCTCCGCGAAAACGGGATAGACCCCCTCCTCTTCTCGAACAATCCGACAAAGCCTCCCGAGCACTACGTCGAACGACTCGGCGCCCACGACATCGACATCGACGCCGAACAGGTGCTCACCTCGGCACTCGTCACCGCCGAGTTCCTCGAAGCCGAATACGCCACCCACGACTTGTTCGTCGTCGGCGAGAGATATCTCCGCGACCTCCTACGCGAACGCGGATTCGCGGTTCAGGACGACCCCGACGCGGGTGAAGTCGTCGTGGCGTCCATCGACCGCGAGTTCGATTACGAGGAGTTGACGCGCGCACTCTGGGCGCTAGAAGACGGAGCTATCTTCGTCGGCACTGACCCGGACGTGACGATTCCGGCCTCGGAACGCCTCGTTCCCGGGTCGGGAGCCATCCTCAACGCAATCGCGGGCGTCGCGGGGAGAGACCCTGACCACGTGCTCGGCAAGCCAGCCCCGGAAGCGGGAGCGACGGCGCTCGACCGCCTCGGCGTTCCGGCGGAAGAGTGCCTCGTCGTCGGCGACCGACTCGACACCGACATCGCACTCGGCGAGGAAATCGGCGCGACCACGGTGTTGGTTCACTCGGGAGTGACGACGCCGGACGATCTCGAAGCGTCAGGGGTGCGTCCGGATTTCGTTCTGGATTCGTTTGCCGAGATAGAAGGCGTTCTCGACGAGAGAGCGTAAGATAACGGGTTTCGGCGAATCGAGAGAATACGGTCGCTCCATACTCACCTCGCTCAACTCCCTCTCACGAACCGTCGCTTCCGGTACAGACACTTTTTTATCATATTCAGAAACAATACATAACTCTAAAGTGAAATTGTGTTCTCTATGATCGAGATTACATACAACTATTTAATGATTCGGTAGTAATTTCGGAACATGAATGACTCACGAACGTGGGGGCCGTTCTTGATTCGAATTGCGGTCGGTCTCGTTATGACAGTCCACGGCGCCGGGAAACTGTTCACCGTCGGTCCGGCCGCGAT
The DNA here is from genome assembly GCA_964399275.1 of uncultured Haladaptatus sp. Lineage (GTDB taxonomy): Archaea > Halobacteriota > Halobacteria > Halobacteriales > Haladaptataceae > Haladaptatus. The sequence goes on from CAYNQM010000031.1 coordinate 17,695, forward strand.
GCCGATGTCGGAGTTTGCGGGCTTCCTCGGCGGACTCGGGCTTCCCTTCGCGTCGCTACTGGCGTGGCTCGTTGCGGTCGTTGAGCTCGTCGGGGGGCTGCTCGTCTTGCTTGGCCTCTTCACGCGAATCACGGGACTCGTCCTCGCAGTCGACATGTTCGTCGCCACTGTGCTAGTACACTTGCCTGAGGGGTATTCGGACTCCGAACTCACCATCGTCATCTCGCTGGCGGCGCTCTCGCTCGCCGCGAGCGGTGCCGGAAAATTCTCGGTCGATAGCGTCGTCTTAGACAGGGAACGTGACTCGTTGTTCACGATTTCGGGAGCGTAATCTCGTTCACGAGCGTCCGGATAGTTAACTTCGTCCCCACCGTCACCCAACCCATGACACTCTACGACGACGTCGCAGACCTCCCGCTCGAAATCGAAACCTGCGATTTCGAACCCCACGAGCGCGAAACCTCTAGCGGATTCGCGCGCGTCACAACCGAAATCGTCCTGCGCGGGGGTGGTGAAACTGGCAGAGGCGAGGACGTGACCTACGAAGCGGACGACCAGCACGCGCTGGTTGCAGCCGAAGACGAGTTTGACCTGTCCGGCGAGTACACGTTCGACGAATTTTCTGCGAAGGTGGGTGACCTCGATTTGTTTCCCGAAGGGCCGTCGCGGGAGGACTTCCGCCACTATCGACGATGGGGGTTCGAGAGCGCGGCGCTGGATTTAGCGCTTCGACAGACCGACACCGACCTGCCGACCGCGGTCGGCCGGACGCCGGAACCAGTGGAGTTCGTCGTGAGCACGCGATTGGGAGAGTCGCCGAGTGCAGACCGCGTTCGACGATGGCTCGACATCGATTCCAAGTTGGAGTTCAAACTCGACGCCACGCCGGAGTGGTCTGCCGACCTCGTCTCGGAACTCGCTGACACGGGGAGCATTCGAATCGTGGATTTGAAATCGCAGTACGAGGACGCCGAGGTTGGCCAGTCGGCAGACCCCGACCTCTATCGGCGCGTCCGGGACGGACTTCCGGACGTGGTCATAGAAGACCCGGCGTACACCGACGACACTGCACCGGTTCTCGACCCTGCGCGGGAGCGAATCTCGTGGGACGCACCGATTACGGGCGTCGAAAGCATCGAATCGCTCCCGTTCGAACCGCAGTGGCTGAATATCAAACCCTCGCGGTTCGGGAGCGTCGAGTCGCTGTTCGCCACGCTGGAGTACTGCGAGCGCAACGAAACTCGGCTGTACGGGGGCGGCCAGTTCGAACTGAGCGTAGGCCGGGGTCAGATTCAACTGCTCGCGTCGCTGTTCTATCCGGATTCGCCGAACGACGTTGCTCCGCGTGGCTACAACGACCCCGAGCCAACCGAGGAACTTCCGTCGAGTCCACTGGATGTGGGGGTAGACGGCTTCCGAAGGGTGTGATTATTCCGTCCGAATTTGGAAGCGCGCGCCGCCATCTGTCCCTTCGCAGACCGAGACCGACCAGCCGTGGGCGTCCGCGATTCCGTCCACGATGGACAGTCCGAGCCCGGAACCGCCGTCTGCGGTCGTGTATCCGTGTTCGAACACTGCTTCGCGCTCCGACGCCGGGACGCCGGGGCCGTCGTCCTCGACGTAAAAACCGCGGAAGGAATCGTCCTCCGAACCGTCGAGTCGTCCGACCCGAATCGTCGTGGTCGCTCCCGCGTGTTCGACGGCGTTTCGAAACAGGTTCTCGAACAGTTCTTGAAGCCGTCCGCGGTCGGCGTCTAGCTCGTCGGCCATCTCCACGACCAGCGTGCACTCTGCCGTTTCGACATTCGTCCACGCTCGCCGGACGACGGTACCTAATGCGACTGGTTCGGTTTCGCTGACGACCTGTCCCTGCCGCGCCAGCGTCAGCAAGTCGTCGATGAGACTGCCCATTCGTTCGAGGGCGCTCTTCGTCTTCTCGAAATGGATGTCGTCACCGCGCTCTCTGGCGAGTTCGATGTTCCCCTGTGCGACGTTGAGCGGATTCCTGAGGTCGTGGGAGACGACGCTGGCGAACTCCTCCAATCGCTCGTTCTGTCGCTTGAGTTCCTGCTTTCGGTGCTTTCGCTCGGTAACGTCGCGAGCAGAACCGAGTCGTGCCGTCTCGCCCTCGTAGGTGATTTTGCGCACGCTGAACTCCACGTAGCGAACGTCGCCGCCTTTCGTCACGACGCGGGCTTCGTAATGCGGTGGGTGATTCCCTCGACGGCGTTGGTCTATGATGCGTCTGACTCGGTCACGCTCCTCGGGATGGAGCAACTCCCAAATACTCATTTCGAGGAGTTCCTCGCGGGCATAGCCACTCAAGTCGCATACGCGCTGGTTGACGAAGACGAACTGGTCGTTGCGGTAGATGTAAATCGCGTCGTGGCTCTGCTCGACCAGCGTTCGATACTTCTCCTCGCTCTCGCGGAGGGCAGTCTGCGAACGGATTCGACGGAACGCCTCGGTAGCGTGCGAGAGCAGAAGTTCGACCAGTTCCGCGTCGTCCGCGTCGAACGCGCCGACCTCCCGGGATCCGGCTTGAAAGATGCCCTCCTCTCCGATGGGGGAACTCAACAGCGACCGATATTCGGCTTGTGCCGGTGCCGCATCCGCTTCTTCGCGCACGTCGTCCAGCACGTACGTTTCGTTGTTTTGGTAGGAGCGCCCCGCGACACCTTGGTCGGTTCGAAGTCTGGTGTAGCCGTCGTCGGTCATGCCGGTCGAGATGGCGTTCGGAACGAAGTAGCCGTCCTCGACCAAATCGACGCCGCAGATGTCGAACTGGAGGATGCTCTCCGCGGCATCGACCGTCAGTTCGCAGACTTCCGCCGGCGTCTGGCAGACCTCCATCTCGGACGCGACTTCGTGGAGTTCCTCGATTTTTCCCTTCTGCTCTCGGAGCGCGGTTTTGATGCGCTCGTGCTCGGCGATGCTCCGGAGCACGCCGACGGTGCCGCGAAACTCGCCGCGCTGGGTCAACAGACCAATTCGGGCCTCGCAGTGGATACCACGTCCGTCCGCGGTGTGGAGGGTCGCTCGAAGTTTTCCCACGTCCTCTTCGCCCTGCAGGAGATTTCTGATGAGTTCGTCGCCGCGAGTTACGTCCATGCCGTCCAAGAGGACGGAGATGTGTTCGTCCACGAGTTCCTCCCGGTCGTGGCCCGACATCTCCAGTAGAGTGTCGTTGACGGCAGTGACGTAGCCGTCCGTGTCGAGCGTGTAGACGCCGTCGCCCATCGCCTGAACGATAGACCGATACCGATTGAACTGGTTGCGCGGTCGGTGAGCGTCGGCGGTCGCGCTGGTCACTGCCGCCGCGAGTTCGCCGACTCGATTGCCGTCCGTTTGGGCGGGAACGTATCCAGACACGTTCGAAGAGACTGCCTTTCCTGCGATTTCCTCGGTTCCGGACGTGGTACAGAGGACGAACGGAACGTCCGGGCGTTGGTGACATACTTGCTCCGACAGGGAGATTCCATCCCCGTCCGGAAGCGTATAGCCGCTGACGACGCAGTCTACGTCCTCTATCGCGTCGAGAACCGTCGATTCGTCGTCTGCGGTGCGAACGGTTACGTCTGCGACGCCGCTCGCCAACTCCTCGGGAGCGATGCCCGTATCGGCAAGCGGATCGACGTACAGCACCCGGATGTTACTTCCCATGCTATCGATTATCTCCACTATAGTCCTTCATTCCTAAAAACAAATACTATTCGTTTTGTTCGATTATTGTCGTATCTTAGACGGGTATCGAAGAGCAGTTCGTCACTCTACCGACTCATTCGGGGGATTTCGCCAGACCCGTCCAGAAACATGTCGTGGAATAGTAACAGAGAGTTCCCCCGTCACGTAACTTTTTGCCACCGGCACGCGAGCAGTAGATCATGGAGTACACGACGCTCGGCGACACTGGAATGGAGGTCAGTCGGATCTGCCTCGGCTGTATGAGCTTCGGGTCGAGCGACTGGCGCGAGTGGGTGCTGGACGAAGACGAGAGCATGCCCATCATCGAGCGCGCTATCGACCTCGGCATCAACTTCTTCGATACCGCGAACATGTACTCGCGGGGCGAAAGCGAGCGAATCCTCGGTGACGCACTCGATGGTCGGCGCGACGAGATGGTCGTCGCCACGAAAGGCTACTTCCAGATGGACGAGACCAATCCCAACTCCGGAGGTCTCTCGCGGAAAGCCATCGAGCAGGAACTCGACAATTCACGCGACCGACTCGGCATGGACACCATCGACCTCTATCAAATCCATCGCTGGGACGAGAAGACGCCCACCGAGACGACGATGCGAGCACTGGACGACGCGGTTCGGCGCGAAAAAGTGCGCTACCTCGGCGCGAGTTCGATGTGGGCCCACCAGTTCGCCGACGCGCTCCACACCAGCGACCGCCTCGGCCTCGACCGATTCGTGACGATGCAGAACCACTACAACCTCGTCTACCGAGAGGAAGAGCGGGAGATGCTCCCGCTCTGTGAGAAAGAAGGCGTCGCCGTCGTTCCGTGGAGTCCGCTCGCTCGTGGCTACCTCACTCGCCCCCACGAGGAGTTCGAGGACACGACTCGCGGGCAGACCGACGACTACGCGCACCAACACCCGTACGACGAGGGCGGTGGCGAGGAAATCAACGAGCGCGTGCAGGAAATCGCCGCCCAGAAAGGCGTCACGATGCCACAGATTGCGCTCGCTTGGCTCTTCCACAAAGAGTGGGTGGACGCGCCAATCGTCGGGACGACCAGCGTCGAACATCTCGAGGCCGCCGTCGAGGCACTCGACATCGACCTCTCGTCGGGCGACATGGCGTACCTCGAAGAGCCATACGAACCGGTTCGCGTCTCGGGCCACGAGTAGGTAGTTGCTCGCCCATATTTAAAACGAACCATAGCCTTGAAAAGCCTGAGGAGTGACAGCGTTCTGTGGGGGTATCATGGGCCAGTTGACAGACCACGTATCACGGCGACGGTTACTCGCAGGGGGTGCAGTCGTTCTCACTGGAGGCATCGCGTCGGGCGTCGCACAGCAGGCGGACTCCGAATCGTCAACCCAGACGAGTTCAGAACCGCCAGCCGACGATTCGGTCACGAACCGTCTCCTCGTCGAAAATCCGACGGGGAAACCGCGGTCGTTCTCACTGTCGGTGTCGAAAAGCTCGATTTCGGCGTACCGCGTGACGAACCGACAGGGGAAGACGAGGACGGTCGGACAGTCGGAGGGTGACGATTTCGATTTTCCCTTTGCGATGGAGATGGATGCGACGAGCATCGAACCTGCGAACAACGTGCTGTTCGACCGGGAGTACACCGTCGAGTCGAACTCCGCGCTCGCGTTTCGGTTGCAGGGAATGCCGAAGGAGGGTGAACTGCTCTACACGCTCAAGCCGAAGTCGAAGCAAGCATTCGTTTCGACATGGGGAACCATGGGATGCAGTTCGGGCTTCGACGTGTATCTCAGTCCGTCGGAGTCGCGGAATTCGTGCGGACAACGACTTTCCGAACTCGACGAGTACGACGGGGCGAACCAGCACACGATACGGTTGCAGAATGCATCTCAGGACGGCTGACATCCGCGTGCGAGCGAGTAGAACCGTTCGGCGCAAAAATCAGAGACAGGACGCGAACGTTCGGGGACGACGCGACTTTTAATTCCTAATTCGTGAGCGCTCTTCAGTTTGGTATCTGCTTAGTACGCCACCGAGATTTTTAGTTCGATTAGCCAGAAGAATAGAAGAGGGGGTCTACGTACACTCAGTGGAAGCGCTGGAACGAGGTAGTCAGCACGTGCAACGCAAACGTATCGGCGCACAAGTCGATGTGCGTTCGAGTCAACGCGGAAGATACGCAAACCGATCTCGTCGAATCCGGCGACGTTCGGCGTCGGAGAAGGGATGACGAATCCGGCAACGGCAAGGTAGAGAGACGAAACACGGAATATTGCTACGCTACGGAAGGTCGCATACTCACGAAACCCGCAATACTATGTCCGGCCCACGCTCATCGCCGTCCGTGTGTAGTCCCCGTGAGCTACTCAGCCTGCTCGGTGACGAACACGTCCAGACAGTGCTATCTGAAGCGAGCGAGCGGCCCGTCTCCGCGAGCGAACTGAGCGATATCTGTGGAACGTCGCCGCCGACGATTTATCGCCGATTAGAGAAAATGGTCGAATATGACCTACTCACCGAGAAACAGCAGATAGGCACCGATGGGAACCACTACAAAACGTACAGGACGACCGTCAGCGACCTCTCGATTGCACTCGAAGACGGAGATTTCGAGGTGGACATCAACCACCGAGAGGACGCACCAGACAGATTCATGACGCTGTGGGATAACATTCGAGGTGACGATTCGTGATGCATGTTGGACTTATCGTTGCAAAGTTCGTCGTCGTCGTGCTCGGTATCGGTATCGCAGTCCAGAGCTACCGAGCGTACGCCCGGTACGACAGCAAACCGATGTTCTACCTCGCACTCGGATTCACGGTCATCAGCATCGGTGCGGTAATAGAAGGAGTGCTCTACGAAGTCGGTCAGTTTTCCATCTTCGACGCTGGAATGATTCAGGCCACGGTCGTCGCCTGCGGGATGTGTCTGATTCTCTACTCCATCCACTACCAGACACAATAAAGACAACGACCCGATTTCGAGCACCGACGGCAAGCGACGAGGGACTCAGATTCAGAACCAATTCGTGACATATCTTCATAGTAAAAATTAAAAATTTTAAACTCACTTAACGTAGACGGGGAAGTTAAATTCGGTGAAACTGCGCGACGTGTTTTACTGCGATTGCGGTTAACGGCGAGTACGACATGCGCAAAGAAAAATCGTACAGTCGGCGACAGGCTCTGGGATTCGCCGGTCTGACAGTCGGAAGCATCAGCGTCACCGGCACCGTTCTCGCGGGTGGCGACGGCGACCACGGTCACGGGACGACGACAACGACGACAACGACGAGCGATGGCCACGGACACGGTCACGAGGAGAATCAAACGACCCACCACGGTACGACCACCGCTCACGGAGAGGGCCACCACGAGACCACGACGGGGCACGGCGGCGACCACCACGGAACGACCACGACCCAAGAAGGAGGTTCGAGTCATCACGGCGACGATTCAGGTCATCACAACGACGACTCCGGGCACCACGACGACGGGTCAGGTCACGGCGGCGGTCTCGGCCCCGCAACCGACCGCGTGACGGTGACGATGAAAACCACCGGAAGCATCATCGACGTGCTTACCGGAACGCTGAGCCTCTCGGATTACCTGACGACGAACAGAAATCACTTCCACCCGCACGTCGTCCACGTGAAAAAAGGCGGGACTGTGACGTGGAAGACCAACTCTGGTCGGCACGCTATCGCCGCGTACCATCCGAGCAATCAGGGGAAACCGAACCGAATCCCGAAGGGCGCAAAAGCGTGGAACAGTGGGGCGAAAACTGACGGCGGCACGTTCTCGCACACGTTTTCCGTCGAAGGCGTGTATGACTACTACTGTCCACCACATGAAGAGATGGGAATGATAGGGAGCGTCGTGGTCGGTACTCCCGACGTTCAGAACCAGCCCGGTCTCAGCAAACCGTCGAGGCGGTTCCCGTCGCGCGTCCAGCAAAAACTCGCCTCGCTCAACGAGCGAACGAAGAACGCGCTCCAATCCGGAGGTGGACGCTGATGGCGACGGCGTCGGAGCAGACACTGAGTGGTTTCGGCGACGTCGGAGTCGGGCAGGGATTCGCGCTCGTTCTCGCGGCGATTACCGGTGCGATTCACGTGTACGAGGGACTGGGCTACGGCGGACTCCCGCTCCTGCTTGCTGGTGCGGGCTTTTTCGGCGGCATCGCCCTGTTCGCGTTCGGCGTCAAGCGTCGATGGCTCTACGCGCTGGGGATTCCGTACACCCTCGCGCAAGTCGTCCTCTGGTTGGAGATGGGACTTCCCTACCTCCGACTCGGTCTGTTCGACAAAGCCGTTCAACTGGTGCTCGTCGTGGTACTCGCCTACTGTCTGGTCGCGGAGTAGGCCGAGGCTATCGTTCACTTCGCAGTCGGTCACGCCGAGCGTCGAACTCTTCTTCGGAGATGTCGCCGCGAGCGTACGCCATCCGCAGTTCCGAGAGTGCGGGGTCGCCGCCGAGTTCGTCACCAGCGAGTGCTCGATAGACGAGGTAGCCGAGCACGACGACGATACCGAGCGGAACGAGCATCAGCAACCATCCCCACGCCATCGCCCCGCCGCCGTAGCCACCCATCATCCACCCGCCCATCATCGGGAACGCGAAGGCCATCATCACTGCCGGAAACAACAGCAAGACAGCGAGCACGACCAACACGAGTCGAACCAGCGAACTGTCGTGGTCTGTCGTGGCCATACTGTGAACTAGTTGCTCGAACGGAATAACGGTTCTGACGAACCGGAAGTCGCCGCTCTTGCCCGCACGACTAACATCCCGCCGACTCAACTTCGACTATGTCATTCGACCCTGACCGAGTCGAAACCGTCACCTTCGACTCATACAGCACGCTGGTTGATGTGGACGCCGCCGAGAAAGCCCTCGCGGAGCGCGTCGAAAATCCAGAACCCGTCTCGAAACTCTGGCGCGCCCGGTCGCTGGAGTACACCTTCGTCGCCAACCACACCGATTCTTACCAGCCGTTTTACGAGATGAACCGCGACGCGCTCCAGTACGCCCTTTCGGCCCACGACGCCGACGTTTCCGAGACCGAGCGCGACGAGATCCTCGCGGTCTACCACGAACTCGACGTGTTCGACGACGTGCGCGACGGTATCGAGCGATTGCGTGATGGGGGCTACGACTGCTACGTCGTCTCCAACGGGAATCCGGAAATGCTTACTTCGATGGTCGAACACGCCGACATCGGCGACTTAATCGAAGACACCGTCAGCGCCGACGAGGTGGAGGCGTTCAAGCCCGACGCGGAAATCTACCGCCACGCCGCAGGCCGAACCGGAACCCCAATCGGGAAAATTGCGCACGTCACCGCAGGGTGGTTCGACGTGCAGGGCGCTCAACACGCCGGAATGCAAGGCGTGTGGGCGAATCGGAAAAGAAAACCGTGGGAACCCTTCGGCGAGACGCCGGATTTGGTCGTTGAGTCGTTCTACGAACTCGCCGACGAATTAGGGGTGTGAAATCTGAAACGGGTTTGTATCGGTGTGGGGAGAGAGCAGTTGTTTGCGTAAAATCACGCCCTCGCTAACGGGGAACTGATTGTACCGGCGACGAAGCGACCGCAGATAGTGCTAGGCACATGCCACGACCGAACTCGGTCGCTTTCTCGCAGGTGCTCCGTACCTGCTCGGAACGCTTCCCTGTTCGTCCGTTCGCGGCCGAAACCGCAGGCGGGGCCACCGTCGGGACGAAGTGAGGACGCGACGTATTCGACCGGAGTTTCGACACTCGGGCGTGGCTTGTGCCCAGCATCATCTGCGGAGGATCTGTCGTCAGTCCAAGTGATTCCTCGTCGGCGCTCCTTCACCAACTCTGCGCCAATACCAGCAACGAACTCACCTAGACGTGTTCATCCAAGAAGTCAGCGATGCGCTCGAACTCTTCGATCAAATTCTCGCGCGACGTGGTGTGATGTCCTTCGTCCTCGAAAATGCAGGTCTCGACCGGAATCCCCTGCGTGCGAACTTTCTCGGCGATTTGTTCGGCTTCCCCGACCGGAACTCGGGGGTCGTTCGCACCGTGCTCGATGAACAGCGGGCAGGAAATCCGGTCGGCCCTGTGAATCGGGCTGATTCGTTCGAGCAGGTCGGGATCGTCGAGCGACCCGTACTCCTGCGCACGGTGCGAGCGCCGCCACTCCCCGGTGTTTTCGAGGAACGTCTGGAAGTCCGCGATGCCGACGAAATCGACCGCGGCGGCCCAGCGGTCGGGATACTC
>CAYNQM010000032.1:0-27271 GCA_964399275.1 uncultured Haladaptatus sp.
TCGATACGGTCTGCGAGTTCGCCTTCGGGCTCGCCGCCGCCGTTGGGATCCATGTTGTCCCAGAATAGGGTGTGGAGATAATGTCCACAGCCGTTATGGGTGACGTTACCCAGCGCACCCGCGGTGCTGGAGTAGTCCCCGGACTCGCGGTTCTCAGCGAGGGTCTCCTCGGCACTGTTCAGGCCATTAACGTAGCCCTGATGGTGCGTGTCGTGGTGCCATTCGAGCACCTGTTCGGAGATGTGGGGTTCCAGCGCGTCGTAGTCGTACGGAAGCGGCGGCAGTTCCGCGTTCGATTGTTCTGGCATATATGTATACCTCCAACAAATACATCTCACCACTCGCTGTTAAACCTTGAGGAGAAGTTCGCTAACACACAACACGATGTTCCGGCAAAATAAACCCCTTCGAGGGTCTTACGCGTTTTGCGCCGCGTCGAATCGTTCGGCTACGTCGTCCCAGTCCACCACGTCCCAGAAGTTGTCCACGTACTCGCCGCGGTTGTTCTCGTACTGGAGGTAGTAGGCGTGCTCCCACACGTCCAGCACGAGCAGTGGGGTCGTTCCCTGCGGCGTCTGGTTCTGGTGGTTCTCGGCCATGCTCACGATTGGCTTGTCAGCCACGTGGTCGTAGAGCAACATCCCCCATCCGGAGCCTTCGACGCCCTTCGCCGCCGCCGAGAAGTGGTCTTTGAACTGGTCGAACCCGCCGAAATGTTCGTCCATCGCGTCGGCGAGGTCGCCGTCGGGTTCGCCACCGCCGTCCGGCGACATGTTCTCCCAGAAGACGGAGTGGTTGACGTGCCCCGAGAGGTTAAACGCGAGGTTGCGCTCGACGCCCTTCACGTCACCCCAGTCGTCGTTGTCCCGCATTTCCTCCAACTGGTCGAGCGCGGCGTTCGCACCATCGACGTAGCCCTGATGGTGTTTGTCGTGATGTAGTTCCATGATTCGTGCGTCGATACTCGGTTCCAGTGCGTCGTAGTCGTACGGTAACTCTGGTAGTTCGTAGGTTGGCATTCGAAATCCCCCGTCAACTCTGGTCAACGGTGGTCGTGTTAAGTGTTGAGGCAAACGACGACAGGGGAGCTGAGACACGTTCAGCTAGCAACGCTGTGAGGGCCCCAGGAGCAACGACAGCGACGACTGAGAGTTGGTGGTTCAAACGAAGCCACCGAATGACGAAGTCTTTCGAGGGCGTGAAAATCTCCGATTTTCTCCGGCCCTCGATTTCTCTGGACTCACTTCGTTGGTTCGTCGTTACCTTGCCCTTCATCCGCCAGGCTCGCCTCTGAAGAGCAAAAATTCCGACACCCGTGGTTTTTCGCCGCTCTATTCGTTTATCCTTTCGCGTTTTCGAACATCGTGATGGCCATTTCGCGGCGTTCTCCGTGGTCAACGATGGGTGCGGGATACGCCGGAGCTAGATTTTCGCGCTCGTCGTCATTCAGTTCGTTCCACTCGTGAATCTTCTCCGGTGGAACGTCTCGCAGTTCGGGGACGAACCGTTTGATGTACTCGGCGTCGGCGTCGAATCGTTCGCCCTGCGTCATCGGGTTGAAAATCCGGAAGTAGGGTTGAGCGTCGGTTCCCGTCGAGCCTGCCCACTGCCACCCGCCGTTGTCGTTCGCGGTGTCGTGGTCGGCCAACTTTTGGCGGTACCAGTCGTATCCCCCGCGCCAGTTCACGAGTAGATCTTTCGTCAGGAACGATGCGACTATCATTCTGACGCGGTTGTGCACCCACGCCTCCTCGCGCAGTTGGCGCATTCCGGCGTCCACGATGGGGTAGCCGGTTTCGCCGTCCTTCCACGCCTGCACGCCCTCGGGGTCGTCGCGCCACGCGATGTCGTACTGGTAGTCCTTGTAATTCTCGACGACCACGTCGGGTCGGTCGTCGAGAACGTGGGCGTAGAAGTCGCGCCACGCGAGTTGACGCTGGAAGGAATCCACCGAGTCGGCGTCCGCCGCGCTCTTGGCGTCGTCTTTCGCCACCTCGGTCGCCTGCCACACCTCCCGGATTCCGACGGTGCCGAACTTGAGATGTGGCGAGAGGCGTGACGTACACTCCCGGGCAGGGTAGTCGCGCTCGTCGTCGTAGTCGTACACGTCGTCCTCGCAGAACGCGGAGAGGAGGTCGCGGGCCGATTCGGTGCCCGCTGGTGGAATCTCCGCCTCCGGTTCGTCGAATCCGAGGTCGGCGAGCGACGGGAGGTCGGCGCTCCCCACGTCGCTCGCGTCATCTATGTCTCCTGCATCGACCACGTCGTCCGGTGCGTCGAAGGAGCTATCTTTCCCTCTTTCGCGCCACTTCTTCCAGAAGTAGGAAAAGACCGAGTAGTAGTCGCCTTGATTCGTCGTGATGCTTCCGGGCGTGTGGAGAAGTGCGTCGTGGAAGCTCTGGTACGCGATTTCTGCCTCGTCCAGCGCGACCCGAACCTCGTCATCGCGGCGCTTCGCCAGCCCCGAGTAATCCCGGTTCCAGACGACCTGCCCGACACCGAGTTCCGTCGCGATTCGCGGAATCTCCTCGCGCGGGTCGCCGCGGACGACTAGCAAATCCCCGCCCCGCTCGCGGTACGACTGCCGGAGCGATTCGAGCGCAGAGAGCATGAACGAGACGCGCGGCGGGGCCGCGTTGTCGAGCACGCCTCGGTCGAACACGAACAGAGGAACGACGGGGTCTCCCGAGGAAAGTGCCCGATTGTCGGCGACCCGAAGGTCGCGGCGATGCCAGTGGAGATCCATGGCGGAAAGACGGCGGCGAGTCCCTTAACAGTCGGACCCACTCTGTGGGGTTCGACCGGACTACGATTTGGTCGGCAGATAGCCGAGCATCACGAGCAGAATCGCGACGAAAAACACTGCGTACAAAACGACGGCTCGTCGTTGCATACTCGAAGTACATAAGTACAATTTCAAATATTAAATTTAAGGTATTCGAGTAAGAATACTTATTAGAGATACTTAATTCGATTGCTGTGTCCTCGCTTTTTTCGGCGCGAAAGTGACTCTATCCAGCGACATGACGAGAAAAGTATGCAATGGGGTGAACGAGGGTCATTTCCGAACTCGGCGAGGGAAGCGATCCGAACTCGCGCCGCCACGATGTTTCGGGTGATGTTTTATGATGGAACACATCGTCACCAATGACCATGGTAAACCTTACCGCGTCCGTTGCGGACACGGTCGCCGAGCATCCGGACGAACCAGCCATCGTAACCGCCGACCAAACGCTGAGCTACGAAGACCTCTGGGCACAAATCAGCGGCTTCGCTGGCGGATTGACTGAGCGCGGTATTGGCGAGGGCGACCGAGTCGCAATCTACCTCCCGAACGTCCCGCAGTTCGTGGTGACGTTCCACGGGACGCTCATGACTGGCGGCGTCGTCGTCCCAATGAATCCACAGTATCGAAGCCGGGAGATCAGCCACCTGCTCGCCGACAGCGGTGCGAAAGTCGTCGTGACGCTTTCCGACCTCGTCCCCTTCGTGGAGGAAGTCCGCGACGAGACCGACCTCGAACACGTCGTCACGCTCGCCGAGAGCGACGGAGACACCATCTCATTCAGCGACTTCCTCGCCGAGGACGACGGCGAAATCGCGGACAGGTCGGACGACGACCTCGCAGTACAACCGTACACCAGCGGAACGACCGGGACGCCGAAAGGCGTGAAACTGACCCACGAAAACCTCGCTTCGAACGCGGAGGCCGCGGCGGAACTGGTTCCGGGCGGAATCACTCCCGAGGACTCCCAGTTGGGCGTCCTCCCGCTGTTCCACATCTACGGAATGACCGTCTGCATGAACGGAACTCTGTTCCGGGGCGGTGCGTTCTACCCACTGCCGACGTGGGACGCCCAACAAGCCCTCTCGTTGGTCGAAGACGCCGAACTGACGCTGATGCACGGCGTGCCCGCGATGTACAACGACGTCATCAACCAACCGAATGCAGAGGAGTTTGACCTCTCCTCGGTTCGTCTCGCTGGCGTCGGCGGGGGCGGAATCCCCATCGAAGTTCTCCGGCGGTTCGAAGAACTCTACGACGCGAAAATCTACGAGGGCTACGGTCTGACCGAGACGAGTCCGGTGACGCACTTCAACACGCCCAAGGACGGGCGGCGCGTCGGCAGTATCGGGAGGACGATTCAGGGAGTTAGCGCCCGCATCGTCAACGAGGATTTCGAGGAACGTCCCCCGGTCGAGGAAGGCCCACTGGCCGAAGATGACGCCGAACTGGACGACGTGACGGGCGAAATCGTCGTCGCCGGGCCAAACGTCATGCAGGGCTACGCCGGACTTCCAGAGGCGACGGCGGAAGCCTTCACGGAGGCCGACGGAAAGCGCTGGTTCCACACGGGCGACATCGGCTACTGGGACGAAGACGGCTTCTTCTACGTCGTAGACCGCAAGAAACACATGATAAACACGGCGGGCTACAACGTCTACCCCCGCGAAGTCGAGGAACTGCTGTTCGAGCACGAGGCGGTGGCGGACGTGGCAGTCGTCGGCATCCCGGACGAGCGCCGGAACGAGACGGTCAAAGCCTTCGTCGTCCCGGTACCCGACGCCGACGTGACGGCAGATGAAATCAAGGAGTTCTGTCTGGATAACCTCGCGGCGTACAAACATCCGCGCGAGGTCGCGTTCGTGGACGAACTACCGCGAACCACGACCGGAAAAGTGCAGAAGTTCGAGTTGGTCGAACAGACGTAGAAAATCACCACCCCCAACCGAATTCGACCTTCGCTTACCATCCTAACCGGATCTGACCTTCGTAATACTCCCGTGCCCGGCGAATTTTCCGAAACAGGTAGCCGCCGACGAGACCCGCAAAGACGAGCACGTAAACGAGCAACCAGAACAGCGTGCCGCCTCCGACGACCGAAGCCAGCGATTCGGTGACGACGCCAGCAGTCGAGTTGTAAAGCCCGTGCAGGAGGGCGGGAATGGCGATGCCTTTCACGATTATCGGCCCGCGATCTGCGGGGACGATTTTCGCCAACCCGAGATAGTAGCCCGAGATGGCGGCCCAGAGGACGTGGTTCGGGCCGACGATTGCTCGCGTGACTGCGACCCCCGAAACCGTCACTGCCGGGCCAACGCCGCCGCCGTCCACCGACCCGACGACGTAGGTCAGGTTTTCGATGGTCGCGAAGCCGAGTCCGGCCATCGCGCCGTACACCGCGCCATCGACCGCGGTCTGGAAGTGCATCGTTCGGTAGGCGTGAAATCGCACCGCGAGCCACTTCACCGACTCCTCGACCGGGGCGACGACGAGGAAGAAGAACGGGATGAACGCGAGGACGCCGAGACCCAGTCCCGAGAGCACGAACGCCCCAATCGCGTTGATTATCGCGGCGAACGCGGCGAAGATGACCCCGAGCAGGAACGTGGCGACGAGCGTCGGAAGCGGTTCCCGTTCGGTCGGGTCTACTCGCCAGATGTACACTGCGAGGACGAGTGCGGGAATCACGGAGAAAAACGAAAGCACGCCGAGAATCGGTCGCTCGGCGACCGTGGCACCTACCAGTACCAACTCGGCGACAACGAACGTCAGCGCGACGACGAACGTCATCCCACGGGTCGCACCCGTGAGCAGTTGATAGAGGCGAACCGCGAATCGGTCGGCTGTCGTCCGCGGCTCCCACGATTCGATGTCGTAGGAGTCCTCCTGCTCGTCCAGCGTTTCCTGCCCATCCATCGTCTCCGCTACGGTCGCCAGCCACAAATTCGTTACTCGGGTGTTCGGTCGGTTCTGTTGGAGTTTTCAGTGACTGATAAAACCGGCGTGCTGAATACTCTCTTTCTCAACTGCTCACCAATCCTCAAATCGAGTGTCTTCTTGCTCCATGAACGATTCCGGAGAGGGAATATTCTCGATATCTCTGTTCAATGCATCAAGCACTTCGTCAGCTTGGAACTGTTGGTAGCGTTCTTTCCCAGTTCGTTCCCGGAGCAGACCGTCATCTTCGAGGATTCCGATAGCATTGTTCGCGGCTGGGTAGGTCATGTCGATCAGTTCGGCAGCACGGGCGATCGTGAACACAGGCTCGGTAAAAACCACTTCTATCAATTTCTGTACCGAGGGGGATGCATCCTTATACTCTTTCTCGTAGTGGTTTCGGAGACGGAGCAGAAGCTTCGCACGGACGAACGCCTCGTCAGCCTGAGTTTTCAACCCATCAAGGAAGAACTTCAGCCACTCATTCCATGCACCCTCCTCGTTGACCTCCAAGAGCAACTCGGTGTACACATCGCGGTTCCGCCGGATATACGAACTAAGGTAGAACAGAGGATGTAATAGAACATCTTCTGCCATCAACAGCAGTATGATTAGGAGACGTCCGACACGGCCGTTACCGTCGACGAATGGATGAATTGTTTCGATCTGATAGTGGAGAATTCCGATATCGATCAGGTCTGGATAGTCTCCGCCGGACTGAAGATACTCCTCGAAGTCCTCCATCCGTGATACCGCAATATCTGGTTGCGGTGGGACGAACCGAATCTGTGTTCCATACCCGCTTGTGGACTCCTCAATCCATGCATAGTCTGGTCGAAACTCCCCGGGAAGTGGGTTCTCGTCCCCAGTACGCCCCTGTTCCATTAATTCGGCGTGGAGAGTCCGGATCAGATCCAACGATAGGTTTTGGCGCGAACGACCGCTCTCTGAGAGCTGTTTTGCAGTTTTCTTCAGGGTAGATGCGTAGTTTCTTGCTTCCTGAACGTCTTTCGAGTCCTCATCCTCGACGTACATGTCCGAGACGGTTACTCTCGTCCCTTCTACCTGTGAGGATTGCTCAGCTTCTTTGTAGACAAATAATCCAAAGACAGCTTCTGGGTTCTCGATTTCGCTCCAGAACCCGTCTAGTCGGCCGAGCGCGTGCATTGCTCGACCGTACACTTGAATCACATCTTCCGATAGATCGATCTCTGGTGGGAGTGTATCCGGCAAGTAAAATTTGGAGAAGGGGACACCAGCACCTGAGTCGATAGGCCGGTAACGCCCCGGTGCTGGTGTATCGATGAGATATCCGTCTTTCATTAGGCCCAACCACTCCCTTCTAATGCAAAGGTTTTCCGAATATCGTTTTCTTAGAGACGGCGGTCGGTACTGGAGTAAAGACACTGTGGGAGATAGTTTACTTAGATTGAGCAAGACTGGCTAAGTGAATACCTTGCCGGATACGCTTTACTTAGCAATAGTCGGTGACGTGGTCACTGTAGCAACTTTCCAAGTAGATTTATCTGGAAGTAAACTTCTAAAACCCGTCACCTAGTGGGTTTCAACGAGACCCCTCACTCGTATCGATCAACATGTCCCGGTCTAAATCACCAATCGAGTCCTGTCCAGACAGCGCGAGCGTCAAATCGAGGTCTGCGAGGAAGTTCTGAAGAACTTCCCGAACGCCGTCCTCGCCGTCGATTGCGAGTCCGTAGACGTAGGGACGCCCGAATAAGACCGCCTCCGCGCCCAAGGCAATCGCACGAATCGCGTCCGCCCCTCGGCGAATCCCGCTGTCGAACAGAACCGGAACCTCGTCGCCGACTTCGTCCACCACGTTCGGGAGTGCGTCGAGTGCGCCAATTGCGCCGTCTACCTGTCGCCCGCCGTGGTTCGAGACGACGAGACCGTCCACGCCACGTTCGACCGCTTCGCGGGCGTCATCTGGGTGGAGAACTCCCTTCAGCACGATTGGAAGGTCGGTGCGTTCGCGGAGGAAGTCGAGGTCGTCCCACGTGAGCGACGGATCGCCGAAGAGTTCGGTGAACTGCCAGACTGCGGCGGTTGGGTCGTCCTCCGGCGGTGCGTCAAGCGACTCTCGGAACGCGGGGTCGGAGAAGTAGTTCGCCACGCCCTCCTGGTCGAGGAAGGGGAGATAGGCGTGCTCTACGTCGCGCTCGCGCCAGCCCATTATCGGCGTGTCGAGCGTGACGACGATAGCCTCGAACCCGGCGTCTTCGGCGCGGTTGACGAAACTCGCGGTCACGTCGCGGTCGGCGCTCCAGTAGAGTTGGAACCAGCCGAGGGTGTCGCCGAGTTCGTCGGCTACGTCTTCCATCGTCTCCGAGGAGGCCGAACTGAGAACCATCGGTACGTCCAAATCCTTCGCGGCGCGCGCGGTGGCGAGTTCGGCGTCCCCGTGGATAATCGACTGGACGCCGATTGGCGCGAGCAGGACGGGAACCGGGAGTTCCTGCCCGAACAGTTCGACCGACAGGTCGCGCTCTTCCACGTCGCGGAGCATTCGCGGGACGATTCGCCAGCGGTCGAACGCCCGACGATTTTCGTCCTTGGTGCTCTCCGCCCCCGCCGACCCCGCGACGTAGGCGTGGGCTTCCGGCGAGAGCGATTCCCGTGCGAGCTCGGCGAGTTTTTCCGGCGACGTGGGCAACTCCGGCGTCTGGTCGGCCAGCATCCCGCCAGCGTACACCTCTCGCTGGCGATTCGGGCCGAAGGGTTCGGATGGGTCGTCCATGGGTTGGGCAACCGTCGCACGACGATTATACTTTTCTCCGCACCCACCAGTACAGAACGCCGACTGCGAAGGCGAGACCGACGCTCGCCAGCAGACCGAGGAGACCGACGCCGACCGTCAGCAGTCGGTCGTCGGTTCGAAGCCCCGCCCGTCCGAGTTCGAACGCGACGAGGAGGAGCACGACGCCCAACACCGAAAGCGGAAACTCGGCGACGAGTCGCACCGCGAACAGGGCCGTGAGCGCGTACAGCGCGCCCAACACGAGGTTTGCGCCAGCAGTTCGCGCGCCGAAGGTGTACTTTCCGGCGACGCCGCCGCTCCCGTGACACATCGGGAGCGCGCCGAACGGCACCGCACAGAGGTTCATCACGCCCATGCTGGTCGCCAGTTCGTCGGGGGAGACCTCGGCGTCCAGCAGGTCGGAGAGGAGGAGCGAGGTGGCGACCGCCGCGTTTCCGACCGTCATCGCCAACTGTCCGGCGGTCGCCGAGAGCACGCCGGAATCGAGCGCCAGTCCACGAAATCCGAACGAAATCGCCGGAATGCCGACCGCTGGCGGCCCGACGCGAACGCCTGCCACGACGAATCCGAGCGCGAGCACGGCCAGCGCGCTGGTTCGTCGGTAGCCGAGACCGACCGCGACCCCTCCGACGGCGAGTGCGAGACTCGCAAACACGGGGTCGGCAATCCCGAGTTCGACGCCCGTCTTGGCGAGGAGGAGCGCGACCGCCAACTGCACGCCGCGAACGACCGGTTCGCCGACGTGCTCCGCGAATCGTCCGAGACTGCCCGTCGTTCCGAGCACGAGAAGGACGCCGCCAGCGAGCAAGCCAGCGGTCAGGAGTTCGTCGGCCGTGAGCGCGCCCGCGATTGCGAGCGCCGCCAGCGCCTTCATCGGTTCGACGGAAATCGGCAGACCGTAGCGAATCCCCCAGACGACTTGAAAAACGGCGAATCCGAGCAGGAGCACCGCGAGGTCGAGGTCGGTGAGCGCGGCCACCGCCACGACGACCGGCAGGACGGTTATCGAGTCGCCGACCGCGCCGGTGACTTCGCCGACCGTGAGTTCGAGCCGTCGGTCGCCGTCGAACGCGAGGTCGGCCATTTGGAGAATCCACGGACGCAACCGACATAGGTTTACTGAGCAACCGGCTTCGGCCACGAATCAACACTCTCGAAACCGAAACCAGTTACCAACCAAAACGACCAGTCGCCATCCATCAACCAATTGCCTTCAGCGACGGCACGTTGCACCGTCATGGCAAGCCCCCGCGCCACGACAAGAGTTTTCGGCTCGGCCCCGGTATCAACGGCCATGTTCACACGTCACGCGGGAGGATGCCAGCGATGACGACCGACCGGTTCGAAATCGAGGGACGGACGGCCATCATCACCGGCGCGTCCAGCGGAATCGGCAGAGTCATCGCCGAACGATTCGCGGCGGACGGGGCGAACGTCGTCGTCTGCTCGCGGGAGCAGGAGAACGTCAACCCCGTCGCCGAGGAGATAGGAGAAAACGCGCTCGCGGTCGAGTGCGACGTCACCGACCGCGAGGCAGTCGAGGCGCTGGTGGAGGCCACCGTCTCCGAGTTCGGCGGTCTCGACGTGGTGGTGAACAACGCCGGGGCGAGTTTCATGGCTGGCTTCGACGACATCAGTCCGAACGGGTGGGCCAAAATCGTGGACATCAATCTTACCGGCACCTACCACTGCACGCAGGCCGCAGGCGAGCACCTGAAAGACGGCGGCGGCGCGGTCGTCAACGTCGCCAGCGTGGCGGGCCAGCAGGGCGCACCCTTCATGAGCCACTACGGCGCGGCGAAGGCCGGAATCATCAACCTCACGCGCTCGCTGGCGTTCGAGTGGGCCGGGTCGGGCGTCCGGGTGAACTGCGTCGCTCCGGGGTTCGTCGCCACGCCGGGCCTCGAATCCCAGATGGGAATCAGCGCCGACGACATCGACCGCGAAGACGTAGAGCGCAGGGTTGGACTGAGCGAGGAAATCGCCGACGTGGTGCAGTTTCTAGCCAGTCCCGCCTCGTCGTTCGTCGCCGGCGAGACGCTGACCGCGGCGGGCGTCCCCGATGTCATGGAATCACCCGACGTGTAGAGTACGGTATGATAATTCGTCACTACGAACAGCGAGCACCTTGAATTGGTGTCTGGACGACGTTCGCTGAATCGATACTGATAGGTGTCCACACGAATCATCCGTAACAAATGCCCGCAAAGAGAACGGTTCACCTCCCGGTCGCGGCACAGCCGAGCGTCGATACCCTCGTTGACCTGACTCAACAGGCCGAACGGTTGGGCTACGAACGCGCGTGGCTCCCCGAAACGTGGGGGCGCGACGCGGTGACGAGCCTAACCGCGATGGCGCTCGGCACCGAGGAAATCGGGCTGGGGCCGTCGATTCTGAACGTCTACTCTCGGTCGCCCGCGCTCGTCGGCCAAACTGCGGCCACGCTTCAGGAGGTTTCGGACGGACGCATCCGAATCGGTATCGGGCCGAGCGGCCCGGTCGTCATTCAGGGCTGGCACGGGGCCGACTTCGATCGCCCGCTTCGGCGCACCCGCGAGACCATCGACATCGTCCGGAAGGTGCTGTCCGGCGAGACGGTCAACTACGACGGCGACTGTTTCACGCTGGCAGGGTTCCGACTGCGGTGTGAACCGCCGGAGACGCCGCCGCCAATCGACGCCGCCGGAATGGGACCGAAGTCGGTCGAACTGGCTGGCCGATTCGCGGATGGCTGGCACGCGACCGTCTTCACGCCGGACGGGATGGCCGACCGACTGAAAGACCTGCGCCGAGGTGCCGAACTCGGCGATCGCGACCCCGACGACGTGCAGGTGACGCTGTCGCTGACCTGCTGTGCGCTGGAAGACGGCGAGCGCGCTCGGAAACTCGCGCGTCAGCACTCGGCCTTCTACGTCGGCGGGATGGGCACCTACTACCGCGATTCGCTGGCCCGGCAGGGGTACGAGGAACTCGCCAACGAAATCTCCTCGGCGTGGGGCAGTGGCGACAAGGAGCGGGCGACCGAACTCGTCGGCGACGACCTGTTGGACGACCTCTGCGCCGCAGGCACGCCCGAGCGCGCCCGCGAAGAGTTCGAAAAGTTCGCTGACATCGACGGCGTCGATGCGGTAGCGGTCGGATTCCCGCGCGGTGCGACCGTCGAAGACGCCCGCGAGACGATGGAAGCGTTGTCTCCCTAACGAGTTGGGCTGTAAAAATATCTTTATCACGCTCAAAATGGAGACGGGGGGTGACGGGGCGACTCGCCGACGCGTTCGTTCGACCACGGCGACGAATCCGGAGCAGTGACGGCGAGCACTCCTGAGGGGTGGCCCCTCCCATGGGGCTCCCTCCTCCTCTCGACGATTCCTGACTTTTCGCTCGACTGTACCGTTTCGATACCGGGGCGCTCGGTCGCGTGGAAAGAGGGAAGTCGTTTGACACCATCTAGCACGGTATGCCGACAGTCCGTTTCCAGGGGCGCGAAATCGAGTGTGAGGATGGGGCGGTGCTCAGAAACGTGCTTCTCGACGCCGGTGAGACACCGCACAACGGGACTTCGAGCTACCTGAACTGCCGGGGGAACGCCGTCTGCGGAACCTGCGCCGTCGAAGTTGATGGCGACGTGAGCGAGCGGAACGCGAGCGAACGAAACCGGCTCTCGAAACCGCCACACGACCGCGATTCCGGGCTTCGACTCGCGTGTCAAACGCGGGTTCTGGGCGACGTGGACGTTCGAAAGTACGGCGGGTTCTGGGGGCAGAAGGTGGAACGATGACCGACCAAATCGACCGAATCGCCGAGGACGTATCGTCGTGGGACGGCGTCGAGACGGGTGAACACAGGTTCAGCGGCACGGAGTTTCGACTCGGATCGCGCGAAATCGGCCACATCCACCAGTGGGGAATCCTCGACATCGCGTTTCCGCGCCGGGTGCGCGACCAGCTGGTCGAAGAAGGAAAGACGGAGCCACACCACATCTATCCCGAATCGGGGTGGACGACGTTCCACGTCGAGCGCGAGAGAGACGTGGACGACGCACTCTGGCTCTTGCGACTTTCCTATCTGAGCCACGCGAAATCGCTGAAAAACGTGGATTCCGGGCAGAAATCCCTCTCGGCGCTCGACGTGGAGCGCGAACTCGCCGGCCTCGGCCCGAGCGACGAACTGCGGGCCGTGCTGTAAGGCGATCTGTTCGGAGTCAGCCCTCGGCCCACTCGGTCGCTTTCTCGACGGCCTCTGCCCGCGAATCAGTGTTCGCGATGGTTATCCACTCGTCGCTTTCTACGTCGTAGGCGAACACGGCGTACCCCTCGTCGCGGTAGGTCAGGTTCTCGACGTACAGTTCCTCGCGCTCGTCGTCGCTGAGCCAGATTCGAATCTGCTTGCCCCCCTCCAAATCTTCCCTGCGCCGCCATCCTGAAATCGACACTACGACGACCCCCAATCCGTGATGCCGAGCACCGCATCACAGTCGGGACACGTCCACACTTTCGGCGTACTGGCGGCGGTGGCGCGTTCGAGTCGTTCCGCCCATTGGGTGATGTCGGTCTCGCAGTTCGGACAAATCGCCATGTACTCCGTCACGACGCTATTCGACTTGTAGGTTCGGGCGGTGCCGTCAGCGTCGATAGTAGACGTTGCCCGACACGACCACCGTCTCGGACGAAGACGACCCTGGAAGCGAACGCGCCGGTCTGCGGGCCGCGACGACGCCGCGTTTCAGGGTCGCCCACTTCAGCAGGACGAACCCGGCGACGATGACGAGAAAGCCGAGAACCGTGTTCTCGGTAATCGGTTCGCCGAGCAGGAGCCACCCGAACAGGGTGGCGACGGCGGGAACGACGTAGTTCACCAGATTCGCTTCGCTGGCACCGATTCGCTCCAACAGGTCGAAGTAGACGACGTAGCCCACGAGACTGACGACGAACGCGAGATAGGCGAGCGACGCGAGCGCGGTCGGCGACGGCGACACGCTCGGAACCCCGCGAATCGCAACACTCGTCGCGTGGAGAAAGAGCGCGCCGACGGTCATCATCCACGCCTGCTGGGTGAGCGTCGGGAGCGTCGTCGGGATTCGCTGAGTCAGCACCGACGCGAGCGAGAAGACGACTGCGGCGACGAACAGCAGGCCGACGCCGATGGCTCCCCCGCCGAGTGAAGTCAGGTTCGCGACGACGATGACGCCGAGCAGTGCGACCACCACGCCCGCGAATTGGAGGCGTCCGAAGCGTTCGTTCGGGAGCAGTGTCACCGCGAACAGCGGCGTCACGACCGGTTTTAAACTCAGGACAACTGCGGCGACGCCGCTCGTGACGTACTGCTGGCCGGTGAAGACGAGCGCGAGGTAGAGACCGAAGATAAACACGCCGCCGATGGTGACGAGACTCCAGTCGGTTCGCGTCGCTGGTCGCCACTGGAAGTCGTCGCGGCGGACGCCGAATCCGGCGACGACCGCCAGCATCACCGCACTGGCGATGTCGTACCGAAGCGCCGCGAACAGCACGGGCGGGAAGGTGTGGAGGCCGGTTTCGATGGCGACGAACGACGACCCCCAGATGAGCGACAGCAGGACGAACAAAATCGTATTTCGATGTCGTGAGAGATTCATGCGAATTTCCGAACACTCCGTGAGAGTTGGAATACGGCTAATAGCGTCAGACACTTCAAAATTCCCGGAACCGCGATACCAATTCACACAGCCACACGCATCGCACGCGACGAAGTCACACCCCTCCGGAAACGGTTTACTGTCTCGCGTTCAGTCACCGCTATGGTAGATACTCGGACGGGTGCCGACCTGTTCACCGAGGCCCTCGAATCCTACGGCGTCGGGTACGTCTTCGGCAACCCCGGAACGACCGAACTCCCCGTCATGCGCGCACTGGGCGATAGCGAGTTGGAGTACGTCCTCGCCCCACACGAGGACATCGCGGTCGGAATGGCCGCCGGATACGCCAGCACCAAGCAGTACGACGCTGGCGAGGACAACTGCCCCGTCGGTGTCGTGAACCTCCACGTCGCGCCGGGGGTTGCCCACGGACTCGGCAACCTCTACGGCGCGTCGGTGACGGGCGCACCCCTCGTCGTCACGGCGGGGGCGCACAGCCTCGATTTCCGCCACGAAGAACCGATTCTGTCGGGCGACCTCGAAGCGATGACCGACCAGTTCACGAAGTGGAGCGCGGAAGTGACCGACGCGTCCGCGCTCCCGACGATGCTCCGGCGGGCGTTCCGCGTTGCCCAGACGCCGCCGACTGGCCCGGTCTTCCTCGGTCTGCCGCTGGACGTGATGATGACCGAGACCGACGCCGTACCCGAACGAGTCGGTCGGATTCAGAACCCAGGCTCCGGAGACCCCGCTGGAATCGCAGCGGCGGCGGAACTGCTGGAAGCGGCAGACGACCCCGTCCTCGTCGTCGGCGACCACGTTCCGCGCCACGGCACGTACTCCGACGCCGACCCGGTGGACGCCGCGGTTCGATTCGCGGAGGCAACCGGCGCGCGCGTCCACGCCGAAATACTCTCCTGCGAAGTCTCGTTCCCCGGAACCCACGACCAATGGGTGTCCCACATCCCGCCGGACGAAGACCTCGCTTCGGCGGTGATGAACAGCGATACGCTCGTCTTCGCGGGCTGTTCGACCAATACGACGCTGACTCGACATGACCGCGACCTCGTCCCCGACCACGCGACCATCATCGACTTAAACGACGAACCGTGGCAGGTCGGGAAAAACACGCCTGCGGATGTTGCGGTGACGGGCGACCTCGGCCTCGTCTTGGACGAACTCGCCGAGCAGGTCGAACTCGGGGACGAAGAACTGGAAGGCAGACTGGAACGCGTCGAACAGTTCAAAACCTTCGCCCAGCAGAAGATGGCGTCGATGGGCGAAGACGAATCGGACGACCCCCGTGCTTCGAAAGCCGACCTCGTGGACACCCTGCGTGAAGTCACGTCGAATCCCTACGTCGTGGACGAGGGTGTCACCTCGAAGTACGCCATGCTCACGCGCTGGCCCTTCGAGCGCGAGGGCTACATCTCGAACAAAGGCGGCGGACTGGGCTACGGCTTGCCCGCCGCCGTCGGCGCTGGCATGGCCGAAGCCGAGACAGACGACCCCCGGCAGGTGGTCGGCTTCATCGGCGACGGTTCGTACCTCTACTACCCGCACTCGCTCTACTCGGCGGCGCGGTACGACGTGGACGTGACCGTGATCGTCTCGGACAACCGCAACTACCGAATCCTGAAGGACAACACCATCGGACTGTACGGTGGCACCGACGACGACCACGACTACGTCGGCATGGATTTCGAACCGCCGGTAGACATTCCGAAAAACGCCGAGAGCCACGGGGCAAAAGGGTATCTCGTGGAGTCACCCTCCGAGATGGAGGAAACGCTGGAAACCGCACTCGCGGAGGACGGGCCGAGCGTGGTGGACGTGCTCGTCCACGACTGAACACGGTCGGGAATGCGTACACCGGTAACTCCGGTTAGTTGCTCGATTCGGTTCGGAACGCGCGAAGCACGTCGGTGTCCGTCTGTTCGGAATCGACCTCGACGAGACCGAGGTCGGTGAAAATTCGATTCCAGTTGCGGAAGTACAGCGGAAAGTCGTCGTTGATGTACTTCACGGCATTTTCGTCGGCTTTGCGCTCGTTTTCGACCGTAATGACCAAATCGCTTGTAATCCGGGCGAGTTCCGCGAACACCCACTCGTCGTCGGGATGGAGGTGTTGGAGCGTCTGCACCGAAAAGACGGCGTCGAACTGCCCATCCCCAAACTCGCCGACGACCTCCTCTATCGCGTCGTGGTAGAAGGTTCCTCGGTCGGCGAGGTCGGGGTAGGTCTCGGCCATTACGTCGAACGCTTCTCCGTTGATTTCGACGCCGTGGAGGTTCTCGTAGCCGTTATCGTGGAGATGAGAGAGATGCCTGCCCGAACTGCATCCGAGTTCCAAGATGGTCGGGTTCGATCCGAGGTAGGAGTCGAGATGGGTGCGTATCGACTCGCTCGTCTCGTTCGGCCCGTAGTAGGCGTAGTAGTCCGGTGAGTACTCTCCCGACTGCTCCGCCCAGTGTTCTCGGACTTCGTTCGAATCCATTTGCACGGCTACGGTCTCTGACCGTAAAGACCCCGTGGCTGTACGAGGGTCGTATCCTGCAACCGGAACCACGTTTAACTGACTGGCCATCGAAGTGGAAACGAGATGTCGAACCTCCTTCTATGTCCGGAATGTGGCTGGACTGGCTCGAAAGACAATCATGCTGGAACGCACATCTGCCCGGTGTGTGATACAGAAATCGGCGACTGACGGGGGAGGGGCGGTCAGTTCCGCATCCGCCCGCCGCCGACCGTTTCGGGGAACATCTTGCCCGGATTCAGCGTGTCGTTCGGATCGAGTGCGCGCTTGATTCGGCGCATGGCTTCGACGCTCTCCTCGCCGTGTTCGAGTTCGAGATACTTGCGTTTCCCGCGCCCGATGCCGTGTTCGCCGGTGCAGGTGCCGCCGACCGCGATTGCCTTCTCGACGATTTGGGTTTGAACGTCTCGCGCGCGCTCGACCTGTTCTTCGTCGTCTTCGTCCACCAGCACGGAGTAGTGGAGGTTGCCGTCTCCGGCGTGGCCGAAGCAGGGAATCAGCAGGTCGCGTTCGTCGGCGAGTCGGGAGACGAGCCGAACCATCTCGGGGTAGTGGCTGATTGGCACCGTCACGTCACCGGGATGGAGCGGCGTCAGTTCCGGGTCGTAGGCCTGCACCGCGAATGCGAGTTCTCGCCGGGCCTGCCACAACTCGTCCATCTCATCTCCGCTGGCGATTTCGAACCGAGAAACGTCGTGCGCCTCGAACACCGACCGACAGAACGAAATCTCCTCCTCGACGCCGTGATTCGCGTGAAACTCCACGAACACCATCGGCGCGTCCGGTAGTGATGAACCGGTGTAGGCGTTCGCCATCGTCGCGCTCGTTCCGTCCACGAGTTCGATGGTCGCCACGTCCACTCCGGAGCGAACCGCGTCGGACACCGCCTCGACGGCGTCCGAGAGGCTGTCGAAGATGGCGCGCCCGCCCCGAATTTGTTCCGGCAGTCCGGCGAGTTCGAGCGTGGCGCGCGTGACGACCGCCAGCGTCCCCTCACTGCCGATGAGGAGGTCTTTCAGGTTGTAGCCGCTGGATGTCTTGACGGCCTTGCTCCCGGCCGAAATGACCGAGCCATCCGCCAGCACGGCTTCGAGTTCGAGCACCCAGTCGCTCACCTCGCCGTACTTCACGGTCTTCATCCCGCTGGCGTCGTTCGCTATCATCCCGCCAATCGTGGAGATGTCGCCCGACGAGGGAAGGGGCGGAAAGAAGAGACCGTGGCTCGCGACCGTCTCGTCCACGGCATTCCCGAGAATACCGGGTTCCACGTCGATTTGAAAGTCGTCCGGGCGCACGTCGAGAACGTCGTTCATCCGCGTCACGTCGAGGCTGATGCCGCCCCGCGAGGGGGTCGCGTTCCCTTCGAGGCTCGTTCCCGCCGCGTAGGGCGTCACCGGTACCTCGCGTTCGTCCGCCGCCGCGAGAACCGCCGCCACATCGTCCGTCGATTCGGGCCAGACCACCGCCTCGGGGCGAACCTGTTCGTCCTCCAGCGTCCCCCAATCGCCAGCGTGTCCGTCGCGGTGGGAGTCGCCGAACGAAAACTGGTCGTCGCCGAGCGAGAGGTCGCGGAGAAACGAGCAATCGTGCGTCATGCGATAGCACTCGTCGTGCGGTGAAATAAAACTGTTCGACCTGCAAACCCGCTATTCGGTTTCCAACTCCTCGATTACCGCCGCCGGATTTCCGCCAACGACCACGTCGTCCGGCACGTCGTCGGTGACGACCGCGCCGGACGCGACGACGGCGTTGTCACCGATAGTGACGCCGGGATTGATGACCGCTCTCCCACCAACCCAGACGTTTTCCCCGGCAGTGACCGGCTTTCCGAACTCCGGCCCTTCGACTCGCGCCTCGGCGTCGATTGGATGCGTGGCGGTGTAGATGTGGACGCCGGGACCGAGCCAGCAGTTCGCGCCGAGTTCTATCCGGCAAACGTCCAGCATCACGCAGTCGAAGTTCGCGTAGAACCCGTCCCCGACGTGGACGTTGTAGCCGTAGTCACATCTGAAGGGTGGTTCGACCTCGACCGGTTCGCCAGTCGAACCGAGCAGTTCCCGCAAGAGAGAACGACGTTTTTCGTGCTCCGTCTCGGTCGTTCGGTTGAACTTCCGGGTGAGTTCCCGCGCTCGTTCTCGCTCCGCCACCAACTCCGGGTCGGTCGCGTCGTACAACTCTCCGCGCAACATCTTTTCCTTCTCGGAGACCATCGTCGTATTCCGGTTTTGCCTCCGAGTTCAAATACGTCCGCGTCGAACGAAGCGGCTACTTCGAAATCCAATCCGTCCCAATTTGTTTGCGCCGACCCTCCAGAACGTCGAATTGGTCGCCACGCCGACGTTCCAGCCAGTACAGCAGGCGCTCAGCCCACGCCAATTTTTTGCGTTTCATCGGGTCAACGTCCGGGTCGTCGAAATCCCACCCGAGGAAGACGAATTTCTCGGCGTCGAACTGGTCGGCGAGGAAGACTGCTCTGTCTCCGTCCGTGAAGCCACCGAAGTTTTCGACCGCGCCGCGAGGCTCGGCCTGCGTCGTCGCTAGCACGTGATTTGCGTCGAACGTCGGAACGTATTCTCGAATTGCAGGAACGTTGTCGCCGTGAGCGTGAACCGCGACGGGAACCCCTCGCTTGGTCAACTCGCGGGCAGTTCCCGGATTTTTGTCGAGGTCGGTCACCATGCAGTCCACGTCGATGCCCGCGTCGAGGAGGGCGTCGGTCGCGGTCGATGCCGCCAACACCGCGTCCGCGTTCCGCGCCCTGTCGAGTTCGTCGGCGAGCGACGGCCCTGCTCCTGCGATGGCGACCGTCTTCCCGTCGAGCACGTCGAACCGAGAGCGGTCGAACGGTTCCGCGAACTCGGCGAGTACGTCGCGAGCGTGCTCGTCGCGCTCTCGGGAAAATCCGAAGTCGGCCAGAACTTCGGCGTACACGGGTTCCCAGTCGGCGAAGTTCATCGGTTACTCGCTCGTTCCCCCTGTCCGAATTCGTGCCCTATCATCGCGGCGTCGAGCGTCTCCGCCACGTCGTGCGTCCGAATCACGTCCGCCCCGCGTTCGACCGCCAGCGCCGTCGCCGCGAGACTCGCGGGCAGTCTGTCCTCGGTGTCTCGACCGACGACTTCGCCGAGGAAATTTTTCCGGTTGATGGAGACGAGGATGGGACGTTCCAGCGTCCGAAATTCGGCGAGTCGGTCGAACGTCTCTCGGTCGTCGGCCAGCGTCTTTGCCTCGCTCCACCCGCCGAAGGCAGGGTCGAGGATGGTCTTGTCGGTCAGCGGTTCACGCGCCAGCGCGTCGTAGATGTCGTCCACGCGCTCTATCGCGCCCGGTCGCTTCAAATCCGGAGGACTCGCCATCTTCACGACGGCGGCGTCGTGGCGCTCGCAGACCACCGCCATCTCCGGGTCGGCGAAGCCACAGATGTCGTTCACCATGTCGAATCCCCGCGAGAGGGCTTCGTCCGCGACTGCCGAATAGCGCGTCTCGATGGAGAATACCGCGTCGCCCGCCTGCTGGATGGTTTCGATCGCGGTGTCGAGTCGGTCGAGTTCCTCCTCCGCAGTGAGCACTTCGAACCGCTTGTTCGCCGATTCGAGACCGACATCGACGATGTCCGCACCCTCGTCGATGAGTTCCGAATCGACGTAGTCGGCGGCTACTTCCGGGTCGTCGTAGACGCTCGGGTCGTAGGGCGACTCCTCGCTGACGTTCAACACGCCCATGATTCGCGGGGGGTGTGCCTGGCCGATTCCGAGGTCTCCGGCGAAGACGTTCTGCATACACAAACGAGGGGAGTGGAGGGATAAAAATCGGCCCTTTCAGTCGAGGTCGCTGGCGGTGATGTCTTCGCTCCAGTAGATGTCGCCGTCGTACTCGATGGGGTAGTATTCTGTTTCCAAATATGAGTCGAGTTCGTCACCAGTCATTTCGAAGGTGCCGATGTGTCCGGGGCACAAGTGTACTGTATCGGCGTTTTCGTGGTAAAATTTATAGACTGTTCCGATACTATGACGCGGAACGAGCGATGTGTGTACTTCGACTGTGTATCGATTATTTCTACCCTCCGATATTTTCAGATATGAACCGATACAGGACGGTGACTGACAGAGCGTCGTCCCTCCGTCACCGAGAATCACGTAGTTGTGCCCGATGAATGTCTGTTTTTGTGCAAGAGAGAGGGCAGGACGAAGCGAAAACCCGGCGTTGAGCAGTCGTGCCAGTGTCCGCCCGACTTTCGTCGCGGGCCGGTTCGACACGTCCGAGAGGGTAACGATTCCTGCTCGACTTCCTTTCGTGACCAATGCTTCACCCTGCTTGTAGGAGCGACAAGCGTTGAGCAAGAACGCCTGAACGTTGACGGCTTCGAGCGTCGTCGTGTCGAGAACGCCGTCGGCACACCGAATCCCTCGTTGGTCTACGTGGCCGATGTAGTGGAGGAAGTCGATGTCGCTCGCCAGTAGGTCGCGGAGTTCGTTGGTCGTCAGGTTGTAGGAGATATCGACATCGTACTCTACCAACTCCCGAAAGCCGTACATCTCTCTTACCTCTCCTTCCGCCTTCATACTCTCGTCGTTACAGACGACCTGAATCCTGATGTTCGACCTCCCTGCTGATTCTTGTTCGATGCGTCGCCGCCGGGAGTCGATGGTGAGTTTGTTGCTTCCGAGTGGACAGCCGTCACCGATCCACGCGTGTTCGACACTTTCGACGGATTCCGGTTCCACGACCAATTTATCAGACGCACTCTGTTCTTCGCCCATTACCGAACTTCGGCAGAACTCCGCGATTGCTGGCGGTTGTGGGCGTGTTAGTTTTTTAGCCGGGTTCGGGGGACAACGAACGAGCGAGAGGTCATCTGCGACGAACGGGAGAATTTCGACGTTGTCGGCGGTCGGAACCACGTCGGTCGTCAGATGCCATTGGGGCATGTGCGGTTCGAGTGTTTCAAAGGATATCGACAGATATGCTTGAAGTTGTTCTGCGAGAGAAGCATCGTACAACTCGGCGAAGTCTAAGTTAGTGAGTGGTTCGACCTGTCTTCGTGACGGCGGGTCGTAGTTGTAGTATCCCTCAGTCCGAGTGAGACAATCGAGGAAAAACGCCTGTTGGAGTGTCTCGGAAATTGCTCGTTCGAAACCAGCAGGATGGGTAAGCGAGTATTCAAAGCCGTCGGTGACGAGTCGGGGTGTTCGTCCAGGAACGAGTTTTGCGCCCAGATAGTACGCCAATGGCGTCACTGCATATACCGACGCACGGTCTGGCGGAATCTCGATTTCAACACCTGTCTCAGGACATTCGATTCGCGCCGGTGCAGAAAACTCGTCGCCGGATTCCAAGAGTGGTGGATGTCCTCGCAAAGTTGGAAACGACCGTTCGGGACTCGTCGTCTTCAGTGCCGACCCGAATAGCGACACAGCACGCATCGCATCCTCGACATTGTCAGTAACCGTAATCACGTCAGTAGGGCGGCGATGCATTGACCGTGCGGCGACTCGTACCGAACGTTCGTCGCCGAAGTCTACTATCGTGTACTTCTCCTCACATTCGACGCTGATAGCCGATTCAACACCGACGTAGATTTTTATCGGAGTAGTACTGAGAGATATATAATAATTGCCACGAGGAGCCAACAAATCCCCTGTTTCCGGAAGAAAATGCCCGACGGTATCTTTTCCCTGCCAGACCTCTATCTCCATACGTTTCGGCAGACGAATCTCCCTCGTAGAAAACTCGACTGCGGAATCCATCGAAAACGGGAAGTCATCCGTACTCGCCGGGCGCGGAGAAACGGCTTCCGGCGTGTGCAGTTCGAACCGAACTTTCTCGATGGGATCGTATATTTCCACTCCCGGCGGATTCGAAATCGTATCGAATACTGGATGCGGTGCTGTCTCTTGGGCGAACGAGGAAGTTGGGTTAGTCATATCGAACAGCGTCGAACCTCCCTGTTTCCTTGACTCAAGGACGGGGGAGAATAAAAGCTGACTCTTTCAGTCGAGGTCGCTGGCGGTGATGTCCTCGCTCCAGTAGAGGTCGCCGTCGTACTCGATAGGCATGGGTTGCATCTCGAACAGATCGTTCAGTTCCTCGCTCGTCATGTCGAACGTGTCGATGTATCCCGACGAGAGATAACAAATATCGCCGTCGCCGTAATACGGTTTGAACGTCCCTCCGGCAGCTTGATTCAGGAGGTGTCGTCCGTGCTTTTCGACGGCGAAGTGGTTCTCACGCCGGGTGACTTTCGTGTGCGTGCAGGTGCCGGACGGCGATTGACAGAGCGCGATTCCGCCGTCGCCGACGACGACGTACTGGTAGCCGGTGAGCGACTGCTTTTGCGCGATGGAGAGCGCGGCACGGAAGGGGAATCCAACGTTGAGTAAGCGCGCCAGCGTTCGTCCGACCTTCGTCGCCGCATGGTTCGACACGTCCGAGAGGGTGACGACGCCCGCCTGACTTCCCTTTTCGACCAGCGCCGACCCCTGTTCGTAGGAGCGGCAGGCGTTGAGGAGGAACGACCGCACTCCGACGGTGTCCAGCGTCGTCGTGTCGAGAACGCCGTCGGCACACTGGACGCCGTCGTGGTCGATGTGGCCGATGTAGTGGAAAAAGTCGATGTCGGTTGCCAGCAACTCCCGCAGTTCCGCCGTCGTGAGGTTGTACGCGATGTCTACGTCGTAATCCATCGACTTGCGGAAGCCGTACAGTTCGTTGACTGCCCCTTCCGCCTTCATCGAATTATCGTTGCAGACGACTCGAATGCGGATAGTCTGCCGCTTTGCTGGCTCTCGTTCGATGCGCTGTCGCCGTGATTCGAGGGTCAGCTTGTTGCTTCCGAGCGGACAGCCGTCACCGACCCACGCGTGGTCGATGGTTTCGACCGATTGCGGTTCGACGATTCGTTGCTCCGATTCCTGCGCATCCTCGCCAGTCGCGACGCTCCGACAGAAGTCGCCGATTTCGGCCGGTGGCGGACTGGACGGTGCGTCCGTCGGGTTCGACGGACAGCGAACGAACGAGAGGTCGTTCGCGACGAACGAAAGGATGCCGTCGTTTTCGACGGCCGGAACCACGTCGGTCGTGAGATGCCACTGCGGTGCCCACGGTTCGAGGTTCTCGAAGGGTATCGAGAGATACGAACGGAGTCGCTCGGTGTGCGACGCTTCGTACAGCGCGGGGAAGTCGATCGAAGTCTGCGACTCGACTCGGGTTCGTTCGTGAACCGGTTCGCTGTAGAACCCCTCGCTACGCGTGAAACAGTCGAGGTAGAAAACGTGTCGAAGGACGCGGTTGACCGTCTTCTCGTACCCGTCCGGCCCGTCGAGGGAGTACTCGAAGCCGTCGGCGACGAGTCGGGGGCTGTCACCCGGAACGACATCCGCACCGAGGTAGTACGCGAGCGACGCGAGCGGGTAGACGTATTCGCGAGTCGGTGGGACGACGAGTTCGACGCCCGTTCTCGGCGATTCGATGTCGTCCGGTGCCGAAAATTCGTCGCCGCGTTCGATGAGCGGTGGGTGTCCCCGTAGGTTCGGATACGAGCGCTCGGGACTCGTCGTCTTCATCGCCGACCCGAACAGCGACAGTGCGCGCATCACGTCCTCCACGTCGTCGGTGACGGTTATCGTCCCGGTCGGTTGTCTGTGAAACGAGCGTGCGCCGACCAGCAGTTCGCGTTCCCCGTCGAACTCGATGATCGTGCTCTCGTCCTCCCTTCGCACTCGGACGGCGGATTCGACGCCCACGTATATTTTCACCGGAAGCGTGTTGAATTCGAGGAAGTAGCTTCCGACGGGTACTGACATTGGCTCCGAAGTGTAGCGAGCGATGCGCTCGTCACCGCTCCAGACCGCAACGTCGAGGTTGTACGGAATCGTAATTCGACTGGTCGAAACCGTGGCGGCCGTATCCATCGGCACCGGAAACTCGTCGGTGCTCGCCGGGGTGGGCGCAACGTCGTGGTCGGTGCGGAGTTCGGCGCGAACCTTCTCGATGGGGTCGTACACCGATACGCCGGGTGGGTCGGACGCCGCGTCGAAGGTCGGTTGAGAGAACGTTTCGTCCCTGTTCTTTCTATCTGGAAACGTGACGTTTGTCATAGTCGTACCCAGTTCGTAACTTGGTCGTACTGCGGAACGTGCCAGCGCTGTTCCGGCACGAGGCTGTCCGTCTGTCGGAGTTCGACTCGGGCGTCGAACAGCGGCGACAACTCCTGAACGATGTCGCTGTCGTCGGGAAGTGGAAGGTGATAATGTGCCATTCCGGAGACGCCGCGTATGAGCGCCGTCACCGTCCGCAGGAATCGCTCGACGGTGGACTGTTCGTACTCGTCGAGCGGTTTGGCGAGCGAATCGAGCGAAAGCCGAAGCTCTGCTGGCCCGAGGCTGTTGGACCATTCGTCGTAAAAGCTGACGGCAGTAACGATTTCTGCTCGGAGTTTCCGAAGCGTTCCGTCCGACGCATCGTCCGGTCGGGGAACCGTCGGCGTCGGCGAATCGAGGATGGCACGTTCGTCGTCACCCCAATCGATTATCCATACGTCGGGGTCGTCGGTGTTGGTTCCGGCGGGGAGTTTCGACCCAGCGTGCCGTGCGGTCGTTCCCGTGAGCACGAGAACGCGCTTTCGCTCCTCGTTCGACGCCCCGAGCAACTGTATCGTCGTCCGATTTGTCGTCGTCTCGGAGACTCGTCCGGTGACGAGAATGTTACACCCTTGTTGCTTGAATTTGGAGAGCACGTCGTGAAATTCGGGCGAAGCGCTCCCGCCACGGAACGAAATCTCTGCGGGACGCATTGTTAGATAACTGATGGAACTGGATGAAGATAAAAATTTGGATGGTATCCCCAAAACGGAACGAAATCGTATCGGCGTTCTCCTTATCGAACGTTCGAATCGTTCCGACGCCGCACCGCAGACACGCTCTTTTTGTCCTTCCGGTCGCTACGGGTACGTAATGGGTAAAGTGAGTATCGGACTTCGCGGCTGGCGATTCGACGAGGAGGAGGTGTTCACCGAGGACGGGGACTACCGACCGATGGACGAAATTTCCGCCGACACGCAGAAACGACTCGCGCGCTTGTCGGCGCTGGTCGGGTCGCCTTGTGACGCCTGCTGGCTGATACACGGCGACGAGAACCTGCCGAAATGCAACGTCACCGAAGTGGTGTACGGCGAACCACTCTCCGAAGTCGCGGTCTGTGCGGAGCACGAGACCGACTTCCTCTACTGGTACTTCGAAGCGGGCGGCGAGCAGTTCCGTGGCGAGGACGAACTGCAAGACGAGTTCCACGAGTGGTTCGCGGACGGCGGACGCGCCCCCGAGGGATACGGCGGGATGGATCACGTCGATACCGACCCCGACGACCTGCCGGAACCGCCGGAACCCGACCTCGAAGAGATGAACGTCGAACTGCCGGACGAAGAGAAGGAGAAAATCGATCTCCGGGACGTGGACATCTCCCAAGAGTATCCCAAATGAAACCCGCAGTCGCCATCGTGGAACCGCGGACGCCGGGTAACATCGGCACCATCGCGCGAGCGATGAAGAACTTCGGAATGCACGACCTGAAACTCGTGAATCCGCCGGAAATCGAGCGCGACGGGGACGCCTACGGTTTCGCCGCGCAGGCCCGCGATGACGTGCTTCCGAACTACGACGAAGTGACCTTCGACGAGTTGGTCGAAAACTACCACACCGTCGGCATGACGGCGACGACCAACGAGGACGCCAGTCGCCACGTTCGGTTTCCGTTCACGACGCCGCGCGAACTCGCCGAGCACCTCGCCGAAGTCGAGACGAAGACGGTGCTCATCTTCGGGCGCGAGGCCAACGGCCTGACCAACGAGGAACTCTCGCGCGTGGACGAAGTGTGTTCTATCCCGGCGAGCGCGGAATATCCGGCGCTGAACCTCGGACAGGCCGCGACCGTCACGCTGTACGAACTCCGCGAATTGACGGTCGAAGAGCGACAACTGCCCGACGTGGAACGAGAGCGCGCGAGCGAAGACGAAATCGAGGGATTCTACGAGACCTTCGCCGACCTACTCGAAACCGTCGGCCATCCGGAGGAGAAACGACCGAAGGCCATGCGAATGATTCGCAGAGTCGTGGGCCGCGCACATCCCACTGGTCGGGAAATTACGACGCTCAGGGGTATCGTTCGGCAAGCGAGTCAGCGCGCAGAAGCGTCTGACGAGCGTCGAACGACTCGAAAAGATAGGTAACTACTTTATGTTCTGTCGCCTCAGTAACCAGTAGCATGCTGTCTGCCCTCCACTTTCGTTCCCTTCCACTCGGAACTCAGTTTACCCTGCTGGTAGCGGTTCCGAGCATCGTGACGCTTCTTGTCGGTAAGCAAGTATTTTTGCCGGACGCGCGTCTCGGGACGCTCGTTCGTGATTTCCTCAAAACCGACTGGAAATACCTCGGCGTGGCGTGGGTCGTCACGAACATCGTGAACACGCTGGCCCTGCACTTCCACGTCGGGCGAACGTTCACGGAGTTCGTCTACGCCATCGAAGGCGCGACGGTCGCCACCTTTCAGGGAATCGCCTCAACGCCACTAACGCTCGCGTTCACGGCGGTGTACCTCGTCGGCTTCCCGTTCATCGTGCTGTTCACGTAC
>CAYNQM010000033.1:0-26874 GCA_964399275.1 uncultured Haladaptatus sp.
ACGCTGCTGGGCAAGCCTGCCCTGCAGAAGCTCGAGCACGACGCCAACGGCCCGCGGGCCGTGCGGGTGACCATCAACGGCGAGGAATGGATCGTGCTCGCCGAGGAGTACACCGAGGACCGCCGGTGGGAGCGCACCCAGCGCAGCACCAGCGGCCGCGGCCGCGCCGCCTACCTGGCCGCGCCGTTCGCGCCGGCAGCCAGCGGTACCGAGACCAACGACCGCACCGCGCAGCAGCTCGCCAACGACGCCCTGGAGTTCACGGGCTGGACCCTGCAGTGGGAGGCACCGGACTGGCTGATTCCGGGCGGCACCTACTTCGACAGCGCGGTGCTCATCCTCGTGTTCATCACGATGGGAAACTGGCTGGAAGCCCGGTCGAAGGGCCGCGCGAGCGACGCGCTTCGCGAACTGCTTGAACTGGAAGCGGACACCGCGACGGTCGTGGAAGACGGCAAAGAGCGCGAAATTCCGCTGGACGAAGTCGAAGTCGGCGACCGACTCCGGGTTCGCCCCGGCGAGAAGATCCCGACCGACGGCGTCGTGGTGGACGGCGAAAGTGCAGTTGATGAGTCGATGGTGACGGGCGAGTCCGCCCCGGTCGAAAAGGGAGACGGCGACGAAGTCATCGGCGCGACGATCAACGAAAACGGCGTGCTCACGGTTCGCGCGACGAAGGTCGGCGGCGAAACCGCGCTTCAGCAAATCGTCCAGATGGTGAAAGAAGCGCAAGCCCGCCAACCCGAAATTCAAAACCTCGCGGACAGAATCAGCGCGTACTTCGTTCCGGCGGTCATCGCCAACGCGCTGTTCTGGGGCGCGGTGTGGTATCTGTTCCCCGAAGCGCTCGCCGGATTCGTAAACTCTCTGCCGCTCTGGAGTCCCGTCGCAGGCGGGCCGCAAGTCGCGGGTGGAAGCGTCTCGCAGTTCGAGTTCGCCATCGTCGTCTTCGCCAGTGCGGTGCTCATCGCCTGCCCCTGCGCGCTCGGCCTCGCAACGCCGACGGCAACGATGGTCGGAACCGCAATCGGCGCGCGAACCGGCGTCCTGTTCAAAGGCGGCGACGTGTTAGAGCGCGTCAAAGACACCGACACGGTCGTCTTCGACAAGACCGGGACCCTCACTGAGGGCGAGATGAACCTGACTGACGTGGTGGCACTCGAACCGACGACCGACGGCGGCGCGACGACCGACGGCGGCGCGACGACGGACGGCGGAACCGCCGTCGCCGCGGGCGAAGCCGAATCCGAAATCTCCGAGGAGTTCGTCCTCGGCGCGGCGGCCAGCGCGGAGTACGGGAGCGAACATCCGCTCGCAAGAGCAATCGTGGACGGAGCGAGAGAGCGCGGTATCGAGGTCGAGGAACCCAGTTCGTTCGAAAACGTCCCCGGCCACGGCATCCGGGCAGAGACGAGTCACGGCGCGGTCGTTGTCGGCAACCGAAAACTCATGCGCGACGAGGGTATCGACCCGAGTCCCGCGAACGACGCGATGGAACGTCTCGAACGCGAGGGGAAGACGGCCATGCTTGTTGCCGTCGGTGGCCGACTCGTCGGGGTCGTCGCGGACGCCGACGAGGTGAAAACGAGCGCGACGGAGGCCGTGGATGACCTCCAAGCGCGTGGCTTGGACGTGCTCATGCTCACGGGCGACAACGATCGAACCGCCCGCGCGGTCGCCGAACAGGTCGGTATCGACCCCGAGATCGTCCGCGACGAGGTTGTCCCCGACGAGATCGTCGACGTCATCGAGGACGTCCAATCCGAGGGTCGAAACGCGATGATGGTCGGCGACGGCGTGAACGACGCGCCAGCACTCGCCGCGGCGTACGTCGGAACCGCCATCGGGAGCGGAACCGACGTGGCAATCGAGGCCGCCGACGTGACGCTCATGCGGGACGACCCGCGCGACGTGGTGAAGGCGATTCGAATTTCGGAGGGGACGCTCTCGAAAATCAAGCAGAACCTCTTCTGGGCGCTCGGCTACAACACGGCGATGATTCCGTTGGCCTCGCTCGGCCTCTTGCAACCCGCGCTGGCCGCGGCGGCGATGGCCTTCTCCAGCGTGAGCGTGCTAACGAACAGTCTGTTGTTCCGACGGTACGTGCCCGACCACGATTACGAACTCTTCGGATTCAGTCGCTAAACAGCGGAAATGGCGGAGTAGTCCCGTTTTCTGTAACGCTATTTTCGGTGATTCTCACGGCGTGAAAACGCGGCCAGTAGTCGAACCAATTATGTATCGACGTGCGAAAGACGGAATCGAATGGTGCGGGATTTGGCAGACGATACGCCCGAATTACAGGACATCCTCGACGCCTTAGACGACCCCGCCTGCCGACGAATTATCATGGAATTGAACGACCCGATGACAGCACGTGAACTTGCCGACAAAACCGACATTCCACTCTCGACACTCTACCGAAAAGTGGATATGCTGAGTGACGCATCACTCGTCAGGGAGTTGACCGAAATTCGGGAAGACGGACACCACACGTCTCGGTATCGACTCGCGGTCGAATCGGTAAACATCTCGCTGACGGACGACCAAGAGTTCGACGTGTCGATAGAGCGCCCACCCCGGACGACCGACGAGCGCCTCGAACAGTTGTGGTCGGAGGTACGAAAAGAAACATGAACGTCACACCCATCGTCATCGCGCTCAAGACACTCACGCTCGCCCTCGGAGGGGTGATAACGTACTTCGCGTTCAAAGCGTACCGCCGAACCGGCTCACCAGCGCTTCGCTCGCTGGCTATCGGATTCGGTATCGTCACCCTCGGCGCGTTCCTCGCCGGAATCGCGGATCAAGCGTTCCGAATCGACCGCGATCTCGTTCTGGTCATCGAGAGTGCGCTGACCGCCATCGGTTTCGCCGCAATCGCCTACTCGCTGTACGCGGAGTAGATTTATCCGCCCGCAGAGTAACAGGGAACTGATGGGTGGACGCGGAACGGACGGAGCGACGAAAATTGTCAGGCGTGCGATCGAACTGGCGACGAGCGACTTGCTCTGCGACGATTCGCTCGACCAGCCAACCGCAGGAACCATCCGAAATCGGGACAGCTCAAGAGGTGCGTACGACGCCAGTCTCGTCGGTGTCTTTCGCGCTCTCGTCGCCGGAATCGCGGCGGAGCGAGGCCGGGACGAACCGCCGTTCGCCACCGGTCGAGAACTTCGAGACCAGCGCGAACTGTTCGAATCGCTGTCGCCGACGGCGACGAAGCGACTCGAAGGCGAACTCGGTGAGATAGCCTACGGACGGCTCTCGATGCGGCGACTTGGTGGAATCTACGAACGGCTACTCGACTGCGAGCCGACCACCACTGATGAGGGGAGTAATAACAGAGTTCGACTGACTGAGGACGCGACACAGCGAGCGTCGGTCGGCGCGTACTACACCCCCGAGGCGGTGGTCGAGTACGTCGTCTCCCAAGCAGTCGATGGAAACGAAGATGCTCGCGTCCTCGACCCTGCGATGGGGAGCGGCCACTTTCTGACCTGCGCTATCGACCGATTGGCGGAACTGCGCAGCGAATCGCGGAAAGCAGTCGCTGAGAATTTCGTCTTCGGCATGGACGTAGACCCACTCGCGGTCGAACTCGCGCGGTCGGCGGTGTGGCTCGAAACCGGCGTCTGGCCCGACGACGCCCTCCGTGTCGGCGATGCGTTGGTCGATGCGCCCGAGTGGCCCGGGGGAAAATTCGACGCAGTGGTCGGCAATCCGCCCTACGTCCGCAGTCGAACCATCCCTTCCGAAACGAAAGCCGACCTCAAATCGCGGTACGACACCGCGAAGGGTGCGTTCGACCTCTACGTTCCGTTCGTCGAGCGCATGGCAGAACTCGGCGACCGCGTGGCCTGTATCGTTCCGAACAAGTGGACGACGGCGCGATACGGGCGAACCCTCCGCGACCACCTCCTCGACCGGCATCGACTGGTCGAACTGTTCGACATATCGGAGGTGTCGGTGTTCGCCGACGCCAGTGTCTACCCGCTCGTCGTCACCGTCGAGACGGAAACCGGGCCGACGGAGTCGATTCGGGTTCGGCAGGCCGACACGCTCGCGGAACTGGGGACGGGATGCGAAGCGGTCGAAGCGACCGAAACCATCCTCTCGCGGTCGTTCGTGGACCGCGTCGGCGACCGAGTGATTCCGGTCGGCATCGACCCCGAATTCGTTCCAATCGCGGAGCGACTCCGCCGAGAAAACGACGAAATGAGTACGCACGTCACCCAAACCGAAGGAATCCACACCGGAAACGTACGGGACAAACTGGTCGTGGACGACTCCGACTCGAATCGGCAACAACCCAGCCCGGACTGCGAACGACTCGTCGCCGGTGGCGACGTTTCGCGGTACGGTGTCGAGTGGAGCGAGAAGTGGGTTCGGTTCGACCCCGAACTCATCGGCGACGGCGAGTACGGAAGCCTGCGCGACCGCGAAGTGTTCGAGACGGAAAAACTGCTTCTGCGGGACATCAGCGAACGACCGGTGGCGGCCTACGACGACGAGGGACTGTACGCCCTGAACACGCTCTACAGCGTTCGGTCGCGTTCCGACCTCCCGCTTCGGTACCTCCTCGCGGTCGTCAACTCGACCGCATCAGCCTGCTGGTTCCAGCAGGTGTACGGCGGCGCCCACGTCAGCGGGGGGTATCTGCGATTCAAACCGATGTTCGCCACACGATTGCCGATTCCGGACGGGGGTGACGAACGAGACGCGCTGGTCGCGCTGACGAACCGAATGCGCGAACTCCGACGCGAGCGCGCGGATGTCGAACTCGAACTCCCGGACGCCACCGGCCCGCGACTGGGCGAAATGACCCACCGGGTCGAACCCGAATCGATGCTCGCCGAGACGACCGCCGACCGGGATGGACTCCGACTCGGAACCGTCTCGGTAGTCGAGAGGAGCGACCGACTCGTCTTCTCGGCGACGGCGCGCCATCGCGCTACCAACGACTCGGAGACCGATTCGTGGGGATTCGCGGAAACCGACCCGATTCCGGCGCTGGCGTTCGAGGGAGACGACGAGTGGTGCGAACTGCTC
This sequence comes from uncultured Haladaptatus sp., assembly GCA_964399275.1. Classification (GTDB taxonomy): domain Archaea; phylum Halobacteriota; class Halobacteria; order Halobacteriales; family Haladaptataceae; genus Haladaptatus. The sequence continues at coordinate 5,053 of CAYNQM010000033.1, forward strand.
AGATGGTTCGTCCCGCGTGCAGTCTCGCGCGAGGCGTTTGCCGAGCGAGCGGCCAAGACCATCTCGCTCTTCGACCGACTCGAATCGCTTTGCGTACCGGAACCCGAGGACGCGCGCGAGTTCGTCGCGGCAAATCGGCGAGTCGCGGAACTGGAGGAGAAAATTTCCCAGACGGACGTTGCTATCGACAGACTCGTGTGTCGAGCATACGGGCTTTCCGTGGACGACATCGAGACGATAGAGCGACTCGCCGAGAAGTAATGGACGTTCGGCGTGTGTCGTGTCCTTCCGGGTTGCACCCTGATTTCTGTGGAGACCGCTGGTAACTCCGGTTTAGTGGACGTGCGTAGTTTGCAGTTTCTAAGCGCAAGCCACGCCCGAGCACCATCGCTCCCCTCGCGGACGCTGCCTGCTCGGTACGCTCGGTTGCTCGCCCGTTCCCGGGCGAACGACGGACGGAGCGTGGCTCTGCCACGAGCGATTGACCGAGTTCGGGCGTGGCTTGTGCCTAGATGTTGCAGACTGCTTTTTTCACCAAAATCTGCAACCACCTCACCGCCACAAAACCTACAAAACTGCTCTTACCCACCGTAATCGAACCGCCCTCCGCGTGGAAATACTGCTCGACGTCGCTAAAAAACGTTCAAAAATTCTTTTTTGAGGATTTCTATAAGTTATGGGAAACCTTTATGCGGAGACGATTCGTAGGTCAGGGTATGTTACAGGTCGGGGGAGTGGGCGTGACGACTGACATGCTGGTCGTGTTTGCCGTCGTCTTCCTCGCACTCGTTCTTTTCGCTACCGAACTACTTCCTGTCGATGTCACCGCAATTCTGGTGATGGTAACGCTAATCGTCCTCGAACCGTGGACTGGCATCGACCCGGCCACCGGCATCTCGGGGTTCTCGAACGAAGCGACCATCACCGTGCTGGCGATGCTCATCCTGAGTTCGGGGGTGAGCCAAACAGGACTCGTCCAACTACTCGGAAACAGGTTGGCGAACTTCGCAGGCACCGACCTCCGAAAGCAGTTGTTCGCCACCATCGGCGTCGCCGGGCCAGCCTCGGGATTCGTCAACAACACACCAGTTGTTGCGATTCTGGTGCCCGTCATCACCGACCTCGCGCACGAGGGGAAGACCTCGCCATCGAAACTGCTGATTCCACTCTCCTACGCCTCGATGCTCGGCGGAATGCTCACCCTCATCGGCACTTCGACGAACATCCTCGCCAGCAACGTGGCGGGGCGGTTGGCCGAGACGACCGCCGACCCGAGACTCCACGCCTTCTCGATGTTCGAGTTCACCGGTCTCGGCGTCATCGTCCTCGTGACCGGGAGCCTCTACCTGCTGTTCGTGGGCCACCGACTCCTGCCCGAGCGCGTTCCGCCGGAAGAGGATTACATCGAGGAATACGAGATTGAAGACTACCTGACCGAAGTGGTGGTGAACGAGGGGTCGCCGCTCGTCGGCAAAACCGTCAACGAGTCCATCGACGCGGAGATTTTCGACGCCGACATCATCCAAATCGTCCGCGGCGACGAGACGTTCAGCGAACCCATCGGCCAGAAGACGATTCGTGCGAACGACGTGCTGAAACTCCGAACCGACCGTTCGACGCTCCAGTCGCTCGCGACGCTGGACAATCTGACGCTGGTCGGGACGCCGCCGACCGACGAATCCATCGACCCCGGCGAGAAGCAGACGTTGGTCGAAGTCGTGATTCCGTCGGGTTCCGAACTTGTCGGCGAGACCCTGTCGAGTTCGACGTTCCGAGCACGCTACAACGCGACCGTGCTAGCGTTCCGCAGTCGAGGGGAACTCATCCGCGAGCGACTCGACCGCGTTCGGATTCGGGTCGGCGACACTCTGCTCGTGCAGGCGTCCGCGGACAGCATCGACCGCCTCGCCACGAACCGGGACTTCATTGTCGCACACGAGGTGGCCGACCCGGACTACCGAACCGATAAAATTGTCCCGGCGCTCGCCATCATCGCTGGCGTCGTCGTGCTCGCCGCGCTCGGCGTCTTCCCGATTCTCGTGACGGCGCTCGCGGGCGTGGTTGCGATGGTCGCGACCGGCGTGCTGAAAGCCCACGAGTTGTACGATTCGGTGGAGTGGAACGTCATCTTCCTGCTCGCGGGCGTCATTCCGCTCGGCATCGCGCTCGAAGCGTCCGGCGGGGCGGAATTACTCGGCGGGATGGTCGCCGTCAGTGCGAACTTCTTGCCCATCATCGCGGTGCTATGGGTGTTCTACATCGCCACGGGTCTCATCACCGAGGTCATCAGCAACAACGCCAGCGTCGTGCTGATGATTCCCGTCGCAATCGAGGCGGCGACGCGCATCGACGCGAACCCCTTCGCGTTCGTCCTCGCCGTCACCTTCGCCGCCTCGACCTCGTTTCTCGGTCCGGTCGGCTACCAGACGAATCTGTTCGTCTACGGTCCGGGCGGGTACAAGTTCACGGACTACTTCCGAATCGGGGCACCGCTCCAACTGCTCCTGTCGGTCGTGACCGTAGTCGGAATCTCCATGTTTTGGGGACTTGTGTGAGTACTTCGTCGGTGAGCGTGCAACCCAAGCCGTGATGGAACAATTCGCGTAAGTTATTAGCCGGTAGGTAGCGTATATCACTTATCGTTCGGTGACGTGTCGGCAACTGTTACAGTGCGACTCGATTTTCGTCGCGTAGCGAACCGCGTCAGTCACCGACGGGGGGAGGGGTATGAAAATAGGACTCGAAGCGGAATACTGGGTTATCGACGAATCGGGCGAGTTAGCGACCGACACAGACGAACTGTTCGACGTGAGCGAGAACGTCGTCCCGGAATTCATCGCGCCGCTGATAGAAGTACAGACGCCGCCCGTGTCGAGCGTCGAAGAACTCCGCTGGGACTTCGGTCGAACGCTCCAAGCCGTCTGTGATACAGCCGAGGAGCGTGGCCAATCGCTCGTTCCGCTCGGAACGCCGCTCGCCCGCGAATCGCTCGCAATCACGTCGAAGCGCGGGCAACTGCTGGAGCGAATGTACGGTGACGACATGGAATACGCGAAAAACTGCGCGGGGACGCACGTTCACTTCGACAAGGGCGACGTGGTTCGGCAGATGAATCTCCTCACTGCCCTCGACCCCTCGCTAGCTCTCGTCTGCTCCTCGCCGTACTACAACGGGAGCAAAGTGGCCTGCTCGTCGCGCGCGGCGGTGTATCGCTACGAATCGCACGCCACGTTCGCTCGCTACCGCGACCTGTGGGAGTACGTCGAGAACGAAAGCCAGTGGGAGGCGCGAATCGACGAACAGTATCACGTCCTACAAATGTTGGCGCGCGACTGCGACATCGACACCGAGACGTTCGGTCGCTATTTCAAGCGCGAAGACACCGTGTTGACGCCGGTTCGGCTTCGCCATCGCTCGCCGACCGTCGAGTGGCGCGCGCCGGACACGGCGCTTCCGAGTCAAATTCTGCGGCTCGTGAGCGAAGTCGTTTCCCTGATGGAACAGACCGAGTACAAAGCCGTCGTCGTCGGCGAGCCCGGCGTTCGGACGAACGAAATCGGGATTCCGCCGTTCGCCGAACTGCGCGAACTCAGCAAGGCGGCCATCAACGAGGGCATCGGCTCGATTCGCGTACAGGATTACCTAACGACGATGGGGTTCGACGTGACGCGCTACCATCCGATTTCCGAGCGAATCGAACACGGCTGGACGCTTCCCCACGAGGAGGCGCTTCGGATCAGGCGCGAGTACGCCACCGAATTCAGGGACGACGTCGCGGAATTGACCGGGAGCACGTAGTCACTCCGACTCCGAGCGAAAGCCGCTGACCACGTCGAGCCACGAGACGAAGACGAACGCGCCGATGAGCGCCGTCGTCGTCCCGCCGAACAGAGTCGCCATTCGCTCGGTGATGTGCTCGTGCTCCGTGATTTCGATCCGGTAGACGAACCGATCCGTGATGACAAACGAGTTTCGCAGTTTCTCGGGCGGCTCTTTTGCCATCTTGTACGACCCACGAATCTTCGCGCGACCGAACGCGAGGCGTGCCTTGCTCGATAAGTCGGCGTACTGGACGGACGCGGAGCGAACGCCGGGTTCGTTCTCGTCCACCTCTTCGACGGAGAGCGTGTAGGTCGTGTCGCTTTGCGGCGGCTGAATGAGTGCGTAACCGGTGAGAACGAGACCGGCGACGAGCATGAGCGTCGCAAGCAGTTGAATGATGACTCCGTCGAACCGCATTTGATGTTCGTCTTCGTGCAGTGCGGTACCTTAAGTGATTTCCATCTCGTCGCTGTCGAAGGGAAAGCAAATCGCAGAAAGCAAGCGGAAACGGCGAAAAATGGCTGAGTTATCGGTGCGAGGGCAGTACGTCCTCTACCGGGTAGAGGTCTTCTCGAATCCCCTCCCCGTCACAGTCGTCGTTCGGGCATCGATACCGCCAACCGTCGTCGGTCGCTGTGTCCGCATCGAACCGTTCCCCACACTCCCGGCAGAACAACCGGTCGATGTCAGTGGCGCGTTCCCGACTTGCAAGTTCAGGCTGCATACCTACTACTACTCAGTCCTCCATGAAAGAACCTACGTTTTTTGCTGGTGACACGGGTGACACTGGGTTACGTGGGAGTTAGCGAGTGATTTAGTGGGTGGCGTCCGTCGCCCCGTACATGGAAAAACAAACCCTGACCAGTTTGTGTGACCTGCCACCGAGCGCAAAACTCGTGTTCAAAGTGCTCGAATACAGCGGTGCACACACGCAGAAGGAAATCGTCCAGCGGTCGCGGCTGTCGGCACGGACGGTCAGGAGCGCGCTGGAAAACCTGACGGAAGTTGGTGCCGTCACGGAAGAGGTGTACATTCCCGACGCGCGACAGCGACTCTACCGGTTGGACGAAAGCAGGGATTGGGAACAGGTGAGCTGTCTCGAAGAAGTACCGGTATAACTTCGTTTTACGTTCGCCTGCCGACCGAAATCGGCCAGTTCGGCTCGTCGCCGGTGAGCAAATAGAGTCCGGTACCGAGCAGTGCGAGCGGGACGACGACCGTGAAAACCAGCCGACGACCCCGGCGTCGGCGGTCAGCGCACCGGCGATGAGGACGAAAGCGACGAACGGCGTCGCCAACAGAAGGAGACCGACGACGACGACTGCACGCGGGAGGGAAAGTCCTGTTTCTGCGTTCATAACGAGAACGAGTCAGCCAATCAATATAATTAGTTCGAAAATTCGGCGACTTCGATACCGGTCGTCTCGTAGTCGCTCATCGCGGCGAGTCGCTCCGGCACTTCCGCCAGCGACACCCGGTTCGTCACCAGCTTACCGGGGGAGAGCGCGTCTCGTTCGAGCATTCTGAGCAGTTCTCCGTACCGAGAGGGCGGCATGCCGCGCGAACCGAGGAAGCTGATTTCGCGCATCGTCATCATGTCCGTGGGAAGCGAAATCTCCCCGCGCTCCTCGTCGGTCGTCAGTCCGAGTTGAACGTGTTGCCCGCGCCGACGAAGACAGTCGATGGAGTTGCGACACGTTTCGGCGATTCCGAGCGCGTCGATGGAGACGTGCGCGCCGCCGCCGCGAGCCCGAATCGCGGTCGGAACGTCCTCTGAATCGGCGTTCACCGTCTCCTCTGCACCCAACTCCCGCGCTTTGTCGAGTTTGTCGGCGTCCACATCGACAGCCACGACGTTCGCCCCGAGCGCGTCGGCGACGTGAACCGCCGAGAGACCGACGCCGCCACAGCCGTGCACCGCCACCCAGTCGCCCGGCCGAAGGTCGGCACGGTTTGCGAGGGCGTGGTAGGCCGTTACGAACCGACAGCCCAGTCCGGCCATCTCAACCGAGGAAACTCCATCCGGAAGATGTACCGCGTTGTAGTCCGCGTAAGGAACGTGTACCTGCTCGGCGAACGCACCGGGCGCGGCCGCTTCGAAGCCGAGTGCGATTCCGTTCTCGCAGACGTTGCCGTGCCCGTTTCGGCAGTACTCGCAGTTCCCTCGCCCGAGGTTGAACGGGGCCGCGATTCGGTCGCCCTCCCGGATTCCCGCGACCTGCTCGCCGACTGCGACGACGCGCCCGGCGGGTTCGTGGCCGAGGATCTGTCCGATTGGCACTTGGTCGTCGGCCCATTCGCCGTGGCCCTGCCACGCATGCCAGTCACTGCGGCAGATTCCACAGGCCTCGGTTTCGATGACGACGCCGTGGGCTTCGGGATCGGGTGCTGGAACTTCCTCGATGGAAAGCGGTTCGCCGTAGGCTCTCAAGACTGCGGCGCGCATGTGCGTAAGTTCGCGTGACACGGGATTAAATCACCGGAGAGCGGCAACCGATGAGACGATAAACGTCTCGTCGGGGAGTTTCGAACCAGAGTCCTACTCTATCGAACAGTTATATCGTCGAGATAGATTTGGTCGGCACCGCTGATGTAGTAGGCAATACCGGACGTAGTGTAACTCGTGTACTGCGTCGCGGACGTGGTGAATTCGGCAAGTGACGACCCCGTGTCGTCGTAGACCGAAATCGTCCACGTTCCATCTCCGGCGCTCCCATCAACCACGGTTCGATACCACGTGTTCGTGTTCGCCCCGAAGCCGTCGCTTCCAAGGTAGCTGTTGCCGTTTGCCCCGCGCTCTTGGAACTCGACGTACGAGTTCGACGAACTGTTCAATTCGAAGTTCACCCGGAACGATTGAGATGCATCGATTGATTGCAGGCAGAAGTAGACGCTGAATCGCTGACTCAGCGTCTGCGGATTCCACCAGAACTCCCACTCGTCGGTTGCATCCGGATAAGCGTTTAACCCGTCGCCCGAGTTCGACCGCACCACTCCGGAGTTGCCGGTGTCCCCGTCTAAGTCGAGACCATAATTACCCGTGTGCACGGCGCTACTGGATGCGTTGACCACCATGTCAGACGGGTACGAGTACTCATTCACGGAACCATCCTCGAAGTCATCGATTATCCGCGAACCGCCGGTACTATCGCCGATACTGCTCGGGTCTATCTGTTGTCCGTCGAGCGTCCAAACGGCATCCCCGTTGCTCGATGCGCTCGTTAATTCTCCGTCGATGAGAAACGCGTCGACGGGGGTCTGATTATGACCGTCGGGGTTATCCGGGTCAGAATTCACTGTGTCAAGGCTCTGTGCGTCAGGATTCTGCGTGTCGCAGTAACCGGTTACTGAACCAGCTTGAATATCAATGGTGTCGCCATTTGGTTCGAGGTCGATACTTGCGTCGTTATCACCCGCGACCCAAACTTCACCGTCAACCTCGAAGGAGTAGTCGGTTCGACCCCTATTAGTGGAGTCGATACGGAGCAGCGACACACCGTCCATTGGTACCGAACCGGAAGCGGGAGGTTGAGGCATCGGCGGAGTGAGGTCGGGTGCTAGAGGGGTACCGATGCTCATGTTGTTACGGATGTGCTGATTATTGGACACGCCCGTGTTATCGCCGTCAGTCGCCTCGGTTCCACCAATGACGCCAGAGACGGTCTCCCAGTGGTTCGGTGTCTGGAAGATTTCAATTGCGTCGTATCCTTCGTAGTTGTTCTCTATCTGGATGTTTTCCAGTTTGAGTCTCTCTAGCGTCTTGCTCCCGCCGCCGATTTCTATCGCCGAACGGGCGCGGTCGCCGTGGAATATCATTCGGCAATCTTGGACATCGATTTCTTTGGAGACGGTGCCTGAGTTGATGCATGAGCCCGTTTGGTCGAGTTTGCCATTCTCGGACTGGTAGGTATGCTTAAAATCACAGTCGGAAACGTAGACCGGGCCATCGTACGAATTGGCTGGTGTATGTGAACTACCCTCGATGTTAATGCCGCGCATCGGTCCACCGTCCACAGAGTCGTCGGAGTACCAACCTTGTTTAGGGTGAGGTCCATTTTTGACGAACGTACAGTTGCGGACTTCCGTCTTTGCACCCGCTCGAATCGGGTCTTTCGTGTTTTGGAAATGGCAGTTAAATATTGAGAGGGGCCCTTCGGGCAGTTTGGCATATATCGTATTTTCACCCCACATTTCGAACCAGCACCGATTGAAGACGAGGTGACCCTTACTATCCGTGCCGACGAAAACGGCCCGACGATTCGAGTACTCGTAGTCGCCTGCGGATCCGTGGTTGAAGTACACGTCTTGGATGAGTCCGCGGCCGGATTCGGTAGCGACGGCGGGCCGGAGCAACGTACGCGCATCCGAACTTGAACCGTTCGTCTCGTCACCCGGCATGGGGCATTTACCTTCAAACGAGATGTTTTTGAACTCCCAATCGTCGGCGAGAATCCGGATGTTTCCGGGGTATTCAACCTGATTAAAATCGATTTCGAATCCGGACATGACGAAGTTGTTGGCTTTAATATCGAGCCACCGCGAGTGATCACTTCGACTCGTCTGGACGAGCGTCGCATCGGTTCCCTGAAGCTCCAGTCCGTCGTAGCTACTCTGTACGTTAAAACCGTTGTACGGGGAACGATTGGGGTCATTCCCGATGAGGAGATACTCTCCCGGTGGGAACGTTACAATAGTATCCGGGCCGGCGAGATCGTCTAGTATACTGTCGATGGGTTCGTTGCCGTTTTTGTCGGCTTTTCCATCCTCGTAGATGTCTTTTACCTCTTTCTGTGCGCTCGCCGTTCCCGTAGAAAGGGTTCCGCCGACAACCGCGAGACCGGCACCGACGCCGACAGTTTTCATAAACGTTCGTCGTTTTACGAAGTTCCCATTCGATATTTCGTTATTATTTTTACCGCGCATCAAGCTCAAAGAGATATCATCCACATATATAATTTTATAATGTAAAAATATATATTAATTTGGGTAATAAATATATGGATTTCACAATTATATGCGGTGGACTATTGTTCACATTACGTTGCACCGGTGAGTCGGAAGTTTTACAGCTTATTCAAAGTCGAGCGGATACTACCGGCACAACTGTTTTTGTATCTGAGAGTGAATATGTGCTAGTAGGGGGAACTGGGGAGATGCCAGACAAACCACACCAAAACTTAGCGATTATCGGTCACGTAGACCACGGAAAATCGACGCTAGTCGGACGACTGCTCTTTGAGACGGGAAGCGTCCCGGAGCACGTCATCGAACAGCACAAGAAAGAGGCCGAGGAGAAGGGCAAAGGCGGTTTCGAGTTCGCCTACGTCATGGACAACCTCGCCGAAGAACGCGAGCGCGGCGTCACCATCGACATCGCCCATCAGGAGTTCGACACCGACGAATACTACTTCACCATCGTGGACACGCCGGGCCACCGCGACTTCGTGAAGAACATGATTACCGGTGCGAGCCAAGCCGACAATGCGGTGCTCGTCGTCGGCGCGGACGACGGCGTCCAGCCGCAGACGCAGGAACACGTCTTCCTCGCGCGGACGCTCGGCATCGGCGAACTCATCGTCGCCGTGAACAAGATGGACGCGGTCGATTACGACGAAGACCGTTACCGCGAAGTCGTCACCGAGGTGAAAGACCTGCTGAATCAGGTTCGGTTCAATACGGACGACGCCGAGTTCATCCCGATTTCGGCATTGGAGGGCGACAACGTCGTCGAACACAGCGACAATACGCCGTGGTACGACGGCCGGGTCATCCTCGAAGCGCTGAACAACCTGCCGGAGCCGGAGCCGCCGACCGATGCACCGCTCCGCCTGCCGATTCAGGACGTGTACACGATTTCCGGCATCGGGACGGTGCCGGTCGGCCGCGTCGAGACGGGCATGCTCAACACCGGCGACAACGTGTCGTTCCAGCCAAGCGACGTGAGCGGGGAAGTGAAAACCATCGAGATGCACCACGAGGAAGTGCCGGAGGCGGGTCCCGGCGACAACGTCGGGTTCAACGTCCGCGGCGTCGGCAAGAACGACATCCGCCGGGGTGACGTGGCGGGGCCGACGGACGACCCGCCGAAGGTCGCCGACACGTTCAAAGCCCAGATCGTCGTGATGCAGCACCCCTCGGTCATCACCTCGGGGTACACGCCGGTCTTCCACGCCCACACCGCGCAGGTGGCTTGCACGATCGAGAACATCGACCAGAAAATCGACCCCGCCAGCGGGGAAGTCGAGGAGGAGAATCCCGACTTCATCCAGAGCGGCGACGCCGCCGTCGTGACGGTACGACCGCAGAAACCTCTCTCGATCGAGCCGTCCTCGGAGATTCCCGAACTGGGAAGCTTCGCAGTCCGAGACATGGGGCAGACGATTGCGGCGGGTCGAGTGCTGGAAGTGAACGAAAAATAATCACGGAGAGTTCGGCGCTCGCCGAACTCGTTCTCAGATCGTATCGAACCGATTTCGAACCGGGTTCGACCGTTCGAGACCCAAACAGCGAACACGGATTCGGCGGAGTAGGTTCGTCGGAAGTCAGTCGGAGTCGAAGAAGATCGGGTTCGTGAACGCAACCATTGTACCCTCGGAATCCCGAATCTCGACGCGAACGAAGTCGGCGGCTTTGGGGGTGGTTCGATAGGACACCCGCTCGGAACCGCTCGTCAGGGTGGCCGACTTCACGATACTATCTTGCGTGTGGAACGTGATAGAAGCGCCGTCCGCTCCCGAGACGCCCACCTGAACGTCGATCGGCGCGTCTGCCGGGCGTTTGATTCGGTCACCCGGTATCGCGGATTCACAGCCCGAGAGTGCCTTCATGTCGACAGAGACGGCTTCCGACTCGGCGACGTACGAGTGCCCGGACGCGATACCGGACAGGATCGCGTCACGGCCCAACCTCGATGCGTGGACGACCGTGTGCGGCAATCCGATTTGGTCGTCGTAGTCGTGCGCGTCGCTTGCTCCGACTGCCGGGAGATACTGCCCCTCGCGAAGCATCCGATCCCATGTCTGAAGGGCCGCTTCGTCTTCCCACGTCCACGGTCCGTTCCACACCTCGATGGCATCCATTCCTTCGTAGTCGAACCGCCAGTCACAGCCCTTGTACGGGCAGAAGGGGTGGTTCACGACCGCGAGTCCGCCCACGTCGTGTATCTGTTCGACGAATCGAGACAGCACGTCGTCCTCCGGTTCGTAGCGCCAGTCGATCCACTGATCCGGTTCGAGACCGAGGGCGTTGTAGTGTCCCGCTCGGGTCGTTATCTCCTCGCCGTTGACGATGAGGAGGTCAGGGCGGGTATGTTTTCCCCAGATCAGGTTCGCCGTCGTCGTGTTGTGCTCCGTGGAGATGAAGAAGTCGAGTCCGGCATCGACCACGCCCGCGACGAGGTCTTCCGGCGTGTAACTTCCATCGGAGTGAATCGAGTGGAGGTGCAAATCGCCGCGGTACCATCCTTCGGTGTCGGTCACCGGGTCGCTCGGCGCGGGTTGTGGTTCGAACGCCGAATCGGGGGTTGTAGATCGCATCGTGACGTCGATGGTGTAGTCGATACCGTCGGGGCCGACACGGTACGGCCCGAGCGCGACGAACCACGTTCCGGCCTCGATTTCGCCCGCGTAGTAGCCCGGTGTCGCTTCCGAACGCGAGACCATGAATTCGGTTCGCGCCCCACCCGACCAACCACGGAACCCGCTCGGGTCGTCGAGTTTGTGGCCGTCGAAATCGAAGAGTCCGATGTCAAGGAGATTGTCGGCCGATTTGTTGTATTCGTACGAGATGTGTATCTCGGTGACGTCGGCTTCGACATCGAACGGAATGTACACCCAATCCGGCGTGTCCGGTTCGAGATGTCCCTCGATACGCTTCACTTGCTCGTCGGAAGTGCCAGCCGAAACGTCTGTTATTTCTGCCGTTGCGATACCCGTCGCACCGAGCGCACCGATCGAACGAAGAACGGTTCGCCGGGAGGATTGTTGGTTGTCTGTCGGCATCGTATCCCGGTGAACAAAATAATTATAACGTAATAGTATTATATATTTTTATATTATATTAATTATTATTTATATTGAGTGCAACTTCGAGATGGTGAGATGAACCCAATTGAAATCCGACGCCGTCCCGACGACGCTCGATTCGAAGGGGAGACCCCGGGTTCGCGAAATCCAAGACGTTCAGATACACCTCCCACGCCTCCACGATTCGACCCGAGAGTGCGAGCGCATCGACCAACCAGAACGAACAGAGAGTGAACCCGTTCGTCGTCGCGGAGGCGGATTCGGCGTCAAACCGCACCGACTTTAACCGCCACAGTCCTACGAAATCCCGTGCAGAACGTCACGGACAGAATCAGCAACCCGTTCGGAATGCGCCCGCCCTGCGAGTACGAATGCGTCCCCGGTGGTTCCCGTGCGGTATTCGGCTACGGCGATGCGAACGCGGATTTCCACCTCGTCGGCGACCATCCGGGAGTGCACGGCGGGCAAGAAACGAGCATTCCCTTCACGGGAAGCGAAGTCGGCGAGAAGCTTCAGCCAGTGCTGAACGAGGTCGGCCTGCTCGGCGACGCCTACAGCGACGAACCGGCCATTCGAAATCTGTTCATGAGCTACCTCCACATGTGCTGTCTGCCGAACGGGCGGACGCCGACCCCGGCGGAGTACACCGACATGGAACGATTTTTCGACGCTGAACTCCGGGCTATCGCGGCGCACATCCTGATTCCCGTCGGCGAGCGGGCGACCAAACACGTCTTCTGGGAGTTCACGGCACAGGCGGACAAACACGGATTCGACGGCGGAACGCCGGACATGGCCGCACTCCACGCCGAGGAAATCAAGGGGCGAGGCTTTCTCGTCGTGCCGGTACGCGACCCGAACGAGTGGGGGCCGCGCGACGGCGAGCGACTGCGGACGCGCCTGAACTCGATTCTCGCATCGGACTACCAGCAGACGGTCGATTTGGGTCGGTTCATGCCGAATGACGACGCCTACGAGGTTCGGTAGCAGTCGAGACGACTGCGACCACGATTCCGGCGACGATTTCCACCGCGAGCAGTGCGACCGGCAGGAAAACGAGTGCGAGCGCGACACCGACGACGCCACCGACTGCGATGCCGACTTGCTTCATTCGTGATTCGGGACGTTGGATATCCATACGCCGGTGACGCGCTCGATTGGAGTAAACCCCACAGAGCGTTTCGCTCGTATGGTCGATTACCGCGCGAGTCGGTCACTCCAGAAACGGACCAGTCCACTCGTCCAAGCAGTCCTCGCTACAGAAGTGGAGCGTCATGCGTTCGACGTCGTTCGCGGTCGCGCCGTACTTGACGACGACCGTCGGATGATGGTCGGTGACGGCGACGAGTTTGCGACAGTTGGCGCAGGGTGGATACTCATCGTCTGAGAGAGTACGGGGCATAGACCGAACACGACGACGATACGAGTAAATCTACTGCCTACTTCGGAAGTCCGCGCCTATCTCCTCGTAGCTCTTCCACGTCACCGTCCATCGAAACGGTGTTCTCGACCACTGCGCGTACGTCCTGCGCGAGCACCGAGAGCGCCATCGCGCGGATGAACACCTCGTAGTCGGCGTGGGTGTCGGTCGCGTCCTCGGCGACGACGTCGTTCACCACGTCGATTTCCGGCTCTCGGTTTGAGAGTTCGCAGATGCGGAGCGACACGTCGCGGTTCCAGAGGTCTACGACGCACCCTCCGAGCGAACGATACAGGGCAGAGTGCATGCTCATTCCGGCGTCCATTCGCTCGTCTACGTCGTCCGCCAGTTGCCGGATCACGCGCCGGTACGTGTCCCTGTCAAAGTTCGCCATCGTCTGAGAAACGTTCGATTGCCACATATTAAAATCCCAATACCCATCCCGCTATCACCGATCCAGACCCAGTACCTTTTTAAAATACCTCGTCAATATTGAATCTCATGGCACGCGAATGGAGAAACGACCGATTACCGGGACAGTCAGGAAAGAGCACACGAATCAACGGCAATAATCCCGGCTTGAACGACGCGAAACGAGGAGAAAGCAGTCCATACCGAGCGGAGCGATGAGCGCGAGTACCGATTCCACGGCGGTAGACGAGTTCGAAACCACCTCGGAGGAGCGCCCGGAACTGCTCCCCCGCGACAAAATATTTCACATCCTTCAGACACAGCGCAGGCGGGATGCACTGCGTTTTCTAAAAGACACAGACGGCACAGTCGAGATGCGAGACCTCGCCGAACAGGTCGCAGCGTGGGAAAACGACACGACGATTCGAGCACTCTCGTCCGACGAGCGTCAGCGCGTCTACATCGCGCTGTATCAGTCGCACCTCCCGAAACTCGACAGCGAGGGCATCATCGAGTACAACCAAAGTCGCGGTATCGTCGAACGCGGTCCGCTGGCCGACCAGTTTGATCCCTACCTCGACTTGGCGGGAGACCAGATGGACGAATCGAAACCCGACCACGAAGACGCCAGCGAAGTTCCGTGGCTCAGTTACTATCGACGCGCGACGGCAGTCAGCATCGCGCTGTTGGCAAGTGCGTGGGTCGGCGTTCCACCGATGTCGTTCGTTCCCGACCTCGTCTGGGGCACCGTTTTCGTCGCCGTATTCGGAGCGCTCTCGCTGGCACAACTGTTGAGCAGCGACTGACTGCACCTCGTTTCTCGTCCCACGGCGGAAAATCATCTACGAATCGAAACGGCGAACGCGCGGTGGCGATTCGTCACCACCACCGGGAGCGCGCGGAAGACGTGCTCGACGTGCTGGACGACAACGGCGCGCCCGACCCGTGGACGATGGCGGCACATCTGTTCGGCGAAATCGAAGGTATCCACGTTCTTCACGGCCCCGGCGAATCCTACGCTCACCTCGAACACCTCGCGGAAGCGGGTGCAGTCAGTCGCGTCGGAAACGAGTACGAGTTGGTCGAGCGTCCGGATTTCGGCGCGCTGTTCGGAGAACGATTGGCGGTTACTCCGTAGTCCGAAAATTGGTTTCTCGCCGTGCTGTCGTGCGTCTCAACCGTTGATGGCGCGATTTCTCTGTCGGACTATTTTCGCGGTCGAGATGCTGGAACCATCGATATTATGTGATAATAGAATCGACAACGAATCGTGTCCCGTCACTCCGCCGCCACCGACGCCGCATTCAACGGCGTCGTCGGCCTCGCCCTTCTCTCCGTCGGGAGTGTCGTCGCTTCCGTGCTCCTCACAACGCTCGATCTATGGGTTGCTTTCGTACCCGCACTGCTCGTCTGGGGTCTGTTCGCCTTCTTCGGCCTGAAACAGTTCGCCTACGGAATCCACACCATCGTCGAGGACGCCACGAGAAAGTAAAAAGTTCCGTCAGCCTTCCATCCCGCCGAACGAGAGTCCGCTCTCGATGTAGCGCTGGACGAACAGATACACCAGCATGATGGGCGTGGCGAAGGTCAGCGCGAAGGCCGAGAAGCGCGCCCACGGCGTCGAATACTTGCCGACGAGGCTGTACAGCCCCACCGGAAGCGTGTACTTGTCCGTGTTGAGCAGGAGTTGCGCGACGATGAACTCCGTCCATCCGGCGAGGAAACTGAAGACGAGCACCGTCGCCAGTCCGGCTTTCGACAGCGGAAGGATGATTTCCCAGACGATGCGCCACGAGGGAGCACCGTCCATCATCGCCGCCTCCTCGTAGGAGGTCGGAATGTTGTCCATGTACGTCTTCAACAGCCACGTGTTGAACGGTACCGCAGTCGCCGCGTAGTACGCCGACAGCGCGAGTTTGCTGTTGTCCAGTCCGACTTGGACGAAGGTGGCGTACAACGCGATGAGTGCGGCGACGCCGAGACCGCTCCCGACCTGCGTGAACAGGACGTAGCCGTACAGGATTTTCGACCGGAAGATGAACTTCCGGCGTGAGAGCGCGTAGGCCGCCGGGACGACGATACACATCGTCAGAATGACGGTTGGAATCGCAACCGTGAGGCTGTTCCAGAGGAACTGCGGGAACTCCGAACAGCCGCCGAGTTGGCCACAATCGACCGTCGTGGAGACGCTCGGGGTGCTGAGTGCGACTCGGGTACCGAACAGGTCGATAGCGACTTCGATACTGGGAATCTCCATCCCGCCGAGCACCCAGCGATAGGCGTCGAACGAGGGGTCTTTCGGCCAGAGTCGAAGGCCGTCGGTGGAGTAGAGCGACCCGCCACTGCCAGACAGTGAGGCGAGGAAAATCCAGTAAATCGGGAACAACAGCGCCCCGACCATCACCAGCGCGAGCGATGTGGCGAGAACCTTCGCAGCGACTCGGCGCGGCGGAACCTCGCCGGTTCGCAGGCCGACGACGGTGTACCGAACCGTCTCCGCCGCTCGAACCGGCGCGCCGAGGACGTATCTAGCGTCCTCGGCCAGTTTTCCGGTGATGCCGCTCATTCGTTCACCCCCTCGGCGAGGCGGCCGCGCTTCACGTTCAGGAACATGAAGCCGCTGATGACGAGAAGCGTCAGCGTCATGATGGCGGCACCCATGCCGTACTGGTCGAAGCGGAACGCCTCGCGGTAGCCGTAGACGATGAGCAGTTCGTTTTGCCGAAGCGGTCCACCCTTGTTCATCACGAACGGGATGAGGAACTGCTGGAACGAGGCCGCCGCCGTCAGAATCGAGGCGAACAGGACGGGGCGCTTGATGGATGGAAGCGTCACGTGCAGGAATCGGTTGAAGAATCCTGCGCCGTCAACCATCGCCGCGTCGTGGAGTTCTTCGGGCACGTCCTGTAAGGCACTCACAATGATGATAACCATGAAGGGGTACGCCAGCCACGCCTCCGTGACGTTGTAGGCGAGGAAAGCGGTCCAGCGTTGGTCGAGCCAAAGCACCGGTTGCAGTTGGAGTCCCCTCAGCAGTTGGTTCGCCAGTCCGTACTGAGCGTTGCTGAAGATGCCCCGCCAGACGGTGATGGTGAAGATGGATGGCAGGCCCATCGGGACGATGATGAACGAGCGCATGTAGCGCCGACCGACGACGTGCCTGCTGGTCAGGACGAGCGCGATGGCGATGCTCAGCGTGATCTTGAGCGACACGCTCGTCACGACGAACAGCCACGTGATGCCCATCGAGTTCCAGAAACTCGCGTTGATGGGGAGGTTCGTTCGGTAGCCGAACAGGTCGAGCGTGAAGTGCGGCGTGCCGAACATTACCTGCTCGTAGTTGTCCAGACCGACGAACGAGTACGTACCGCCGAACAGCGTCACGTTCGTCGCGTCCGTCAGCGAGAGGTAGACGGAGTACGCGATGGGATAGAACATGAACGCCGAGAACAGAAACAGCCCCGGCAGTACGAGGAGCAGAGGCAGGTCGTCCCGGTCGAACACGGGATTTTCCAGTGCTTGCGCACCGCGTGAGAACGTCGAGCGAATACTCATAAGGTATGAAGGCTACTGCCAGTTGCTTTTGATGGTCTTTTCGGCCTGCTTGAACGCCGGTTTGGCGTCCTGTTTCCCTTTGACGACCTTCTTGAAGGCGCTCTTCAGGGGGTCCCAGACGCTACCCATGTGCTTGTGCGTCGGGATGGGTTCGCCCATCTGCACCGACTTGGAGTAGGCCTTGGTCGCGGCGGGCAGTTCGTCGCTTCCCGCGAGGTCTTGGTGAACCGGGATGAAGCCGTGCTCTTCGGCGAGCTTCGCCAGGATGTCCGTGTTCGTCGTGTGCCACTCGGCGAACTTCCGGGCGGCTTTCGCGTTTTTTCCGCCTTGGTTCATCTTCTTCGAGAAGTACCACATCTTCACCGTCGTGTACGGTTTCGGCTTGCCACCCTTCGGTTTCGGAAGCGGGGCGACGCCGACGTCGAGTCCGGCGTCACGAACCGTGCCGAGGAACCACGGACCGTTGATTGCGAACGGCGCGTTGCCCTCGTTGAACACCGCGGCCTGCGGGTCGTAGGCGTGGTCTTTCGAGATGTACTTCGCCAGTTCGTCGCGGACGAACCGGAAGCCTTTCAGCGTCTTTTGGTTCGTCAGACCGAGTTCGTCGTTCCCCTCATCGTAGTAGAATCCCCCGAAGGCTTGGGCGTAGCCGCTGATGAAGTACGGGTCGATGGGGTAGGAGAGACCGTACTTTCCGTTCGAGGGGTCGTGGTGCTCGTCCATGATGGACTGCATTTCTTTTACTGTCTCGGGCGGTTTGTCCACCAACTCCTTGTTGTAGAGCAGGCCGACCGTCTCCGCGGCCCATGGCAGACCGAGGACTTTGCCGTTGAACTGTACCGCCTCCGCCGCGGTTTTCGTGTACGTCGAGTCGATATCGACGTTCAGGTTGCTCTTCTGGTCGGAGAGGAAGCCAGCAGGCTGGTACTCGCCAATCCAGTCGTGCGCCCACTGGAAGACGTGTGGACCTTTGCCCGCGGGAATCGCGTTCTCCAGTTTTTTCTCCAGTTCCGAAATCTCGGAGAGTTTTATCGCGTGGTTCGTCTCGCTCTTGAACGTCTCGACGTTCGCTTCGAGATTCTTCGTCGATCCTTTCGGGCGCGCGTGCCAGAGTTGGGCAGTTCCGCCGGAGGTATTACCATCCCCGGAACCGTCGTCTGACGTGTTCTTCTCGGAGTTATCGCCGCCAATACTGATACAGCCAGCCAAAGTTGCACCAGCCAATGCACCGCCTGTCTGTAGGATTCGTCGCCGTGGGTACGACATGGGTATATCCGTTATGAAATATAACTTCACGTATTTAACCGTTAGGGATTTTCGTGTCGTTTTCGACCCGACAGGTCTCATCCGACGATGCACCTTCTAAATTTGGTACGAAAAAATCAATCACGTATTTGTAGAAATGGGAAAGAACTTTACCGTGGTACGACACCACACGAGTAATGGCAAGCCTTCGACTGGCAAATCTCCGAAAGGAGTTCGACCGGGGCCAAATCCTCGCAGTGGACGACCTCTCACTCGACATCGCCGACGGCGAGTTCGTTACGCTCGTCGGCCCCTCGGGATGTGGAAAGACGACCACGCTCCGGATGATTGCCGGACTGGAGCGCGCCACGTCCGGGAGCATCTACCTCGGCGACGACGACGTTACCGACGTGCACCCGAAGAACCGCGACGTAGCGATGGTGTTCCAGAACTACGCGCTGTATCCGCACAAGACCGTCGAGGAAAACATGGCGTTCGGCCTGCGGATGAGCACCGGCCTCAGCAAAGACGAGCGCCACGAGCGCGTGTTCGAGGCCGCCGAGATGATGGGTATCGAAGACCTGCTTTCGGACAAACCCGACGAACTCTCGGGCGGGCAGAAACAGCGCGTCGCACTGGGCCGCGCAATCGTCCGCGAACCCGACATCTTCCTGTTCGACGAACCGCTTTCCAATCTTGACGCGAAACTCCGAACCACGATGCGCACCGAAATTCAGCGCATTCAGCAGGAACTCGGCATCACCTCCGTCTACGTCACACACGACCAAGAAGAAGCGATGACGATGGGCGACCGAATCGTCATCCTCAAAGACGGCGAACTCCAGCAGATGGGCGCGCCGACCGACGTGTACGCGAATCCCGCGAACAGTTTCGTCGGCGGGTTCGTCGGATCGCCGAGCATGAACTTCATCGACGTTCGTGCGACGAGAGAAGGCGGCGAAATCGCACTCTCCGACCCCGACGGGAGCTTTTCGTGTCGGCTTTCCTCGTCGTTCGCCGAGCGTATCGAGAACACGAACGACGAGTTTACGGTCGGTATCCGTCCGGAGGACGTGCTCCCCGCGACTGGCGACGAACGAACCGTCCTCGAAACGACGGTCGAAGTCGTCGAACCCATCGGAAGCGACAACTACCTCTACCTCGACGTGGCCGACGATTTCATCGCCCGCGTCGAGAGCGACGTGGAACCTGCGCCCGGCGACACGATTCGAGTGACGTTTGCCGAGAGCGACGTGCACGTCTTCGACGGCGAGAGCGGAGAGGTTGTCGGCGAGAAGGAAACCGCGAAAGCGTCGGTCTGAGACAACTCACCGCGTCTCGCCTTCCAGACGAAACACGTCGATGTCGGTTCCCGTGTCCGACACTCGTTTTGCGACGGTGCGGAGCGTGTTCCGGACGAAGGTTTCGACTGCGTCCGGTTCGTCCTCTCTCTCCCCTTCTTCGAGTAGTCCGAACGCGACCGGAGCACCACTTCCGAGGGCGGCGACATCGGTCTCTAACGACCGCCCGTCGCTTCCGACTTCGCGGAGCGAAACCGCTCCATCCTCGCCGCGTCCCGCGACGAGCGCATCGACGCCGGTTTCTTTGGCGACTTCGCTCGCGGTTCGTGCGAGACGGTCGATCGACATGGGTTCGTCGCGTGCGGTTCGGTATGCTTGGAGTTCGGATTCGAACCGGCGGTCGAACTCCGCTATCGACCCTGCTTCGCCGACGACCGCCACTCCGGCGAACTCGTAGTCGAACACCCGTCGCACCGACTCCGACGTGACGGTTTCGTCGTTCGTCCGCCGTCGGTCGCCAGCGAGGACGACCACCTCCGGAGCGGCGACACCTACTACAGTTGCCATAGGTAGCAATCGACGGACAGCGAAAAGAGCGTTGTTGCTGATTCGATACATCGCCACGTACTAGAAAATCGAGGAGTTCGTCCAGTGAGTGCGTCTGACGGGATTTTTTATACAAGGTCGTTGCCAACGACCATAGTGCGAGGAGAGAGGATGACATCGGAGTACGAAATGCCGGAAACGGCATATATGAAATCAGAAGCACAGACGGGAGAGTTCGATATTCGCGGCGACAAGTCGGCGAGTACCGCAGTTGTCCGCGCGGTTTCCACGGCGAAAGACGTCGAACCGGAGAACCTGCCGCCGATTTACGACTATATCGACCCCGAGGCACTCGACGAACTGTTTCAGAAGACGAATCGAAGACCCATCCGCGGGAACACTACAGTTAGCTTCGAATACTGTGGCTACACGGTTGCCGTTCGCGCAGTCGGAACCGTCGAACTGCACTGAGTCGCTGACGACAATTCTTCGTTACTGACATCTCGGCATATTTGATTGAATAATGGTTTATATTGACATTTATAATTGAAATTGACATATGTGGAAATATAATTTATAATATTATTCATATGAAATGGGATTTCAGCAGGTCATCTGCGAATAGTACCAACATTGGCAACCAAACACGTGTTTAGGTTAGCCTAAAATAGAAAGCGCTTTAAATCTTTAGGCGAGCCTAAAAGCCATGGCCGAGGAAACCGGCGACCACGAGGCACCGACACGGCGCGAATACGTGAAGTACGGCGGCGCAATCGTAAGCGCTGGCTTGCTGGCAGGCTGTACAGGAAATTCGGGAACGTCATCGAACAACACCACCACGCAAACCACGAACGACGACTCCGAGACGACCGAGGACAGTTCGTCCACGGTCTCGATGGCACCGGTCGGAGAGGTTACGTTCGACTCGATTCCCGAACGATGGATCGCATACGACGGCGGCTACGCCGACATGGGCGTCGCACTCGGCAAGAGCGACGGGATGACCGGCATCGGAGGGTCGGATAGGTACTACACTTACGTCTACGACGAGCTACCCGGTGTGAGCGTCAACCGAAAAAAGATCGAAAATAACGACTTGGGAGACGCCGAGATGTCGAAGGAGATATTCTACGAACTCGACAACGACGTCCACCTCATGGACCCACAGATGCTCGTCAACTGGTTCGACTGGCGCGAGGGCGACGTCGAGGAAATTACGGAAAGCGTCGGCCCGTTCGTGGGGAACCTCATCTTCCGGCGTGAAGACGATTGGCACGACTACCGATACTACACCCTCTACGAGGCGTTCGAGAAGGTCGCGAAGGTCTTCGGCGAAGTGGAGCGGTATCGGGCGTTCGAAGCGCTCCACGACGAGTTTCTTGCCGACATCCAGACTCGGCTCCCGCCCGCTGACGACCGCCCTAACGCGCTCCTCGTCTACGAGGGGAGTAATGAGCCGAAGAACTTCTCGCCGTATCGGCTCAACGACAAGGGTACG
>CAYNQM010000034.1:0-26237 GCA_964399275.1 uncultured Haladaptatus sp.
CCGCGGTCGTGTCGGGAGCGCGTGAGGGGGGCACCGGTTCGTTTTTTGTCACTGTCCTCGTTGCTGAACGACCGCCACTCCGGACCGCGGTCGAGGTTGTCCTCCGCGACGACGAGCCCACATTCGGTGCAAACGGCTTCTGCACCGCGTTCGCGGACTCGGCTTCGGCATTCGGGGCACGTTTCGGCGTGAGTCTGTGTCGTACTCATCACAATCGAAACTTCTCCCGAGATGGTATTTAAACGAGCGCAGAAATCGGGAAAACGAACGAAATCGGCAGGAGGAAGCCTACCGTTTACCGGTACGTTCTCTTCGTCAAATTACCAAATTTGATACCTGTCACAAAGGTTCAAGTCGAAGACGGCACGAGAAACGTGCATGGCGCTGTCGGACATCGCGGAGGGTGTGGAGGTGACGACCGAGCAGCGAGACCGCGGCGTAGCGACAGTAGACGACACCGGTGGAGAGTTCCGCGAGCGACTGTCGGCGTTCGCCGACGACCTTCCATGCGATGCCACAACAGCAGGAACGATAGTGGAATCCTACGCCTCGGGCACGTCCGTCGGCGAAATCGCTCGAAGAAGCGGCGTCGCTCCGATAACGACGGCGAAGACGCTCCACTTGCTCGGCGTCGATGGCGTCTCGCCTCTCTCGCCGATGGGTCACGAACTCGTCCGAGATTGGCTTTCGGCAGACCTCTCGCGCTCGGACGCGCGCGAGCTGTCGGGCGCGAGCGAGACCGAGTTCGCGCTGGCGACGTTCATCGAGACGCACGAACCGCTGCCGGGTGCGGCGGAGATGGTCGAGGGTGCACTGGCACCCAGCGGCGACGCCGCAGTGCAAAAACGGGACACGCTAGCGGAGACGATGAGCGGCGTCGGCGACCTGTTGTGATTCGCTCGCCACAATCGCTATCGAATTTGTTGTCATTTTTTCAACTAATCAAATGACGAAGAGTACGCTCGACCGGTTCCGAGGGCGAAAAACCGGAACGTGACGATTACGAGAGCGAGTCCGGCACGTATTCGTCCGCGTCAATGTCGAGGAGGCCGTCCTCCGGAAATACCACGTCGAGCGACGTGTCGAAGACGGTTTCGGCGGCCTCGGTGACGGCGGGCGAGAACGACGTATCGAGGTCGGGCGCGCTCGTCGGGACGCTCTCGGCGGCAGTCGCGTCGCTCGTCGGAATCGCCGTCGCGTCCGGAAGTTGTCGGTCGTCGCCAGTAGAGTGGTTAGCGACGACCGCGTCCGCGCTCGTTCCGAGGTCGGCGAGTCGGCCACGCATCTGCTGGACGGCGTCCGCGCCCCAGCGAGAGTCGGGGGCGACCAGCGCGATAGAATCCACGGCATTCACCACGGCGACGGACTGGTTCGCGGCGATAGGTGGCGTATCCACGATAACGTGGTCGAATTCGGTCGTCGCTTCTGTGATGAGCGTCTCGAACCGCTGTGCGGCGGTTGCCGTTTTCGCGCGTGCGAGTCGTTCGAACGGGGCGTATGCGGGACAGAGTGCGAGCAGTCCGGGCGTTTCGACGGGAAAGTCGATGAGTGCGTCGGCGAGAGCGTCGCCGATCGCATCGTCGAAATCGTCGGCGGTGAGAAGCGCGGTGATGTCGGTGTCGATGCGACCGGGGGCATAACGGGCCAGTCCCTGCGTGGCGAACGCGGCGTCGAGAATCGCCACGTCGCGCCCGACGTGGGAGAGGACGGCGGCGAGTTCGACGCAGAGGCGCGTCGTTCCGGCCCCACCGGTCGCGCCGACGAGTGCGGCAGTTCGTGTCACTGTTCTGAACCGGAATAGATGCGGATTGGTATAAAAAGTCTGGGCTTACCGCGCGTCGCGAATGTCGTCCGCGATGTCGTCCAGTTCGTCGTCGGAGAGGTCGGGCGTGCTCCCTGCGATGGCGTGAATCGGATTGCCGCCGTCGCCGTCGAATCGAGGGATGACGTGGCCGTGAACGTGTGGAACTTCCTGTCCCGCGGCCTCGCCGTTGTTGAACGCGACATTGCTCGCGTCGGCGTTGACCGCACTCTCAACGGCAGGTGTGAGTTCGTGGAGCACCGCGAACAGCTCGGCGGCGGTGTCGTCGGGAAGGTCTGAGAGCGTCTCGTGGTGATTCTTCGGAATGACGAGCGTGTGACCCGGCGCAAGTGGGTTCACGTCGAGGAAGGCGAACACGCTGTCGTCTTCGTAGATCGTTCGGCTCGGGATGTCGCCTGCCACGATTTGGCAGAAGATGCAGTCACTGCTCATGCGTGCATGGTCGTGCGACGACGTGATGAAAGTTGAGGCTTTGTCGAGAACTCCACACGAAGGAAAGGTGTCGGGCGCATCAGTCCCGCAGTTGGAGCAATTGTTGACGCCGCGATTCGATGTCGAAGTTGGGCTGGAGTTTCGGATCGTCCGCGAGCCTGTCCAACATCAACAGCGGGTCGATTCCTTCCGATTCGACGTAGTCGAACAGCGCGTCGATGCGCTGTCGATGGAGTGCGAGCGACGAGAGAAAAGCGGTAGCCAGCACCATCGCGGCGGCAACGTCCACTTTTTCGGGCAGTTCGTCGCTTATCACGGTGAAATCCGAGAGTTCCGTCTCGGGATTTTCGACCGGGTCGAGTTGGAGACAGTGCGGACACATGAGTACCGAGGCGGCTTCGCCCGGCACGTGTTCGCGGAGCTGTGTCGGGATGCCAAATGGAGATCGTTCCTCACCACATTCGGGACACGTCATACGTGATTATTGACGGCTATCCTCAAAAATTATCAGTTCTCCGGAAGCGTCACTGGGTCGGCGGCGTCTCGGTGCGGTCGCCTCCTTCGTCGGTGACGTTGATGGGAATGCCGCTGTCGCTGTTCTCGCCGAACCCGGCGCTCAGAACGCGGGTCAGGGCGTCCTCGACGCTCTCGTCAGTTTCGACGAACTGGTCGGGTTCGACTTCGACCACGAATCCCGTCGTGATGTTTGGTGCAGTGGGCCGAAAGAGGAGTTCACGTCCGTCGTCGGTCGTCTTGCCGGTTTTGAAGGCGGTCATCCGCATTCCGTTCCACGTCTCGATTTTGACGGGTTTCTGGAGTTGGTTGGTGTCCGAAAGCGCGGTTTCGGCGGCCATCTTGGACGCATTGTAGATGATTCGAAGGCCGGGCAGTTGGTTCATCGCACCGTCGATGGCGTTTTCGACGATGCCGCCGACCGTCGTGCGCATGAGGTAGCCGACGCTGAGGACGAGCATCGAGAACACGATGACGACGATTCCGACGCGGATGAGATCGCCTGGAATTTCTATAATTCCGGGTACGAGGACGTAGTTCGGAAGATCGGTCAAAAACGGTAGTCCCGCGATTTTCAGGAACAACCACGCGATGATGTAGGCGGTAACGAGCAATGGGGCCAGAACGATGAGACCGCTCCCAGCGTCACGCTTCCACGAAGACATTTGTGTGTAGCATTCGATTGCAGGAATATAAACCAGTTGCAACGTTCGCGCTATTTTCCGAGTATTGCGCGGACCGCAAACAGCAGATTCTCCTTGCGTTCCATGGCGCGCCGATAGAAGTACGACATCCACTTGCCGCCGTACGGAACGTACTGCCAGACTTCGTACTCCTCGGCGAGTTCGTACTGGGCGTCCTCACGTACTCCCATCAGCATCTGAATCTCGAAGTCCGTGCCGTACTCCGCGTAGAGTTCTTTGGCGTACGCTATCACCGCCGGGTCGTGACTGCCGACCGCGATACCGGCCTCGAACTCCTGAAACATGAATTCGAGATACTCGCGGTAGACGGCGTCAACCTTCTCTTTTTCCTTGTACGCGATTTCTTCTGGTTCGTCGTAGGCACCCTTCACCAACCGAACTTTTCCGGGGAGGTCGGCGAGTCGTTCGAGGTCGTCGGCGGTTCGCTTCAGGTTCGCTTGAATGCAGACGCCGACGCCGCCGTCGTGTTCGCGGGTCAACTGCTCGAACACGTCGAGGGTCGCGTCGGTCGTCTCGTGGTCTTCCATATCAATCCAGACGAAGGTGTCTTCGGCGGCGTCCGCGATGCGCTCCATGTTTTCGCGGAAGACGTGCGTACCGACGTCGAGCCCGACCTGTGACGGTTTGACCGAAACACAGGAAGAGAGGTCGGAGCGTTCGATGTCTTCAAGCAGTCGGACGTAGATTTCGGCGTCTTCGTCCGCCGGTTTCCGGTCGTGATAATGTTCGCCGAGAAGATTGAGAATGACGTTGACGTTTCGCTGGTTCAATTGTTTAGCGTGGTCCAGTGCCTCTGCCGGCGTCTCACCCGCGACGAATCGGCTGGCAATCGGTGGAATCATACTCCGGGGTTTGTACCCCCATGCCTTATGGTTATATATGCCCGCGGCAGACCGTCGGTTCTTAAGACCCAGGGAGTTTCTGTCCCGATATGAAGCTTCTCGGTGTGGACGTTTTCGAGGCCGTTGTCGTCGCGGTGTGGGCGATGTTGCCCGCTTACGTGCCGAACAACGTCGCGGTACTCGCGGGTGGTGGCCCTCCAATCGACGGCGGTCGGACGTGGAACGGCAAGCGAATCCTCGGTAACGGAAAGACGTGGCGGGGAACTATCGCGGGGGTCGCCGTTGGCGCACTGCTCGCGCTCGCACTGAACGCAGTCAATGGGCCGAATGCCAACATCTTCGGCGTTCGACTTCCCGACCCTTTTCCCGCAATCGTCATGGTTACGATGCCGCTCGGCGCGATGCTCGGCGATATGGGAGCGTCGTTTCTGAAACGCCGGACTGGCCGACAGCGCGGCGCGGCGTTCCCGGGCGTTGACCAACTGGACTTCGTCGTGATGGCGCTCTTGCTCACGTCGGTGTCCGCGCCGGAGTGGACGCTCGACACCTTCACCCTCCCGGTACTGACCGTAGTGGTCGTCGTCACGCCCCTTTTGCATCTGATGACGAACGTGATCGCATACATGCTCGGACTGAAGAACGAACCGTGGTAGCGACCGCGAAAAACTACTTTTAAACCCGCTCCCCGCACGTTGTCGCACATGGCGAATCAGGAACTCATCGAGGCCCTGCGCGCGGCGGACGCCGTCCAGTACGGCGAGTTCGAACTGTCGCACGGCGGGACGAGCAACTACTACGTGGACAAGTATCTCTTCGAAACCGACCCGCACTGCCTCGAACTCATCGCCGAGGCGTTCGCGGAGCGACTCGGCGAGACGAAACTGGCGGGGGTCGCACTCGGTGCGGTTCCCCTCGTCGCAGTTACGAGCGTCGAGACGGGGAACCCCTACGTCATCGCCCGAAAACAGAAAAAAGAGTACGGCACCGCGAACCTCGTCGAAGGTCGGTTGGACGAAGGTGAGGAAGTTGTCGTCCTCGAAGACATCGTGACGACGGGCCAGAGCGCGGTGGACGCCGTCGCGGCACTGCGGGACGCGGGTGCAGAAGTCAACAAAATTCTGGTCGTCGTGGATAGAGAAGAGGGTGGCCGGGAGAATCTGGCGAACGCTGGCGTCGAGATGGAAGCCCTGCTCTCCGCCTCGGACTTGGTGGACGAGAAGTAGTGAGAGGCAGTTATTACCGTTCTTAGATAGGTTGATTGTAGAACGTTTTCTAGGTGAACCAAGGACGAGTTGGCACGGTTCCCGTGACCGGCTGGTGTGGGCGCTTGGCGGTTGATCGGTCGGCTGTCGCGGTGGCGCACGAAAGCGACCCTCCGTCGGAGGGTCGCCCGCGCGAGGGACGACTGAGCGAAGCGAAGGAGTCGGTTGGGGAGGGTGTGGCTGATGCGGTGGCGGTTGCGGTATTTGTAGTCGAAGCTACCTAGCGAACCACCTGCAAACAATTCGTCCAGTGAGCCACCCACAGGTTAAATCGACGGATCCAAACGCAACACAGCACATCGAGAATACTCAAATTCAACTAGCAGTTCCGCAAGCGTTGACGGGTTTCGCTACACATGGGTGTGCCTAAACATCACAAATTTTGCATCGAAGTGTTCAAGGTTGCACGATGATGAGTATGAGGATATGAATCGAGCAGAGAAGGCTACTCTCCAACTACAGGCGGTCTCCGTTCTTCGAATGCTGAAGGAGACGCGGACGTACGACGAACTTGCTGAAGTGACGACGCTCCCCGCAGGCGATTTGAACCGGTACGTGAACGGTCACGTTCTGCCGAGCACCGACCGAGCAGAGGCGGTGGTCGAAAGCGTCGGACGCGAAGAACTGGCGGCGGAACTTCAAGCCCGGACTCGCCTCGACCCGGAGGGGTACGTGGACAACTCCGACATCGTCTTTGACCAAGCGTTTCTCGACCTCGTCGCGCCGGTCGCCGCCGAGACGTTCGACTTCGAGCGTCCCGACGTGGTGCTGACCGCCGCGACCGACGGCATCACTCTCGCCGCGGCGATGGCGAGTTACTTCGGTGCTCGCTGTGCCTACGCGAAAAAATCGAAAGAGACCGCAGTCGAGGAGTTCATCGAGGCACGCCAGCGACTCGCCTCCGGTATCGAACTCACCTACTATCTCCCCGCTTCTGCCATCGCGTCCGGCGAAACCGTGCTGGTCGTGGACGATCTCATTCGCTCCGGCGAGACCCAAGAACTACTGCTCGAAATCGCCGGGGACGCCGACGCCGACGTTGGCGGCGTCTTCGCGCTCATCGCCGCTGGAGACGAAGGAATCGAGCGTGCGGAATCCCGAACCGACGCGCCAGTCGGTGCGTTAGCAACGTTCGAGTGATAACGGTTCACAACCGATATTCTAGTCACGTCCGTGCGAAATAAACCGTCATGAATCGAATTTGGACCGCGAGGTATGCACGATTACGTATGGATGCTCAGAAACAATGGGAACTGTTAAGTAGGTTTTCACGGTTATGCTCACTCGTTCATCATGGGGACAAGTGAAAGCAGCGACACTCGCGCGAAATCCGGTGTTTTCGGCTCTTTCGCCGAATACTTCGGCTTCGAGGAGCACGGTACAGACCTGCGGACTGAGGTAATCGCGGGACTGACGACCTTCCTGACGATGAGTTACATCGTCGTCGTCAACCCGGCCATCCTCGCCGACAACCCGGAGATTCCGATTCAGGATGGCATCCAAATCGCGGGCTACTCCTACGGTGCGACGATGTCGATGCTCGCGGTCGTCACCATCATCGCGGCGGCCGTGGCGACGTTGACGATGGCGCTCTACGCGAACCGACCGTTCGCGCAAGCGCCCGGACTCGGGCTGAACGCTTTCTTCGCGTTCACCGTCGTCGGCGCGCTCGGGATTTCGTGGCAGACCGCGCTGGCCGCGGTGTTCGTGGAAGGTCTCATTTTCATCGTACTGACCGTAATCGGCGCACGGAAGTACATCATTCGACTGTTCCCCGAACCCGTGAAGTTCGCCGTCGGAACCGGTATCGGACTGTTCCTCGCCATCATCGGCTTACAGGCGATGAACGTCGTCGTCCCCGACGAATCGACCTACGTCACCCTCGGGGCAGTTGCCTCGGATCCGGTCGCAATCGTCTCCGTGTTTGGTCTCTTTCTCACCTTCGCGCTTTATGCACGCGGAATTCCTGGTTCCATCGTCATCGGAATCGGCCTGACGACCCTCGTCGGCTACGGGGCGGAGTGGCTCGGTCTCGTCGCACCCAACACCCTCACCCCGCAGATGGTCAGTGCAACCTACGACATCACTCCCGTCGCTGGAGCGTTCCTCACCGGACTCGGCAACGTCGAAGCCTTCTCCTTCGCGCTCGTCGTGTTTACGTTCTTCTTCGTGGACTTCTTCGACACCGCCGGAACACTCGTCGGCGTCGGACAGGTCGGTGGCTTCCTCAACGAGGAGGGCAACCTTCCGGATATCGAGAAACCGCTCATGGCCGACGCGGTTGGCACGACCGTCGGCGGCATGCTCGGCACCTCCACGGTGACAACCTACATCGAATCGGCCTCCGGCGTCGAAGAGGGCGGCCGAACTGGAATGACGGCGCTCGTCGTCGGTTTGCTGTTTCTGGTGTCGCTGGCCTTCGTCCCCGTGGCCGCGGCGATTCCGCAGTACGCCTCCCACATCGCGCTGGTCGTCATCGGCGTCGTGATGCTCGGCAACGTCGTCGATATCGCGTGGGACGACATCACCAACACCGTCCCGGCCGGAATGACTATCCTCGTCATGCCGTTCACATTCTCCATCGCCTACGGCATCGCCGCGGGCATCGTCTCCTACCCAATCGTCAAACTCGCAGCTGGCAAACGAGAGGACACCCGCCTCGGCCACTGGGCGCTCGCGGCAGCGTTCGTCCTCTACTTCTTCGTCCGAACCAGCGGTATCCTCCAAGGAAACGTCTAATCTGCGGAAGGCGGTTCGTCCGCGATTGTGTGATTTCGCACCGGATAGCGCAAATCCGGTGGATTTGCTCAGTACTGGAAGATAACCCGCCTCTTCCAACCTTCGCAAATCCGGTGGATTTGCTCAGTAACACCACACTCTTATTTCAGACGCACCTATGCGTGCCTATGTCGAACCTTGAACTGTACGAACTCGACGGATGCCCGTTCTGCGCGAAGGTGAAGACGAAACTGGATGAACTCGACCTCGATTACGAATCCCACACCGTCCCTCGCTCTCACGGGGAGCGAACCGAAGTGAAAGCGGTCAGCGGACAAACCGGCGTTCCCGTACTGGTGGATAAAGAGAACGGCGTCGAGGGAATGCCCGAAAGCGACGACATCGTGGAGTATCTCGAAAAGACGTACTCCGCTTAAAAGTACTTCAAATAATAAGCCAGAGAGATAATTAGAAGAAACGCTTCGACAGAGATACGACCAAACGTTGGCAGTCGCGACGAGATAGCAGACACGAATCGAGTAACGACCAATACATGAGCCATGCCAAACGTCTGGTAACATTGCTCCCGAATGGGGGCACCATCTTTTGCAGGCCGTCCGATTTACGTGCTGACAGAACCTTCTGCGAAGTATGACGACGCGACGAAAGTTACTCAGCGCCAGCGGACTGTTCCTTGCTGGACTCGCAGGTTGTATGGGGCCGAGCGAAGAAGACGGAGGGGGCGGTGGAAACGGAGAGGGCGGCGACGGCGGTGAAGACGGTGGAATGAATGGTGAGGGTGGCGACGGCGAAAATGGAGAAGGCGGCGAAGGCGGCGACTGAAACCTACGCCTCTGCTCGCTCTCGAATCAGTTTCCGGAGTTCGTCGGCGTCGTCGAGACCTTCGACTTCCTCGCGTTCGACCAGCGCCGTCCCCTCGACGGTTTCGCGCCGCGCTTTATCCACGAAGTAGACCGAGCGAGTACGCGCGACTCGACTGATAGAACTCATGATTCGAGCGCGCTTTTCGGCAGTTCGGGTGAACGCCGAGTGACTCGTCAGGACGCGATCGTCGTCGTCGTCCTCGCTGACCGTCTTGAACGGCGCACGAGTCGTCGGGTGAACCGTAAAGCCGACGCGGGTCAGCGTGGTGAACATGTGTTCGTCCTCCGGTTCGGGTTCCGACTCGTCCAGTTCGTCCTCCTCGGAGAGTTCTTCCGCCCCGTCGAACACCTCGACGGGACTCGTCAGTTCAGTGCTGAACAGGTCTTCGAGTTCGATTGCGACCTCGACGCTGGCGTTCATGCCATCCTCGTATTTCGAGACGGTTCGGCGCGAGACGCCGAGTTCCGAGGCGAGTTGGCCGAGACTCCACCCGCGACCTTTTCGCTCGTCTTTCAACACGTCGCCGTCGATGTTGACGTAGAGTCCGCCGGGTGCGGCATAGACGAGCGGTGGCACCCCTTCCACGAAGAGGTCGAGAGCAGTGTCGGGACTGAACACCGGAACGCCGTGTCTGAAATACACCACGCCGGATTCGAGGTCTTGGTTCCTCGTCCGGAGACCGATGACCATCGGTGTCGCGTCGAGGAACGTTCCGAGTCGTCGCATTTCCATACCGGTTTTGGCGTCGAACGCATCGATGTTGCCGAGAATTTTCAGCAGTAGCAAATCCGCACCACGTCGTGCGGCAACGTCGAAACTCTTCGGTCGGATAGCACACCGGTCACTAACCACGAATCCTGCGTCCTCTAGCATCGCGGTCACGTTTCCAACCAGTGCAGACCGGGACATGGTGACGGGTAAGCGATTCCGATATAAATACGTTTTGGGTAGATAGAATACCGCAGTCTTGCGATTTCGCAAATTAGCGGCGATAGACTCATATACGACAAGGGGCTTCGAAAGCCGTTAGTTCACCACGCGACAACCACCGGACGTGACCGTCATCGGGTTGGACGATACCGACTCCCGCGAACGCGGAATGTGCACGACCTATCTCACTGCGCGTATCGCAGACCGCGTGCGAGACGCAGGTGGGAACGTAGAGCGACTGCTTCTCGTCCGCCTCAATCCCGCCGTGAAACACAAGACGCGAGGAAACGCCGCGCTCGCGGTTCACACCGACCTCGAACCGGACGGGGCGTTCGATCTCGCCCGCGAAGAATTCGAACGCGCCGCCGAGATCGACGATCCGAAGACGAACCCCGGCCTCGTGGTCGCGCCGCACGCCCCCGAAGACGCGCCGGACGAAGTCTCGGCATTCGCTCGGTCCGCGATCCGAGACATCCTCTCCCGCGAGCAAGCAGAGCGGCGAATCGAATCAGCGGGCTACCGCCACGAGGGGTGGGAAAACGCCCGCGGAAAAATCGGCGCGCTCGCGGCGGTCGGGAGTTGGACTGCCTTCTCGGAGTGGACCTACGAGCACATCTCTTACCGCGAATCCGAGCAGTGGGGGACGCCCCGCGACGTGGACTTCGATTCGGTGTTCGAGGCCGCAGACCGCGAGTATCCGACCGTCTGGGACACGGCCGACCGCGGAACTGGCGAAGCGGTCTGCGTGCCCCACACTCCCTGCCCTATTCTGCACGGGGTTCGCGGCGACGACCCGGACGCAGTCCGGCGAGTTGCCGAAGACATCGACGGCGAACCGGTAGCCCGAACCGCGCTGTTCGTGACGAATCAAGGCAGTGACGCCCACCTACGAGATGCCGACCTCGCGGAGGTGGAGAACGGCCGCGCCTACCGTGTCACCGGAACCGTCGCCTCGGAACCCAACACCCGGCGCGGGGGTCACGTCTTCTTCACTCTCTCGGACGGGAATACAGCCCTTCCCTGTGCCGCCTTCGAACCGACGAAGCGATTCCGCGACCGCGTCAGAAATCTCCGTCCCGGCGACCGAATCACGGTCTGCGGCGAAGTCGCTCGCGGCACCCTCAAACTCGAAAAATTCGCGGTCAGAAGCCTCGATTCCACGGAATTCGTCACGCCGAACTGTCCGGACTGCGGGCGCTCGATGAAGAGCGCGGGAGCAGGACAAGGCTATCGGTGTCGTGACTGTGGAACGAAGGCGGACGGAAAGGTGGAGCGAGAAATCGAACGCGAGTTGGAGCGAGGGTGGTACGAAGTCCCTCCAGAAGCCCGCCGACACATCGCAAAACCACTGATTCGGGGCGGGTTCGACGGGCCGACGCATCCGGAGCGATAAGCAGTAAGGCGAGGATTTTGTGGAATGGCGCTCGCTACTGCAAACTGCTCACCTCCGCAAAAATTTCCCGTTGAATCGAAAGTGTGAATCCGAGAAACGTCGCAGTTAGGATTTCAGGCCGCTTCCGGTGAGCGGGACGACGACATCGGCGTCTTCCGCAAGAACGCCTCGTTCGCGGTACTCCGTCAGGCCCGCCACCGCAACGGCACTCGTGGGTTCCACGTAGAATCCCGTTCGGTGGAGCGCGTCGAGCGCGTCCTGCGTCGCCCCCGCATCGAGCGCGATTGCGTCTCCGTCGGTTGCGTCGATGGCGTCCAAAATCTGGTGTTTCCGGGGCGGGTGGGCGATTTGGATGCCGTCTGCTACGTCGTTCCGTCCGTCGCCGCCGTCGTCCAGTTCGTCCGCAATCGGCGCGACACCTTCGGCCTGCACGCCGAGGAGTCGGGGCATACTGTCCGTCCACCCGGCGTCGAGCAGGGCGCGGAAGCCGCGATACATGCCGAGGAAGAGCGTCCCGTGGCCGAGCGGAGACACCACGGCGTCCGGTACCGACCAGTCGCGCTGGGCGGCCAATTCCAGCGCGAAGGTCATCGTTCCGGCGAAGAAGGCCGGATTCCACGAGTGGCTGGCGTACCAGCCCTCGCCCGCCTCGACGGCATCGATACAGGCGTCGGTCACGTCCTGTCTACTCCCTTCGATTCGAATCGGGGTCGCACCGGCGCGCTCGATGGCTTTCAGTTTCGACACCTTTGCGTCCGCCGGAACGTAGATTTCGGCGTCGATACCGGCCCGCGCTGAGTACTGGGCGATTGCCGCACCCGCGTTGCCCGAGGAATCTTCCAGCACGCACTCGACCCCGAGTTCGACGGCGCGCGAGAGGGTCGCGGTCGCACCGCGGTCTTTGAAACTTCCCGAAGGGAAAACGCAGTCGAGTTTGAACTGGGCGTCCCACTGGTCAGCGTCGGTGAGGGGTGTGAAACCCTCGCCGAGCGAGACGATTTGCCGAACCGGAAGGAACTCCGAGAAGGCCCAGAGACCGTCACGGGTGTCGATTTCGGCGAACTCCGGGGCCGGGCGGTCGGGAAGCGGTTGGGTTGCGAAGTCGAGCGGGTGGCCGCAGTCACAGCGCCACGGCTCGTCGGCACCGGCGGCGTACTCGCGTTCGCACTTCGAGCAGATGAGGTTGGTTTGCATCAGTGGGTCAGTATTGGTCGATGTCGATGCCGACCGAGCAGACGTACTCGCCCGTAGCGACCTGTGGCAGTCTGCGTGAACGCCAGAAAATACCCGACCGGTCGGCGGTTACGTCGGCTTTCAGCGTGCCGAACACGTCGGTTACTTCGAACAGCGTCTCGCCCGCGGACACGTCGTCGCCGAGGTCTTTTTTGAACGTCACGATGCCACCATTCGGCGCGCCGTAGCGGTCGAATCCAGTCGCTCTGGTCTGTGGCGCGAGTTCCATGTCGCCGTCGAGAAATCCGTAGTACCGGAGGACGTTGAACACGCCATCGACGCCGTACTGGATGCTCTCTTCGTCCCAGCCGACGCAACCGCCGAGTTCGGGGTCGATGGTCGGAATTCCCTCGTCCGGAGCGGCGCGGGCGAGTTGTCCGTCCGGCCCCTTCTGGTCGAGAATGTATCCGCAGTCGAACGCCTTGGCGAGTTCCAAACACTCGTCGTGGAGTCGGTGGCGTTTGCCACAGCGCACGCGAGTCTCGTTTATCATTCGGCTGGTTGAGCCCTGATGGAGATCTAGAATGAGGTCGGCACGCGCGGCGGCTTCGAAGGTCGCCGCCGCGATTCGCTCGCTGGACGTGCCCGACTCGTTGCCGGGGTACGCGCGATTCATCTTCGTGTCGTCTATCGGATTCCGATGCTCCGCGACTTGGAAAGCGTGATAGTTGACGAGACCGACGACGAGAATCGTTCCGGAAAGTCCCTCCGGATCTATTTGCGGAACGACCCGTTTTACCACACCGAGTCCGTTGAGTTCGTCCCCGTCGCTCACGGACTGGATATACAGCGTCTTCCCCTCGTTCGCACCGTTTATGACGGCGACTGGGAGCCCGAACTGGCTCCCGTCGCGAGTCTCCCCAACCGCGAGCCGACCCGTATCGACTTCTCCGGGGGCCGCGCTCGCCGTTCCGAGCGTTGTCATTACAATTACACCGTTTCCGAATACCCTTAGCAGTTCGGTATTCCCGTTGCCACGTTCGGTGAGATTATGAGCACTCCACAAAATTACTAGTTCGTGGCAACCGACGACAAATCGGTAGACGTTTTCGCCCCGTTTCGACAGTTCGTCTCGCTGGAGCGCGACGTTCTCGTGCTGTCGGTTGCGATGTTCGCGTTCAGCCTCGGTTTCCAGATGACGGGGCGATACATGGGTCGCTACCTCTCACTGCTCGGTGCGACCAGCCTCGTCATCGGACTGTACGGAAGTTTCGGCAACCTCATCGGGGCGGTGTATCCCTATCCTGGCGGGGCACTGTCGGACAGAATCGGGTCACGAACCGCACTCACCCTGTTCGGCCTCTGCTCGACGGTCGGCTTTCTCCTTTGGGTTAGTGCGCCCGCACTGCCGACGTTCTTTGGCTTCCCGACGTGGGCGTGGATTTTCGTGGGCCTGCTGTTGGTACAGGCGTGGAAGTCGTTCGGCTTGGGCGCGACGTTCGCCATCGTCAAACAGAGCGTTCCGCCCTCAAAGCTCGCGGAGGGATTCGCTAGCACCGAGACGTTCCGCCGAACTGCGTTTCTGATCGGCCCACTGGTCGCCGCGACACTCATCACCGCCTACGAGTTCGAACTCGGATTTCGGTACGTGCTCGCCGTCGGTGCCGTCTTCGCCCTGTTGGCGACCGTGACACAGCACGTCCTCTACGAGGCGAGCGAAGATTCGCTGGGCAAATCGTTCGACGGCGTCTCGCAAATCGTGGCCGACCTCCGAGAGATGCCCGCTCCGCTTCGACCCCTTCTCGTCGGCGACACCCTGGTTCGGTTCGCCAACGGAATGGTGCATGTCTTCGTCGTGCTCGCCGTCACCCAGTACTTGAAAGTCGATGCGACGCTCCCCGTCGTCGGCTATCTCGGCCCCGAAGCCTTCTTCGGCGTCCTGCTCGCAATCGAGATGGCGGTCGCCCTGCTGACGATGCTTCCCGTCTCGAAACTCGCGGAGCGAATCGGGCTGAAACCCGTCGTCGCAACGGGATTCGTCGTCTACGCGACGTTTCCCGCACTGCTGGTCAACGCGCCGGACGACGCCGGAATCGTCGCCCTGCTGTTCGCCATTTCCGGCCTTCGATTCGCGGGACTCCCGGCACACAAAGCCCTCATCGTCGGCCCCGTGGAGGAAAACGCCGGTGGGCGAGTCGTCGGTTCGTACTACCTCGTCAGAAACGCGATAACCATCCCGAGCGCCGCGGTCGGCGGGTGGCTCTACGGACTCGAATCCGTGCCACTGTTCGGAATCGAGGTTGTGGCGGGGCCGATGCTGGCGTTCGGACTGGCGACCGTCGTCGGCTTAGTTGGAACCGCGTACTTCGTCCTCTTCGGGCAGGAACTCGCGTCCTACGCCTGAACGAGGATTGTTACGCCAGAGATGGATTTTTGTATCGGGTCGTCGTGGTTCGACCGTGACCCGGAAAACCGTCGCCAGTGGAACCGAATGGGAAGACCGCGTCGGCTACTCGCGCGCGGTTCGAGTCGGAAACGACGTTCGGGTGTCCGGAACCACGGCCACCGACGAAGACGGAGAAATCATCGGAGTGGATGACCCCTACAAGCAGGCGACGAAGACGCTCGAAAACGTCGAATCCGCGCTCGAATCGGCGGACGCGAGTCTCGAAGACGTGGTTCGAACCCGAATGTACGTGACCAACATCGACAACTGGGAGGCGATCGGCGACGCCCACGCCGAATTCTTCGGCGAGATTCGACCCGCGACAAGCATGGTCGAGGTTAGCAGATTGGTCACGCCGGAGATGCTGGTCGAAATCGAAGCCGACGCAGTCGTGGAACGCTGACCGACGAACCTTTTATCGGCGCGTTCCAACGCCCGAGCGTGCAAGACGGGATTCCCGAGCGTCCGGCCACCGCCAACCTCATCGAGGCGCTGAACGTCCGCCGGAACGCGATGATTGGCTTCGCCGCGAGCATCGTTTTCACGGCGCTGGTGTACGTCTATCGCGTCGTCCTCATCGGCGAAGTCCCGGGACAGGCCGGAACGCCGGCCGCGTTTCTGGCGCTCGGATTCGTGTTGGCGCTCACGCTCGGCGCGTTTTTTACCGCACTGCTGACGCTCGTCTCGGCGCGACGACTCGCCAGTGACCTCGACTAAACCACGCCCGCCAGTTCTTCGAGTCGTTCCGCGCCCGACCGCGTTCCTTTCGCCAGTAGCACGTCGCCACCGTGAATGTCGGTTTCCGGGCCGGGCGAAATGACCCAGTTGTCCGGCGGTCTGCGAACAGCGATGACTCGCATTCCCGTCTCGGTTTCGACCTGTTCGTCGCCGAGCGTCGTCCCGTCGAACTCGCTTCCGTCCGCGACGCTCACGCGGACGATGACCTCGTCGCTCTCCTGTACCGCGTATTCGACGACGGGATGGGTTCCAAGCCCGTGAAGCATTCCCTCGCTGATTTCGACTGCGGCGTCGCTGATGACCTCCGTGCTGTTGGCGAGGTGGACGAGGCCGCGCAGGGACACCGGGTCGTCCACGTGACTCGCGGCTTGGAGCGCCCACGCTTCAAAGCGCGACTGAAGCGCGTCCACTTCAGCTTCCAGTTCCACGACTTCCTCCGCGACATCCGCGCTGTCGAAGAGGACGCTTCCGTAGGCGAGGTCAACTGCGAGTTCGCTCATGTTTTTCATGAGCACGATTGAATCGACAGCGCGTTCGAGGTCGGTGTCGTCGGCCTCCGGCGGTTCCGGCGGTTCGTACTGCTCGCCGGTGGCTTGTTCGTACACCGTGGCGATTCCTTCGTCAGGGCCGCGCAGGAGGAGTCGGTCGTCCGCGCGGAGGTCGGTGTCCTTGTCGGGATTCAGAATCCAGTCGCCGCCGCGATGGATGGCGATGACGCGGACGCCGGTTTCGGTTTCGAGGTTCAGCGCGCCGAGCGTCTGATCCGCGAGCGACGAGGTGTCGGCTACCGTCGCGCGGACGAGGGTTTCTATCGCCTCGGGGAGCGTCGCGCGCATCGCTTGTGGCAGGCCGATGTCCTCCAAGACGACTTTAGCGATGTCGCCCGCGGCGTCGCTGATTTTCTCCGCGGCCCCGACGACGCCGAGAACGGGGGCGAGTTCCTCCGCATCTTCCGGGCTTCTGGCGGCCATCAACAGGCTCATCCGGGCCTGCAGTTCGAGCACGTCCATCCGATGTTCCAGCGCGAGCACTTCGGACGCGATGTCGTCGCTCCCGTGGAGGACGGCCGAAAAAGAGAGGTCGATGAGCAGTTCCGCAGTGTCTTTCATCTCCGCTAAAACCTCCTTCACGCTCCGCGGTTCGTACTCCACTTCGCCGCTCGCGGGTTCCATATCCCGAAGTTGGTCGTTCTCTCGTAAAAACGTTCGTAGCACCGAGTAGATATCGGAGACAGAGACGTTTTTACAGCACTCTCGCACAAAGCACTTGGCAGTTGATTGCAGTGAACAGACATGAAACTGATTCGCAGAGAGGGAGGAGTGGCGGTCGTTGCGCCCGAGGCGACTACCGCAGAGTGTGCAAGTCGAATCGGCGGAAGCCGAACCGAGACAACGAATATCACCGAAAAGACGTTACAGAGGTCACGATTGGTTGTGGTGAGTCCACGACGCACAGGGACTATTTTGGCGCGGAAATCGTCTACCGCATCGCTCCCGAGTTCGTCAAGCGAGGAGAGGCGGATTCGACATAGTCGGGACTAAAAACGCCACACAGGCCGTCGAACCGGCGTCTCGAAACAAGTCCCGGCAGAACGACCACGAAAGATAATCCTTTTGCAGGTTCCCCGTGAACTGTCGGGGTATGGCAGACGAGGTCAAAAAAGGCTTAGAGGGCGTGGTCGTCGCGGAATCAGCACTCAGCCACATCGATGGCGACGCAGGAAAGCTCGTTTATCGCGGGTATACAATAGAAGACCTCGCGCGCGATGCGAGTTACGAAGAAGTGCTGTATCTCCTCTGGCACGGGGAACTGCCGAATCGTGACGAACTGGAGTCGTTCAGCGAATCGATGGCGGACGAGCGCGACGTGAACGACGGCGTCATGGAAACGGTGCGCGAACTCGCCGAATCGGACTCGAATCCGATGGCGGCGCTCCGAACCGCCGTCTCGATGCTGGCGACCTACGACTCGGACGATTCCGACACCGACCCCGCAGACCGCGACGCGAACCTCCGAAAAGGGCGACGAATCACGGCGAAGATGCCGACGATTCTGGCGGCGTTCACGCGCATCCGAAACGGAAACGAACCGATCGAACCGCGAACCGACCTCGGACACGCCGAGAACTTCCTCTACATGCTCAACGACGAGGAACCCGACGACGTGCTCGCGGACGTGTTCGACCAAGCACTCGTCTTGCACGCCGACCATGGCCTGAACGCCTCGACGTTCTCGGCGATGGTGACGGCGAGCACGCTCGCCGATCTCCACAGCGCCGTGACCAGCGCAATTGGCACGCTATCCGGTTCCCTCCACGGCGGCGCGAACGCCAACGTCATGCGGATGTTGAAGGAAGTGGACGACGCGAACCAAGACCCGGTCGAATGGGTGCAAAATGCACTCGACGAGGGACGTCGCGTCGCTGGCTTCGGCCACCGCGTCTACAACGTGAAAGACCCGCGCGCGAAGATTCTCGGCGAGCAGAGCGAAGAACTCGGTGAAGCCGCAGGCGACACCAAGTGGTACGAGATGTCCGTCGCCATCGAGGATTACATTAAGGAAGAGAAGGGACTCGCGCCGAACGTAGACTT
Source organism: uncultured Haladaptatus sp. (assembly GCA_964399275.1). Lineage (GTDB taxonomy): Archaea > Halobacteriota > Halobacteria > Halobacteriales > Haladaptataceae > Haladaptatus. Next base: position 18,450 of record CAYNQM010000034.1, read on the forward strand.
CTATTCGGCCTCGACGTACTACCAGATGGGAATTCCAATCGACATCTACACGCCCATCTTCGCCGTCTCGCGCGTCGGCGGTTGGATTGCCCACGTGCTGGAGCAGTACGACGACAACCGACTGATTCGACCGCGTGCAAAGTACGTCGGTGAGAAGGACGCCGAGTTCGTCCCACTCAACGAGCGATAATCGACCACATCCGCGGTTTCTCACGCGCTTGAAGTCCGTTTTTCGAGAGACGTGATTTCGACCATCAGGTCGGGAAGGTCAGTCTCTGGGAACCGAAACCGCCACGAGCGGTCGAGGACGACCCCCCTGTCCTGCGCCTTCGCCAGTAGTTTTTCGAGCGTCGATTCGAAACCGGACGCTGGCGGTTTGTTGGGAGTGATCAATTCGGAGGGCTCCGAATCCGACCCGGACGGGAGGAGATGCGTAACTTCGACCATCAGGTCGTTGCGGTCGGAATCCGGGTACCGAAACGTCCACGAGCGGTCGAATCCGTGCGAAGAATCGTAGTGATTACCGAGCAGAGACTTCAGTGTCGTTCGGAACTGCTCCGGCGAAGCAACCCACGGTGGCAGATGAGACGGGCGACACATACGATACGTGGTCGTGCTACCGGTGCATAAACTGGGACGACGATTCAGGTCGGTTGCGACCGTCGTTTCGTCCATGAACAGTTCGAAACGTGGGAAACAGTTTGGAACGTCTCACTCGTCCAGTAGTTCGTCCACCATTCGAGCGACGTGGTCGATTTCCGCCTGCACGACGCCGTGACCCATTCCCTCAAAGATTTGCTCAGCGACGTCACCGCCGAGGTCGCTGAGCACGTCTCGGGTCTCGTGGACGCGCTCGACCGGGATGTGTGGGTCGCTGTCGCTACAACCGAGATAGATAGGCGTCCCGTCGAGCGAGCCATCGTACTCGCGGGGCGTTCCCTCCGGGCCGATGAGACCGCCGCTGAATCCGGCCACGCCGCCGTATCGTCGGGCGTTTCGTGCGACGAACTCGGTCGTCAGACAGGCCCCCTGCGAGAAACCGAGGAGGAACGTTCGCTCCGACGGAATACCGGCGGTTTCGAGGTCGGAGAGGACGGTGCCGAGGAGAGCCAACGCGGACGAGAGATGCGGTTGGTTCGACTCTGTCGGCGCGAGAAACGACTGCGGATACCACGTATTTCGAACCGCCTGTGGCGCGAGATACGTTATTTCCGAGTGCTGGAACTCGTTGGCGAGTTCGAGGATGCTCTGGGCAGTCGCCCCGCGTCCGTGAACCAACACCATCGCGGCCTCTGCTTCGTCGATTGGCGCGCCTGCGGTCGCTACCGGTTGGCCCGCGTGCGGGCCGTCGATGGCGTCGGTGGTGAACTGGGTGTCGGGCATATTCTGCTACTAGTGCTCGTCTTACGTACCGTTTTCCGCACCCTCGTTCTCTGCCGGTAGGTACGTTCTAATCCGTCTCGCCCGCGCTCCCGCGCTCTTCCATCATCGTCGCGGCGCGAGACGCCCAGTTGCCCCAGTAAAATCCGGCTCCGACGACCGACATCGACCAGACGTAGTACAACAGGATTCCTGCGTAGACGCCGACGACACCGTATTCGAGGTGTACACCGACTAGCCACGAGAAGCCGACCATAAACAAAAACATACCCGAGGTGCGGGCGAGGAACGGCGTCTTCGTGTCGCTCCCGCCTTGCAGTGACCCGGCGAGGACGACGAAGGAAACGAGGAAGGGCGCGGCCAAGCCGTAGACGCGGGCGAAGTTCGCGGCGTAGTCGAGGGTCGCGGCGTCGGACGTGAAGATTCGAACCAGTGGCTCCGCGCCGAGAAAGAGAAGGCCACCGATGCCGCCAACCGTCAGGAGACCGAGGGCGGCGGTTGCCCAACCCTCGAATCGCGCTCGGTCGGGGTCGCCGCTACCGAGGGCTTGGCCGACGACGACGCTGGACGCGACGCTGTAGCCCCGAGAAAGCGGCCCCGTCACCTGCTGATACACTCGGCGACCGATTTGGTAGGCCGCGTTGACTTCCGTCCCGAAGGCGAGCAAAATCGCGTTGAACGGGAACTCCGCAATCGTCGCGGCGATTCCCTCGCCGATTCGTGGAGCACTGACGACGAGCAGTTGTTTGGTGATGATTTTGTTTCGTGGCCACGCGAACGATGCTTTCGTCCAGCCCACGTGAATCGCGAGCAAGAGCGCCGTCGCGGTGAACAGATTGCCAACCGCGGTTGCGACACCGACGCCGACGATGCGCCACTCCGGAAAGGGGCCGAGACCGAGACCGAGCGCGACGGTGCCGCCGATGTTGAATAGGTTGGAGACGACGTTGACGTACATCGGCGTTCTCGTGTCGCCGGTACCTTGCAGGGAACGTGCGGCCACCAGCGCGACGTGGCGAGCGGGTGCGGTCAGGAAGATGACGGTCAGATACGTCCCTCCCATCCGCGCGACGTTTTCGGGTGCGCCGAGGACGGCGATTGCGGGTTCGGCGAACAACACGCCGAAGAGGACGAACGGGATTCCGGCGAGCGCGCCGACGAGTATCGCCTGCGAAACGGCCTCGTCGCGGTTCGCCGTCGCGCCGCCACCGGTATCCTGACTGGAGAGTGCGATAGCACCGCCACCCAATCCGAGTCCGATGCGAAGCGGGAGGCGCGCGTAAAGGTCTGCGAGTCCAATCGCGGCGACTGCGGCGGGCGAGAACAATCCGGTGACGATGATGTCCGTCGTCCGCATCAGCGTTCGGAGCACCTGCTCGGCCATCACGGGCCACGAGAGACTCACCACTCGCCGCCAGACTGCGACGGTTCTCGCACGAAGCGTCACGCAACGCGATTCTTTCTGCCGGGATTTGGCTGTACCGGAAGCGGAACCGACGCGAAGTCCGCCGTCTCGAAAGGAAGGCGGGACAGCAGAACTAACAGCGTGGAAACGGAACTGAAAGCCATGCTAGTATTCGTCTACGGAACGCTCACGAATCCAGACCAAGTCGCGTCCGTGGTCGAGACGTTCGAATTCGCCGACGACGCAGTGTTGTCGGGACTCCATCGCGTCGATGGTCGCTATCCGACGCTGGCACCGGGCGGGCAAACCGAGGGCCGTCTGCTGGACGTGCCCGACGTCGAACCCCTCGACTCCTACGAAGGCGTCGAACGAGGACTGTACGCCCGCGTGGCGGTTCCGGCCGAGTCCGAAACCGTTCAACTGTACGTCGGAAATCCGAACCTACTCGGTGTGGAAGACGTTTCGTGGCCCGGCGACGGAACGTTCGAACAACGCGTCGAGCGGTTCGTGAGCGAGCAGAACGTGACCATTCGAATGGCCGAATGATTTATGTGCGACAAACGTCAGACGCGGTGCGTCTGCCTTCCGTCAGACACCCCAATTACCCCGCCTCCTGCTTGCAATTTCACTTTCACTCTGTCCACGGTGAGTTTAAGTACCCAGCGGCTCACTCTCCGAACGCGGTTAAACGCTCCGCGCTCCCATTCTTTCCCCTTTCGAACGACGAGCGACGCCACCGTTGGATTCGGTCGAACAGTCAGTCTGCAGCACTTGTCGCCGCACTGACTGCTCGCTCCAACATTCCGTTTCGCGTCGAGTAGCGGTAGTACATTCCCGCACCTATCGCACTCACGACGTTCGAAATCGTAACCGCCCAGAAAATGGCGTGAATGCCGTAGCTGAACCAGATTGCACCGATCGCGGCGATTGGGAGTCGAACGCCCCAGTATTTCAGCAAGTCGGCGACCATGCTCACTTTCGTCCGGCGTGCACCGTTGAATCCGGCGTTGAAGAGGTACATCGCACCGATAGCCCAGTAGCCGTAGACGAGAATGTGAAGGTATTCGATGGTCAGTTTGAACCCTTCCGCGGTCATCCCCGGGACGAACGTCTCGACGAGGAGTTCCGGAGCGACCCACTGAATGGTTCCGACGAGAGTGAGACCGGCCGCTGCGATGACAGCACCGACCCACGTCGTCCACCGGGCACGGGCGGGTTTGCCAGCACCGATGTTCTGGCCGATGATACTCTGTGCGGCCTGCGAGAGACCGCTCGCGGGAATGAACGCGACGCTGGCAATTCGCGCGCCGACGTTGTACGCCGCGAGAGCGGCAGACCCGCCGACAGCGGCGACGACACCGACGATGAGCAAGCGAACCGACTGACCTGCGACGCGCTGACCGAACATGGGAAGTCCGATGTCGAAAATTTCGCGGTAGTCGTCGGCTCTGAACGTCATCGACTTCCTTGTAAGCGTGAATCCATCTCGCCCGCGAAGCATCATTCCGAGACCCAATAGCGACGAAATTCCGTACCCGAAGATAGTTGCGAGCGCCGCACCCGCAATTTCGAAGCCGCTGAATCCGGGAATTCCGTATCCAAAGATGAGGATGGGATCGAGGACGACGTTGACCGCAACTGCAGTGACGTTGATGTAGAGGGCGGCGCGCGAATCACCCCAGCCAATAAATCCCATCTCGATGGCATCACCCATCCCCATGAGTGGCAGGCCGAGGGAGTACGTCGTGAGGTAGGCGACGGCCGCCGTCGTAACCGCAGATTCGGCGCTGAACAGGGAAATAATGTTAGAGGCGGTGAACAGCACGAGTGCGGTAATCGCCGAGCTGAGGACGAACGCGAGCGTGATACCATGGAATACGGCACGTCGCGCACTTGGCAGGTCGTCCCCACCGACGCGCTGTGAGACGAGAACCTGCGTTCCGACGTTCGTCACCATGAAAATGGAGAACATGAGCCCAATGAGTGGGAAGTTTAGACCGACCGCGGCAACCGCGTCCTCACCGAGTCGTCCCACCCAGAACGTATCCACGACCTGCTGTGCCACCTGTACGAAATTTTGCATAACGAGTGGGGCGGCGAGAAGCAAAAGAGCCCGCGTCAGCGACCCGTCCGTAATTTCCTCCCGTGATACATCAAGCATGGTTTTTGTCGTTACACAGGCTGTAAAATCCTGATAGTATTTATAGGTACGGCAGAGAATATATGAGTATCGTTATCGAAAAGAGAGAAACCTAGTTATCCGGTCTGCTATGCCAACTATTCGGTTTGCTGTGTCGTCTGTCGGCGCGTCGCGCGACTCGCACGCCGGATTTTGTAGCTGGTGTAGATGAGATACAGTCCCGCTAGGCCGACGAGAACGTAGATGAGATTCGTCACGATTTGTGCGACGTCCGGGAGAAACAGCAGTCCCATCGCCTGCCGAACGACGTTTACTTGGCCGCCGGTGAGGTCAGTCACGCCGAGAATTCCCCAGTTGAGCGCACCGACGACGACGAGGAGGATGCTGAACCAGTCCAGTCCGTTCGTGTGTAATCCGCCACTCGTCTCGGTGGGTTCGTTTGTAGCCATGGCAGAGAAGTTGGCCGACGAGCTGTATTGTTATTTGCCAGTTGTACACTGACGAACGCGGGTACTATCGGATTTCCATCCGGAAACGAGGAAATAGTGACGGATTTCGAACCGACAAGGAGAAAATCCGCTCGGCAATACCCTATCCTTTTGTCGTGCCGGCCCCAAATCGTGCGCAATGAGTGGGCGGCGCAAACCCGATTGGCTGAAGATGCGGCCTCCGTCGGGCCGGGAATTCGCGGGAATCAAGCAGACGCTCCGCGAGCACGATTTACACACCGTCTGTGAGGAAGCGAACTGCCCGAACCTCGGAGAGTGTTGGAGCGGACGAGGGTCGAACGGCGGCGGCACGGCCACCTTCATGCTGATGGGTGACAAATGCACCCGAAACTGTGGATTCTGTGATGTGGACACGGGCGGCGGCGAACCGCTCGACCCGGACGAACCGGCGAACGTGGCGAGCGCCATCGCGGAAATCGGTCTCGACTACGTGGTTCTCACGTCGGTAGACCGCGACGACCTCGACGGACAGGGCGCGGGTCACTTCGCACAGACGATTCGAGAAATCAAACAGCGCCATCCCGGCATCCTCGTGGAAGTGCTGATTCCGGACTTTCAGGGCGAGGAGAAACTGGTTCGGAAGATTATCGACGCCAAACCCGACGTTATCGCGCACAACGTCGAAACGGTCGAACGACTCCAGCAACCGGTTCGTGACCCACGCGCGGGCTACGAACAGAGTTTCGACGTGTTAGAGCAGGTCAAGCGCGAATCCGACATCTACACGAAGACCAGTCTGATGCTCGGTCTCGGCGAGTACGACCACGAGGTGTATCAGGCACTCTCAGACCTTCGTGAGGCGGACGTGGACATCGTCACGCTCGGCCAGTATCTTCAACCGTCGCGGACGCACCTCGACGTGGAGGAGTACGTCCACCCCGCGAAATTCGAGACGTGGCGGCAGGTCGCGGAAGACGAACTGGAGTTCCTCTATTGCGCCAGCGGCCCGATGGTTCGGTCGTCGTACAAGGCTGGTGAACTGTTCGTGGACGCCATCCTCCGGGATGGAAAGAGTGTGGAGCAGGCGAGGCGAGAAGCCCGCAGAGCGTCCGTATAAGCGCGGTGAAGTCCGACACCGTAGCACTTCGAGACCCGATTCGCGCGAGTTGGGAAGAGAGGAATCGTCTATCGTTCGACGTACAACCGGGCGGAAATTTTAAATCGAGAAATTACCTCGGTCGATAAATAACGATTCGACAAAAATGGCAGACTGAGCAGTTCCTATGGGAAGTTAATTACGAAAACCCTATAACCTGTGCGAGAGTTTTTTCGCATATGTCAGGATGGGTTCGACCGTGAGCATCGTACATCGAGACCCCCAGGAACGAGTACAGATACTGGACGAGGATGGCACGGTTCGGGATGGGGCAGAGGTACCGAACCTCTCCGACGAAGAACTGGTGGACATCTACCACCAGATGCGCCTCGCCCGTCACTTCGACGAACGAGCAGTCAGCCTCCAGCGTCAAGGCCGAATGGGAACTTACCCACCTCTCTCCGGACAGGAGGGAGCACAAATCGGGAGCGCCTACGCGCTCTCGGACGACGACTGGATGTTCCCGAGTTACCGCGAGCACGGTGCGGCGCTCGTCCGTGGTCTCTCGCTCAAGCAGACCATGCTCTACTGGATGGGCCACGAAGCAGGCAACGAAGTTCCCGAGGACTCCAACATCTTCACCGTCGCAGTGCCAATCGCGACGCAAATCCCGCACGCAACGGGCGCGGCGTGGGCCTCGAAACTGAAGGGCGAGGACAAGGCGTTCCTCTGTTACTTCGGCGACGGAGCCACGAGCGAGGGCGATTTCCACGAAGGACTGAACTTCGCGGGCGTTTTCGACACTCCCTCCGTTTTCTTCTGTAACAACAACCAGTGGGCGATTTCGGTTCCCCGAGAGCGCCAGACCGCAAGTGCGACTATCGCACAGAAAGCGCAGGCCTACGGATTCGAGGGCGTACAGGTCGATGGAATGGACCCACTCGCGGTGTACAAAGTGACGAAAGAGGCCATCAAAAAGGCCAAAAACCCCGGTGAGGACGAGCGGCGTCCGACGCTCATCGAGGCAGTGCAGTATCGCTTCGGTGCGCACACGACCGCCGACGACCCGACGGTCTACCGTGACGACGACGAAGTTCAGCAGTGGAAAAAGAAAGACCCGATTCCGCGCATGGAGAAGTTCCTACGCAACAACGGTCTGCTGGACGACGAAGGCGTGGACGCCATCGAGAAGGACATCAAAAAACAGGTCGCCGACGCCATCGACGAGGCCGAAGCGGTCGAGCGTCCCGACTCCAAGGAAATTTTCAACCACGTCTACGCGGAGATGCCGCGCGAACTCCGCGAACAGATGGAATCG
>CAYNQM010000035.1:0-26140 GCA_964399275.1 uncultured Haladaptatus sp.
GGACAAGTTCGACGACGTGGACTTCGAACTCGGCACGGCGATGAAATCGACGGGCGAGGCGATGGCAATCGGCAGGACTTTCGAGGAGAGCCTGCTGAAAGCCCTCCGCAGTTCGGAGTACGAACCCGGCGTTGACTGGGCCGACGTGAGCGATTCGGAACTCGAAGCCGACTACCTCGAAACGCCGACGCCCGACCGCCCCTACGCGATGTTCGAGGCGTTCGAGCGCGGCTACACCGCCGAACAGGTCGCCGACCTCACCGGAATCGAGAGTTGGTACGTCGAGCGCTACGAGCGCATCGCGGACGCCGTCGAAGCCGCGGAAGCGGGCAACTTCGACCCCGCCGCCGAGAAAGGGTTCACGAATCAAGAAGTCGCAACCATGGCGGGAGCAGACGTGGGTGCGGTCGAAACCTCGGCCCCAAAGCGCGCGTTTAAACAGGTCGATACCTGTGCGGGCGAGTTCGCGGCATCGACGCCGTACTACTACTCCGCGCGCTCCGCGCTGGAAACGAACTTCTCGGGACGCGACGAACTCCAAGTCGATACCGACGTGGAGAGCGTCGTCGTGGTCGGCGGCGGCCCGATTCGCATCGGGCAGGGCGTCGAGTTCGACTACTGTTCCGTTCACGCAGTGCGCGCCCTGCGCGAGATGGGCATCGAGGCCCACGTCGTGAACAATAATCCCGAAACCGTCTCGACCGACTACGACACCTCCGACGGCCTGTTCTTCGAACCCATCACCGCCGAGGAAGTCGCCGACGTTATCGAGGCGACGAACGCCGACGGCGTGATGGTGCAGTTCGGCGGCCAAACATCCGTGGACATCGGCCACCCACTCGAAACGGAAATCGAGCGCAGAGGTCTCGACTGCGAGGTTCTGGGAACCACGGTGGACGCGATGGACCTCGCGGAAGACCGCGACCGCTTTAACCGCCTGATGGACGACTTGGGCATCGCGCAACCGACCGGCGGAAGCGCGACGAGCGAGGAAGAGGCCCTCGACCTCGCGCACGAAATCGGTTATCCCGTGCTCGTGCGCCCGTCCTACGTCCTCGGTGGCCGTGCCATGGACGTGGTGTACGACGACGAAGAACTCAAAGAGTACATCGAGGAGGCGGTTCGCGTCTCCCCGGATAAACCAATCCTCGTGGACGAGTTCCTCGCGGACGCGGTCGAACTGGACGTTGACGCCGTCTCGGACGGCGAGAACATCGTCATGGGGGGCTTCTTGGATCAGGTCGTGAGGGCGGGGGTTCACTGCGGCGTCTCGGCCTGCATGATTCCACCTCGGTCGCTGGACGAGGCAACGCTGACCCGCGTGCGCGAAGTGACCGAAGACATCGCTCGCGCCCTCGACACAGTTGGACTGATGAACGTGCAATTAGCTGTACAAGATGGCGAAGTGTACGTTCTCGAAGCCAACCCGCGCTCCTCGCGCACGGTTCCGTTCGTCTCGAAGGCGACGGGCGTCCCAATCGCCAAACTTGCCGCGAAGGTGATGGCCGGAAACACGCTGGACGAACTCGACGTCACAGAGCAGATTCCCGAGCAGACGAGCGTCAAGGAGGTTGTGCTCCCCTTCGACCGTCTTCAGGGCTCTGATCCGCGTCTCGGGCCGGAGATGAAGTCCACAGGCGAGGTGATGGGCACCGCCGACTCGTTTGGCAAAGCCTACGAGAAGGCCCAGTCGGCGGCGTACAACGCCCTGCCCGAGGAAGGTACTGCAGTTGTGGAACTCGACGTTGACGGCTTCGGCGACTACTACGACCTCGCCGAGTTCGAGAACACCGCTGACGCGGTTCGCGCCGGAGACGTGAACCTGCTCGTCACCGACGACCGCAAGGCACTGGAGATGGCCGTCGAGGAAGACGTGCCGTACTTCACGACCGTCGCCAGTGCCGAGGCCGCCGTCGAAGCACTCGGTGCTCGCGAGGAGTCCCTGTGCGTGCAGTCCGTCGGCGATAGGCCAAAGCGTACCGAGAAGTGGGGCTAGACGAGGATTTGTAGACCGGTCGTTCGACGATTCTAGTTTGACCGTCGGCAGATATTGAGGATTTGTGGAACTCACGTTAGCGATTGGAGTCGGCAACAGCTAGCATCAGCGAAAAACGGAAAGAGCCGAGAGACTCCACCTCACGAACAGTTCAGTTGCAGTCTGAGTGGAGTCGGCAGTAGCTAGTACCACGAACCAGACACAGACAGGGAGTTAATCCAACGAACAGTCCGCCGAACAGTCGCCCGGATCACAGTGAAAGACGACGACGGCAAGAAGTCACACTCCCCGCCGCAACCAAAACCCCCATGTCTTCCGAAGAGTAACTAACCTATAAGAAATCAGCAGGTGAAATAAGCATATGACAAAGCGACACGTCACACTCCCGGAGTCCGCCGAGGCAGGCGTACGCGGGTTTATCGAGGAAGTAGACGAACGACTCGCCAGCGACGAGGACACCTGCAGCGTGGTCGAAGACGTGCTCGTAGACCTGCACGGCGACCGCGAAGCCTACGAAGCGTGGCAGAACGGCGAACCGGTTTCGACCGCCGAGCAGGTACGCCTCCAGAGCTACGACCCGTGTAATTCGACGCTCGAAAGCGAATACTACGCGGAGAAGGACGAAGCGAAGTTCCGCGAATCCAAGCACCTCCAGTGGCTCTGGCGGCAGTTCGACGCGACGCCAATGGCCGACAACATCGAGTTCGCCCTGCGCTTCCGGCAAATGCTCGCGAACCACCTCTTCGAGGATGCAGGCGACAACCTCCGCATCTTCAAGGGCGTCACGATGACCTACGGGCACAACATTTCCGTCGGCGACAACACCGTCATCCATGACGACGTGCATCTGGACGACCGCGGCAAGCTAACGATTGGCGACCGATGTTCGATTTCGGACGGCGTCCACATCTACACCCACGACCACGACGTGGTTGACCAGACCGAAGTGGCGAACTTCCACACGATTATCGAGGACGACGCGCGTCTTACCTACGATTCGATGATTCGCGCGGGGATGAAAATCGGCGAAAACGCCATCGTCGGTGCGCGTGCCGTCGTCCAAAGCGACGTCCCTGACCACCACGTCGCGGTCGGCATGCCTGCAAAGAGCGTCAAGATAAAACCCGCCTGGGAGGACGACGCCGTGCCGCTGGACGACGTTCCGCCGACGGAGAAAGAGTCGCGGCGAATCGAGTACGACCTGCCCGACGACATGGAGCAGTTCGACGAATTCAAACGCGGCCTTCATCAGTCGAACTAACCCGCACTGTTTTTCTCCCGGGGGGTCGTGGAGCGGATTATGCGACGGCGCACGTACCTCGGGTTAGCGGCACTCGGCATCAGCGGACTCGCTGGCTGTGCGGAGTCGCCGGGCGATGCAACGCGGACTTCGACCATGAATGGGGAACGAGGGGTGCGCATCAAGACGGTCGCGATGAATCTCGAAATCCCGTGGGGAGCCAGTTTCGTCTCCAGTAACGAACTCTACGTCACTGAACGACCCGGACGGATTCGGCGAATCCTGCCCAAAAACAAGGTCGTCGCGGACATCACCGGACGGATAGCTCACAGCGGCGAAGGTGGCCTTCTCGGTCTCGTTTTCCATCCGAACGACGAGAGTATCGCGTACACGTACCAAACCTACGAATCGCGAGGCGAACTCCGAAACCGAGTCGTCCAGCACAGAGCCGACGACGGGTTTCGGCGGGAGCGGATTATCCTCGACGACATTCCCGGCGGGTCTATCCACGATGGCGGCAGACTCGCGATTCACGACGACGCCCTGTACGTCACGACGGGCGACGCGGGAAGCGGGCAACGAGCACAGAACAAACAGTCGCTAGCCGGAAAAGTGCTCAGGCTCTCGCTCGACGGAAGCCCACATCCCGACAATCCCTTCGACAACGAAGTGTTCACCTACGGCCACCGCAATCCGCAAGGACTCGCGTTTCGCGATGGAACGCTGTTCAGCACGGAACACGGCCCCGACACGGACGACGAAATCAACGTCCTCGAAGCCGGGAACAACTACGGCTGGCCCGAGGTCACGGGAAAAGGAAGCGACGGACAGTTCACCGACCCGATTGCGACGTACACGCCGACCATCGCACCCGGCAGTGCGACGTTTTACGACGGCCCCATCGCCCAATGGCAGGGCGACTTCTTCTTCGGGACGCTCGCGGGCCAGCACCTCCACCGGGTTCGAACCGACGGCAGAAACGTCGTCGAACAGGAGCGACTGCTGGAAGGTAAGTACGGGCGTCTCCGAACAGTATTCACCGGCCCGGACGACCACCTGTACGTGACGACCAGCAACCGAGACGGACGCACGGAGAGTCCGGCCCCGCAAGACGACCGCGTGCTCAAACTGCAACCCGCGTAAATCCGATTTCGACCGGCCGCTTTGAGTAAGAAACCGCCTTCCCGAGAAGCATCAGCGAGCGTTCTAAAACCGTCGGACAAGATTGTGCGAAGCTACCAAGTATCATGACGACGTATGCCATCATGTAGCATGAACATCTGGGGGTGGATCGTCCTGTACGTCGTCCTCTTCGCGGGACTACAGCTACTCATCTATCGCTTCCTCCGGAGCGACGAGGATTCGCCGCTCCTCCAGTCCACGCCATCGAGTCCCGAGCGACGTACACCGGACGAGATTCGAAAGGAAAGTGTCCTCGAAGAGTTCAACGAGAGCGACCCGAGCGTACGTTCGTGTCCGCATTGCGGTACGGAAAACGGTTCCGAGTACACCTTCTGCCGGGAGTGCGTCGAACCGCTCGGCGTGTGGTAGCCACGCTTTTGCCGTCCGCGCTCCCACTCGGAGCTATGCCCCGCGCCGTCGCCATCAACGTTGCCGCGAACACCAACCAGCCCGGCGTCCGCGGCCCGATTTTCTCGGATGGACGTTTCGAATACGTCCCGATTCCGGAGTCCGAACCGACCGACTGCTCGGTGCCGACCTACGCCGACCTCGAGCTCTCGGTCGAACTGCCGGAGGGTGCGAAAGAGCTCCCCGTACACCTCGACCCGGAGTTTGCGGAGTATCCGTGTTGTGAACGCTACACCTACGGCGACCCGTTCGGCGTGAAAGCCCGGCCACTGTTGGAACTCGAACAGGGCGATTACGTCTTCTTCTACGCGACGCTCTCGGCGGTCGGCGAGTCGAAACGCGAGTGGATAGCTCCCGACTGGGGAACGTACATCATCGGTCAGTTTCGGCTGGCCAGCGCGCCGATTTCCGGGGCGGAATTTCCGGGGTTAGAAGACGGGCGAAGGAAGATTTTCGAAAACAACGCGCACGTGAAACGGGAGGAATTCGATGCTGAAGTGTTGCTGGAGGGGGCGGACGGAGAATCCGGCCTGCTCGAACGTGCGGTTCCGCTGAGCAGTTCCGAAACGGGGTCGGAAGCGAATCGGGTCGTGACGGAATTATCCAGCGATTCGGGGAAGGGCCCGTGGTGGCGCAGGCCGATGAAGTTCGGCACGGAGGAGACGACCGAACTGCTCTCAGTGCTGGAGAACCGCGATTTCGGACGTTGTTTCGCCGACGAGCCGTGACGACAAGTTGCGCGCAGTGGACGGTTTCCGGAACCTTCGATTGAACCCCGATTCAGACGGTACCGGATTACGGAGGTCACAGGAGGCTACGGAACAGTAAAGTAATATGGACAAAGAGTAAAGGTATGTTTACATGGCCCTCTCAGACAATGAAACAGATGACGAAATCGGTGTCTTCCGTCTCGGCTTCGTTGCCCTTCTTGCACCTGTGTGGCTACTCGGTGGTATCGCACTTGTGTGGCTTGGAGAGACTCTCTTTGGGATCGGATCAATCGTCATCGGTCTCGTAATGATCGGCGGTGGCTATCGACTCTACCGCGCGATTGAGCGGCCAGATATCGTCCGCGACGAACGCATGAAAGAGGCGCAGTACCGCGCAGGGTTTAATGCATTCTGGTCAATGACACTCATACCGTCACTGTATGTCGCGTTCGGCATGTTCCTCCCCCAGAAGATCACCAATCAGATTGCACAGTGGGGCGGATTCGAACTTGCGTGGCCCGTTAGCCTCGTCTGCGGTTTTGTAGTTTATTTCGGGTCATTAGCGTACTATCGCTTTTATGGGCTATAGATGTCGGTCAACAACGAATTGAAAGTCTACCGTGCAAAGCACGATCTCACGCAAGAGGAGCTAGCAATCGAGATGGGCGTTTCTCGCCAGACAATTAATGCTATCGAGACCGGTAAGTACAACCCGAGTTTAGAATTGGCCCTGAAACTCGCTGATCACTTTGATGTCCCAATTGAAGAACTATTTTGGCTAACTGACGATTGAGAGCATGTCGCTGTACAACGGCTGACCCGCTTCCCTCCTCCGAATACCGTCGCTCGAATGGGATTTCAACAGAGCCTCTCAGGAGTATCTACCGCGTTATCTCCGACAAGGACGAAACGCCGGAAGGCAAAGTAGAGAAACTACTGAAGATTGGGCACGAAGCACTCGGAACCGAATGTGGGGCGCTTTCCTACGTGGAAGACGACGACTACGTCTTCGAAGTCGTCCACGACTCCAGCGGAGCGACCGAATCCGGCGACGTCGTCCCCCTCGAAGAGACGAATTGCGAATTCGCCATCGATACCGACCAAACGCTCGTCTTGGCCGACATCGAGGCCGAGGCCCCCGAACTGACCTCCCGCGCAGGCTTCACCGACATAGGTGTCCAGTGCTACATCGGAACCCCGGTCGTGGTCAACGAGGAAGTGTACGGAACATTCTGTTTCTACGACCGAACCGTTCGGGCGGAGCAGTTCTCCGACTGGGACATCGCACTCGTCGATTTGATGGGGAAGTGGATTAGCTACGAACTGGAGCGCGATCAGCGGAGGCCAAACTCACGTGGCAACGAAACCGTCTCGACGACTTCGCAAACGTCGTCGCTCACGACCTCCGCAATCCGATAACCGTCGCACAAGCGTACATCGAGTTTGCTCGGGAAGAGCCCGAGAACCTACAGGAGCACTTAGACGGCGCGGAAACCGCACTGAATCGAATGGACGTACTCATCGACGACGTGCTGTCACTCGCCCGTATCGAACGACAGGACATCGACTCCAAACCAGTCAATCTCCGGCACGTCATCGACGATGCGTGGGCAACCGCGGCGACGGATTCCCTCTCGCTGTCCATCGACGACGAGATGAAAGCGGTCGTCGGAAGTCACAGCCTCCTCCAACAGACGTTCGAAAACCTCCTTCGAAATACGGTCGAGCACGCGGATACGGACGCGACGGGCCGCGTCGGACTGCTGGACGATGAAACGGGTTTCTACTTCGAAGACGACGAACCGGGAGTACAGAGTGGAGACGCCAAAAAAGCGTTTCAAGCAGAATTCTCGACAGGCGACGAGGGAACCGGCTTCGGGCTCAGCATCGTCAAAGAAATCGTCAAGGCACACGACTGGCCGATTACGCTGACCGAAAGTGCAAAGGGTGGCGAACGCTTCGAAATCGACGGCGTGCAGTTCGTGTGAGAAACAATGCGATTCGATCCGGACGCTAACAGTATGGATATCGTTGATCCCCGTCAACGCTATGATGACCTCCTTGAGAAACGCATAGAGAAGGATGTTGACCCGGAGACGTTTGTAACTCTTGAAGAGAACGAAGCGTTCACTGCCGGGTGGGTAGTCTCGGCAATCGTGTTAGATGATGCTGAGCGTGTCCTCCTCGCCTACCACAGTGGCGACAGTTTGTGGCTCGTGCCCGGTGGGAGCGCTCAACCCGGAGAATCGCTCCGTGAAGCCGTGATCAGAGAGATTCGTGAGGAAACCAGTGTCTCGGTTACACCCGACCGACCACACGCCATTGTGGAGAATATCGTTCAGTGCAATGGAGATTCACGTTCGTTTCTGTTTGTGATGTTTTCGGCGCAGCCAGAGTCAACTGAGGTTGGAGATGACTTGGGAGAACCCGGCGAGCCAATCGAGAATGCAGATTGGTTTGGCGAACTTCCTGACAAGGTTTTCGAGCGGGAATTCACGGAGCAAGTGCTACAACGGGTGCGAGAGCGAAAGTAACGGCACCGCCGTTGGTGTCGTAGTAGACACGAACATCCTTGTCAGCTGAATAGGATATACGCCGTAGATGTATGCGCCGACCGGGAGTCGAACCCGGGCTATGAGCTTGGGAAGCTCATGTCCTACCACTAGACCACCGGCGCGCTCGTCACTACGTTCCTCGCACCGAGCCCTGCTTCACTTCGTTCAGCAGGACACCGGTGCGGTCGAACGAGTACAACGCTACTACAGCCTGATACCATTTCAACGTAGCGCCAGCAAACGTTCGTCCAGAAATTCACCGCAGTCGGGGCAACTTTAGTCATCACGCGACCAATAGCCGAACATGATAGACATCGAACTCTCGGAGTCGGAACTCGACGCCCACCGCGACCACATTACTACTTTCATCAGCGAGATGGTCGCAGAGGCAGGCACGGATTCGGCAGTCCTCGGACTGTCGGGCGGTATCGACAGCACGCTGACGGCCTATCTCGCCGTGGAGGCACTCGGAAAGGAGAATCTCCACGGTCTCGTCATGCCCGGTGCAGTGAGTCGGGAGGACAACATGACCGACGCGGAGTGGGTCGCACAAGAGCTCGAAATTTCCTACGACGTGTTCGAAATCAACCCCATCGTAGACCAGTTCCTGAACGCCTACGGCGAGGCCGAGGGCGACCAGATGGCGGTCGGCAACGCCCGCGCCCGGACGCGAGCGGTGTTGAACTACCTCGTTGCGAATCACCAAGGCGCGCTCGTGCTCGGCACCGGAAACCGAACCGAGGCGTTGGTCGGCTACTTCACGAAGTACGGCGACGGGGCTGTGGACTGCCACCCAATCGGTAACCTCTACAAACAGCAGGTGCGCCAACTCGCAAAACACGTCGGCGTCCCCGACGAACTGGCCGAAAAGGAGGCCACCGCCGGACTGTGGTCTGGCCAGACCGACGAGGACGAACTCGGCATCGACTACGACACGCTCGACGCGGTGCTGGCACTGCACGTCGATGGGCCGCTGTCGGTCTCCGCGACCGCTCGGCAGGTCAACGGCGTGAGCGAGACGGACGTGGAGCGAATCGAGTCGATGTTCGACCGAAGCGAGCACAAGCGCGCCGTGCCGCCGTCGCCCGAATCGCTGTAATCTCGAGTTTCACGACTCGCTTCTCAGTCGCGCTGCGCCGCGATGTTCTCTGCGTGTTCGGCCACGAGTTCGCCGAAGGCCTCGGCTTCGCGGGCGGCCTGCACCTCCACCGACGAACGGTCTCGAACGCGCCGTTTGACGACTCGGAGCGCCTCGGGAGCGTTTTCTGCGATTTCCGCCGCAACCTCCTGCGGGTCGTCGGTAATGCGGGAAATCAGCCCCATCCTGTGGGCGTCCTCGGCGGACACGACTTGGCCCGACAGTGCGAGGTCGAGAGCGTCACCCAAGCCGACGATTTCGGGGAGTCTAGCGGTACCACCCCACGCGCCGAAGATACCGAGTCGAACTCCCGGTTCGGCGAACGTGGCTTCCGGGGTGGCAACGCGCAGGTCGCAGGCGAGAGCGAGTTCGACGCCACCGCCACGTGCGAAGCCGTCGATTCCGGCGACGACGACGCTTTCGGCGCGCTCGATGGCGTCCGCGACACGCTGGCCGCGCTCCGCGAACGCTTCCGCCGATTCGCGGTCAAGTCCTGCGACCACGTCGAGGTCGGCCCCGGCGCAGAACGCAGACCCCTCGCCGTGGAGGTAGACGACCGATTGGTCGGCGGTTCGAACGGCACGCGCGAGGTCGTCGAGGCCGCTCTCGGTGAGCGCGTTCCGGGACTCCGGTCGGTCGATGGTGATAATCCGAATTTTGTCATCGTCGGTTACGCGAATCATACACACTCTTGACGACGCTTTCCAAAGGTCTTTGGCAGTCCCGTTGTAAGCCCCGATTAATGGAAGAGGCCGTCCGGGCGCGCGGTGCCGCGCGTGAGGCTGTCGGGGACATTACGCCAGCGCGACTCCGCGATTATATCGACGGACTGCTGGAGTCGTCGGGGATACTGCCGGGTGTGTTGACATTGCTGAGCGTGCGAGCAACTGACGGCGGCGTCAGCACGTCCGAAATCGAGCGTCGCGCCGCAGGCGTGCAGCTCATCTACGAGGGATTGCAACTCACCAGAACGCTCGCCCACGACGAACCGTGGGACGCGGAGCCGCCGCACACCGAGAGCAACATCGCCGTCTTAGCCGCGGACGTGATGGTCTCCCGTGGATTCTCGCTTCTCGCTCGCACGGAAGCCGCCGACACGGCGGTACAGACCGTCAAATCGTTCGGGCGCGACCAGACCGAAGGGCGGAGCGAACACGGACTTGAAACCGATGTGTTCGAGCTGGCTATCATCGCCGGAACGACCGCCGCAGGCGGGGACAGACTCACCGGAGTCAGGCGGTACGCCGAACACCTCGCCGCCTCGGTCAGCGAACGCGAGTCCGGGACGACGCTTCCGGAGGACACGCTGGATAGACTCCTGAAGCTGTCACGACGACGACCGAACAAGGTGGACGAGGCGTCCCCGTCGGCCACTGATACCTGACGCGAATCGAAACGCCTAAAGACGGTTCCGTGTGTAGAAGTAGATGCCTGCGCCTGGGTAGCTTAGCGGTAAAGCGCGTCCTTGGTAAGGACGAGAGCCCGGGTTCAAATCCCGGCCTAGGCTTGCTGTATCTTAGTTGAATTCTGCATCTATAATGGCCAATAGCGGCTACGACGGTCAGATGGAGGTGGTTCTACGAGCCGCGACAGTTCGCCCAGTCGTGGTCTTTGAACGTAACGTATAACACATAAAACCATTCTGACTCTGAACGATTAGATGACAACTAAGACTGTTCATCACCTAATTAACTGAACTATAGACAAGAGAGAAGAGAATCGATATTTGCGCGCACATGCCAAACGAAAACAGACGGACGTTTCTCAAGACGGCCGGCGTCGCGGTCGGTGCAGCAGGGCTGACTGGAGCCGGTATCACGCTGGCACAGCAGGACGACGATGACTATGGAGACGAAACCAGTCTCGAGGGTTGGACGGCCTTCCGCGGCGGTTCGACGCGAACCGCGATGACCGCCGACAGCGGCCCGACCCCCTACGCCACGACGGACTGGTCGATGGATGTCGGCGGGGCGATGCGTGTGGGGATTCGGTCGCACGTCGTCGAGCCTGTTCTGCACGACGGAACGCTGTATCTCGCAGTTGCTACGGACACCGGAACGTATGCGAGCGACGGCTTCGTCGCCGCTTACGACACCGAAACGGGCGACGAACTGTGGAAACACACCGACCTTCCCGCGCCGAAAACGCCGACGGTTGGCGACGGGACGCTCTACTTCGGCACTAACCCGCCGGGAAGCCAAGCATCCGAACAGAAAGACGGCTTGTTCGCGCTCGATGCCGAGACGGGCGAGACGAAGTGGAGTCGCGGTGACCATGTCGAGTGGGAAGACCCGGTTCTTGCAGACGGCCGGTTGTACACTGCCTACAGCGAGTATTCGAACGAATCCGGAACGGTCGCACTCGACCCTGAAACGGGAGAGACGGTCTGGGAGAACAGCGACGCCAGTGGTGAAGTGTGCTACGGTGACGGAACGCTGTTCGTGACCGATGGAACTGCGTTGCACGCCGACGACGGCTCGGAGAAGTGGAGTATCGACGTAAGCGGGAATGAATACGGCGCGCTGCCACTGCAAACCTTCAGTGATGGACTAGTGTACGGCACCGTCCCCGGTGACACCGGAACCGAGTTCTGGATAAAAGGGTGGTCGGCGGACGACGGAGACGACCTCTGGGAGTTCCCAGTCGTCGGAGGCGACGACATAGACAGCTACGTGAGCAGGGTCGCAGTCGCCGACGATACCGTGTTCTGCCTGAAATACCACCATCCCAACGCACCCAACACACTGAACGCTGAACAGACACTCTTCGCACAAGACGCTGGGTCGGGCGCGCCCAAATGGTCATTCAACTCGGTTGCCCACATGTTCGGCGACCCAGTAGTCGCCGACGGAACCGTGTATCTCGGCGGTCGGTACGCCCCCGAATCGGAACCCGACCCGGTTCCAATCAACTACAAGGCGTTCGTGTACGCCATCGAAGAGGACGGCGGCATGTCCAAATGGAGTTACGTGATGGATAGCCGGAAGACTGCCAGCACGCCCGTCGTTGACGGAGAGAAAATCTACGTTCCGACCTTCGAAGCAGACTCCCAGTACGCGAGTGACGCGGAATCGGAACTGTTCGTTCTCGAATCCTGTGACGAGCGACCGGACGCCGACTACCGAATCGGAGACGAAAGAAGGGGCGCACTGGTTCCCGAAGCGTGCATCGAAGCGTCACCAGATCCCCGTGAGTGCGATGTGGCCGCCGGAGACGAAATCACGCTCGACGGTTCGTGTTCGACCGACCCAACCGGCGACCAACTCACGTACGACTGGGACATGGACGGCGACGGCGCGAACGACAACGAACACGGCGAAACCGTCACCGTCACCGTTCCGGGCTGTGAGACGTTGCAAGTCTCCCTCAAAGTTACCAATGCGGACGGAGTCTCCGACCACGAGACCATCGCTATCTCTGCACACTGACCCGATTCCGGATTTTTATGGGTTTTGTGTGATATGTGCGGTTAAACGAAACATAACCCACATAAATATCAATTTAATATAATTATAGGAAAGAGGCAAAGTCAGAAACCCGTAGTCGCATGCCCTCGAATGACAGACGAACGTTTCTCAAGACGGTCGGCGTCGCAGTCGGTGCGACGGGACTGAGTGGAACCGGCGTGGTTCTCGCACAACAAGACGACAATAGCGACAGCAACGATACAGATAACGGCGGCAACGCAGACTCCGGTTGGACGACGTACCGCGGCAATTTCGGACGCACCGGTTCCACGACGGATAGTGGGCCGACCCCACGTGCGACGACCGACTGGTCGGTAGACATCGGTGGAAAAATGGAGTACACCGAACCGGTAGTCGTGGACGGAGCGATGTTCCTCGCCGTCCGGACGAGCGGGTACGAAAAGAGCGAAGGCTACGTCGTGGCCTACGACGCGAAGACCGGCGAGCAAAAGTGGAGGCGGGACGACCTCGCGAGACCGGATACTCCGACCGTCGCCGACGGAACCGTATTCGTCGGAGCGACCGGCAAGGACGACAAAAAAGACGCGTCCTACGCGCTCAACGCGGAAACCGGCGAGACCGAGTGGAAACTGACGGACAACCGATACGGGACGCCGGTCGTCGTCGATGGACGAGTGTACACGGGTTCGGAGTCCGCCTACGATGCCGACACGGGAGATGTCATTTGGAAGAAGCAGGGTCTTTCGAGCGACGTGTTCTACGGAAACGAAACCCTCTACTACGACAGCGGAACGGCACGAAATCCCGAGGACGGGTCGGCGTATTGGACGGACACCCTGCACAACGAAGAGGAACACGCGGTCGAAGACGGGTTGGTGTACGGTACCTTCTGGGGTTCCGAAGACCCGATGGGCATCAAGGCGATGTTGGCGGACAAAGAATCGACCGTCTGGAGACACGAAACCGAAAGAGGAGGGAGCACCTTCAGCTCGATTACCGTCGGCGACGGGTCGGTGTACTTCGGAGAGTACCACGAGGGGTACATCCTGACGGCACTCGATTCGAAGACCGGTGAAGTGCAGTGGAAACAGGAAGTGGGCGTACGAAACGCGAGTTCGCCGACGCTGGCTGATGGCGTCCTCTACATCGGCGGTCAAGTTCCGTCCGAAGACAACACGAAAGGCGCGCTCGTCATGGCGGTCGATGCGGAAAGCGGCGAGCAAAAATGGACGTACACTTTCGGCGGCGACGACTTCGACGGGTACGGCTCTGCCGCCGGAGCACCCGTCGTTGTGGACGGACGAGTGTACACGGCGACGTATCCCGTCCCTGATGATAGGGAACAAGAAGAGCTGTTCGATGGAGTGCTTCACGTCCTCGAATACGGCGACGAGGAAGGCGACTCGGACGACCAACCGCCGGAAGCCTGCATCGAAGCGACGCCAAGCTTGGACGAGGTCGAAGTGGGCGACACCGTCACTCTCGAAACCTGCTCGACCTGCTATACGGACGAAGGGTCGAAACACGAGTGGGATACCGACGGCGACGGCGAGTACGACGCAACCGGCCACTCGGTCGAAGTGACCGTCCCGGACTGCGAGTCTGTGGAGGTGACGCTCCGAATTACCGACCCCGATGGCGACACTGATACCGCCAGCGTTGTCGTCTCCGCGAACTAACCGCTTCCCCCGTCTTTCGGGGTTTTTCGGCGCGCACGGCCGCAACCGACGAGGTGGACCGAGGCGTGCATCGACGCGCCGCCCGATACGCGCGCGAACGATGTCAGTCCGAGCGACATAATTACTCTCGACGGGACGTGTTCTTTGGACTCGACGACTGCAAAAAAATCACATTATATTTCCGATAACGAGAGACAACACTAAGCAGACGGAAAAATGTCTATTTATATGTATTATATATTCTCGAAATGGGGCGTAGTATCCCGATTTCGAGGCCTGTAAATCACCAACGGATATTTGACAAGAAGGATCGATACTATTACTTATACAACTCGTTCGTATTTCACCGAACTGATGTTATCTTCGTGATTATGTAGCATATAGTAAACTCCTGTTTATTCGATAGAAAATACGATGTCGAAACTAATCGACGGTTCACGGCGAACGTTTCTGAAAGTGGTCGGTGTCGTCGCTGGCGCGGCTAGCGTCCCGATGGCGACGGATGCAAAACGGAAAACGAGGAATGGAGACGACGACGGCGGAGAGGCGGCGTGGCCGAACCCGCAGTACGACCCCGCTCATACGAGCTACAACCCGACTGCGACCGGACCGAAACACGGCGTCGAAGCGACGAACGTCGTGAACCTCGACGAAGGCGAATCGGTGAATCGAATCGGTGGGGTCGTCGCGGGCGATGGTGCGATATTCTATTTCGTGGACGTGAATCTGGGAGACGAGAACGAACACGAATACAGGCTTTATGCGTGGGATTACACCGATCGAAGCGTTCGATGGCAACGAACCGGTGAGTACAATCCATTGGTCGTAGAAGACGAGGTCGTTTACACCGGAAGGCAAGGTTCGTCCGGTAACGGGATCGCCCAAGCGTTTTCGACCGACGACGGAAGCGAACGATGGACCGAAGAATACGACAACACCGGAAATCCCATCGGAGCCGTGATCGACCGGGGAACCGTTTACGCCTCGTTCGGCTACGACGCCGCCCCGGCGAAAGACGCGGGGCTATACGCGATCGACGCGACTTGCGGTGCGGTGAAGTGGAACGTCAGGAAAGATCTCCGAAGGAAGAGCCTCTCGGCAGCAACGGTCGCCGATGATACTGTCTACCTCACCGTGGAGGAGGGAGGATTCTACGCCTTCGACAAACGGACTGGAAACGAGCGATGGACGTTCGACGACGGAGTCAAAGGGGTGTTCGGCACGATGACGCCGGCTGCTGCGGATAGTACCGTCATCGTCGGGGACGAAAAGCGGTACCTGTTCGCACTCGACGCCGAGACCGGACGGGAACGCTGGCGGTTCGAAAACGGAGCCGTCGACGGGTGGTCGTCCGTGGCGGTCGCAAATGGTACCGTCTATCTCGGGGACGTGACCGGGGATTCGGTTCGGAAGGACGGGCAGTTCTACGCTCTAAATCTCACCGACGGGAGCGTGAAATGGAGTCGAACCGACGAAACGGTGTACGAGTGGATCGGCCCGGCCGTCACCGATGGCGTCGTGTACGTGGGCACGGATTACAACAAGGTCTACGCCTTCGACGCGGAAGCCGGCGAAACGCGCTGGCTCCACGACCGCGGACACCACCGAGTCTGGGAGACGTCTGCTATCGTTGACGGCAAACTCTACGTGCAAAGTGATGATGACAAGAGCGCGCGCGTCGAACCCGGGCTGTACGAACTGCGGGAAGCGTAACGAACCCGCCGGAATCGGGAAACTACCGGAACGACCGTGGTATTTTTGTCGTCGCCCGCGTACTGCAACAGTATGCGATTTGTTATCGTGGGATTCGGTCGCGTGGGAATCCGAACCGTCCAAGTACTCACCCAGGAAGGACACGACGTCGTCATCGTCGATACCGATCCCGAGAAGGTGCAACAAGCGCGCAACGAAGGATTCGAGACCATTGAGGGTGACGGATCGGACGAGAACGTCCTGCTGGAAGCGGGGATCGACTCCGCGGACGCCATCGGCGGACTCACGGGCGACCTGAACGTCAACTTCGCGGCCTGCATGGTCGGCAAGCATCACGGCTGTCGCACCGTCATGCGCATCGACGAGGACTACCGGGAGGACATCTACCACAAGTTCGCCGACGACGTGGACGAGGTCATCTACCCCGAACGCCTCGGCGCAGCGGGAGCGAAGACCGCCCTCCTCGGCGGTGACTTCGACGTTATCGCCGATCTGACCGAAAATTTGCAGTTGACGACGATGACGATTCCGGACGACTCACCGCTGGTCGGGACGCACGTCGAAGCCATCGAACTGCCGACTGACGCGCGCATCTACGCCCACGGTCGCACTCGGGAACGAATGACGATTCCGCTTCCCGGAACTGAAGTCGAACCGAACGACCGCGTCGCGCTCATCGCCGCACGGGACACCCTCCCGGCGGTTCGTGAGCGGTTGCAGGGTTCAGCGTAGCTGGCGGTAGTTTCGTCGGGTCGAAAATGGAAAAACGATTGGGCAGTGCGGGGTTCTAAGGTCGCCGGGACGAGAACTTTCGTGGGGAGATTGGTGACACTGTAGCGGGAAGCCAACCCGCCGCCAGAGCTCCCGGCCCCGCCGGAAACCCACCGCGAGACTGCGACACGCTTCGCGCCCGAGCCGTCGGGCGCAACTGTACGAAAGGCCGGATACCTCTTTGTTATAAACCGTTTGCCGGGGCGGCAGGCTCTCTTTGTAGTGAGCAGGACGTGGCTATATCGAATCAGGAACGGCCTGCTATCGGAAGCGGACGGTGTCGAAGTGGAGGAGGGGTGGGAGAGCGAGGATTGGGGATGGTGTGTGCCGGGCGCGCGGAGTGGGAGGATGGGAGAGAGGTGTTGTGCGCGCCCGGTTCGGACTGGGCGCGGTGAGGACTTAAAACCGCGTCAGACAGCCGTGTGACTCTACCGCTACCACCGATTTCATGGTGGCGGCGCGAGAGATGATAGCCATGCACGGAACTGGCGTCCCACTGCTGACACCCTTCGACGAGCAAGGCGACCTCCGCGAGGCCGACCTCCGCGAACTCGTCGCGTGGGTCGAAGACCGCGGTGTAGAGTTCATCGTCCCTTGCGGATCGAACAGCGAGGCAGAGTTGATGAGCGTCGAGGAACGTGCCCGCGTCACCGAAATCGTCGCCGACGAGGCGAGCGTTCCGGTGCTGGCCGGAACCGGTCATCCCGGGCTCCGAGAAACTATGCGGCAGACAGACCTCGCGACGGAGGCCGGAGCCGACGCCGCACTGGTCATTACGCCCTTCTACTTCAGGCACGACGAGGATCGGTTAGCCGACTACTACCGAACCGTGGCCGACGAAAGTTCGATTCCGGTCTATCTCTACAGCGTTCCGGCGTACACCGACGTCGCCCTCTCGCCAGAACTGGTCGGCGAACTCGCCGAACACGACAACGTCGCCGGGATGAAAGACTCCAGCGGTGACGTGACGCGACTCCAACGAGAGCGCGCCCGCACCGAGGACGCCGATTTTGACCTGCTCGTGGGGAGCGGGGGCATCTACGCCGCTGGACTGGACGCGGGTGCCGACGGCGGCGTCCTCGCGCTGGCGAACGTCGCACCGGAGCGCGCTAGCGAAATCTACCGACTCAATCGGGGCGGCCACGACGAACAGGCCCGCCAGTTGAACGCCCGACTGGTCGAGTTGAATCACGCGGTTACGGCGGAACACGGCGTCCCCGGCGCGAAAGCCATCATGCAAGCGCGCGGCGCACCGGCGGGCGCGCCGCGCCGACCGCACCGATCAGTGAGTGACGAGGTTCGGGCGGAACTCGCGGAACTGGCGCAGGTCGCGGAACACTAAGGGAAAAACACTTCGCAGTCGGGCCTCTGCTCTCACCCGTGAGTACGGAGTCCGCCCGGCAGACGACGGCCACCTTCGGAACCGGAACCTCGGTGCTGGCCGTCGTCACGGTTCAACTGCTTTCGTTCGCACTCGCGTTTTCAGTCGGCCGACCCGAACTCTACGCGATTTTCGCGGTGCTGAGTGCCGGTGCACTGGCGCTCGCGGGCGGACGTGGCACGTTCGGCGCGCTCGCCGCGACGCTCGGAACCGTCTTGCTCGTGGCGCTCGCGCTCCCGCTGTTGCTGCTCGTGGCGCGACAGAGCCCCGAAGCACTACTGAATTCGGCGACGAATCCGGAGGTTCAGCAGGCGCTCTTCCTCTCGGTGTATGCGCCGCTGTTCGCCGCACTGGTGTCCGTCGCGCTGGGCGTTCCGCTGGCAGTACTCCTCAGTCGAGGGTTTCCGGGACAGGCAATCGTCGAGAGCCTCGTGGACTTGCCGCTGGTCGTCCCCCACAGCGTGGCTGGACTCGCCGTGCTGTTCGCGTTCGGCCAGCGAGGGATTTTCCCCCGAGCGCGAGTTCTCGGCACCCTGTTCGGCATGGTGCTGGCGATGACGTTCGTCAGCGCGCCGTTCGCGGTCAACGCCGCCCGGGAAGGGTTCGAACGCGTGGATTCGCGCGTCGAGCGCGCCGCCCGCACCCTCGGCGCGAACGAGTGGGAGACGTTTCGGCGCGTCACCGCGCCGCTCGCTGGCCGGAGCATCGTGACGGGCGGAGTGCTGGCGTGGGCGCGCGCCGTCTCCGAATTCGGTGCAGTCGCCATCGTCGCCTACAGCGTTTCGGTGTTCTACCCGCCAGCACTAGAGCGGATTTCCGGCGTCCAACACGCGCCCGTCTTCATCTACAACACGTTCCTCTCGTCAGGATTGGAAGCCAGCGGCGCGGTTGCGACCCTCCTGCTCGCGCTCTGTGTCGGCATCTTCGTCCTCGTTCGCTCGCTGGCCTACGACCGAGATGGCCGGGGTGGCTGGCCGTGAGCCTCGCCATCGACGTGCGTGCGACGTTCAGCGCGGACGGGTCGAACTTCACGGTCGAATCGCGTCTCGACGTTTCCGACGGCGAAACGCTGGTCGTTCTCGGCCCGAGCGGAAGCGGCAAATCGCTCCTGCTGGAGGCGGTTGCGGGCTTTCACGATCACGAGGGAACCGTCTCGCTCGACGGACGCGACCTGACGGGGGTTCCCTCGGCGGAGCGCGGACTCGGATTCGTCTTTCAGGAGGACGCGCTCTTCCCGCATCTCACGGTTCGGGAGAACGTCGCGTTCGGCGAGTCGTACCACCGCGAGACGCGCGATCCCGACGAACTACTCGCCGTGCTCGGAGTCGGCGACCTCGCCGACCGCTCTCCCGAGACGCTTTCGGGCGGCGAGAAACAGCGCGTCGGGTTGGCCCGCACCCTGCTCGTTCGTCCGGACGCCTTCCTGCTGGACGAACCCCTGTCCGCACTGGACGTGCCGACGAGGGAGTCGCTCCGCGAGGAGTTAGCCGACCTGCTGGCCGACGAAACCGCCGTCTACGTCACTCACGACAGGACGACGGCGCGGGCGCTGGCCGACCGAATCGCCGTGATGCGCGACGGTCGAATCGAACAGGTCGGGTCGCCCGAGACGGTTTTCGAGCGTCCGGCGTCCCGGTTCGTCGCGCAGTTTACCGGGAGTAACTGTTTGTCCCATCCCGAAGGGGACGGAACGCTGGTGGTTCGGCCGGAACACGTCGAACTCGGTGGATCGAATCCGGACTGTCGCGCACGGGTGACGAGGGTGCTCCCGGAAGACGATCGAAGTCGCGTCGTCCTGTCGGTGGACGGTGAGAGATGTGATGCTTTTTCGACTACTCCGCCGACAGTGGGTACGTCTATTGCTGTCTCATTTCCAATCAATAGACGCCACGTGCTGGAATCGGGGGTGGATAATTACAGGTAAAGTTACTTGGGGTTCCGTGCGAATCCACAACGATAATGAACTGTGTGAATGACGATACGTCACTTTTGGAGGAATCCCATGGCAGTCCGTAGTCTGTTCGGAAAATTCCTCGTCGGACTGCTGTCGCTGTTCGTCGTCAGTGCCGGTGGTCTCGGCGTGGCGCTCACCTTCGGAATGGTGACGGTCGGACAGCCGACCGTCGAAGGCGTGCAAACCGACTGGGGCACCGTGAACGCGAAGGGAACCGAAATCCAGACGAACATCGCGCTGAACAACCCGAGTTCCGTCGGCGTGCCGAGCGTCATGGACGTGAACTACGCGATTGGAATGAACGACGTGACCGTCGCCGAAGGGACAACGAAAAACGTCGGTCTGCCGTCCGGAAGCTCCGAAATATCGCTCACGACCCAGATGAACAACCGGAAGATCCCCGCGTGGTGGGCGACTCACATCAACAACGGCGAGCAGACGACCGTGAGTGTCAGGCCGAGCGTAAGCGTCCCGTTATTCTCGAAGGAACTCCCTGCCGAGGAACGAAACTTCGAAACCGACCTGCTCTCGGCGTTCGAGAGCGGTGAACCGCGGACGATGACCGCCGGGAACCGAACCATCCTCCGCGTCAGAGAAACCGGCGCGGAGTGGGGGGAAGCGACCGCAGAGCAGACGCCCCTCCACGTCTCCGCGACCGTCGAGAACCCGACCAGTGGTGAAGTGGTCTTCTCGAAACTCGGCTACACCATCACGATGAACGACGTAATCGTCGCCGAAGGGACGACCGACGGCGGCGTACACGTGAAACCCGGCAAACAAACCTCGTTCGCCATCGATTCGACGTTCAACAACGGGAAGCTTCCGAAGTGGTGGGAGAACCACGTGAAAAACGACGAAGAGACCACGATGGACGTGCAGTTCTACGCCGTCGTCGAGG
This sequence comes from uncultured Haladaptatus sp., assembly GCA_964399275.1. GTDB lineage: Archaea > Halobacteriota > Halobacteria > Halobacteriales > Haladaptataceae > Haladaptatus. The sequence continues at coordinate 21,054 of CAYNQM010000035.1, forward strand.
AAGACGGGAAAACCAAGCGAGTCACGCTTCCCTTCTTGAGCAAGCGTGTCGTCTTCACGACTGACGTGCTCGGCGGCGGAGAGACCACGACGAAGACCGTGCCGCGAACCGGCGCAACCGAATTCTCGCCGCCGAAACTCCAGTCGGTCGAGAGCGAGTGGGTCGTCCCCGAAACCGGCAATACGGGGATTCGAACGCGCGCCACCGTTGCGAACCCGAACGAGCAGGGGTCGGTGTTCGCCGACCACCTCTCCATCGATGCGAGTTATCGCGTGCTGATGAACGACGTGCGGTTGGTCGAAGGCGAGACGAGTCGGGAAATCGGGCCGGGGAAGACGAACCTCGAACTCTCCGGCGAAATCACCGACCGCGAAGTCCAGCGCTGGTGGGTCAGCCACGTCAACAACGGCGAGAAGACTGCCCGCGTGGTCGAACGCGACGTGACGGTCGATGCCGGATTCGCCCGCCTGCCGGTCGGTGGCGAGGCCGAGCGCGGAACCGTCACGACGGACATGCTCGGCCCGGTCGATTCGAACTCCACGCTCGACGTCTCAGTGGCCGGACAGCGAGTCGGGAGTGTCTCGAATACGCAGGCCGAGTGGGGAACGGCTACGATGGCCGAGACGCCCATCGAAACGTCCGCAACCGTCACCAACGACCGTAGCGAGTCGATGCACATCACCGAAGTCGGCTACCGCGTGACGATGAACGACATCGTGCTCTCCGACGAATCGAAGCCCAAATCTGTCGAAATCGAACCGCACAGTCAGACGACGATTCGAGGCACCGTTCCTCTCGACAACTCCAAACTGGGCGATTGGTGGAAGACCCACCTTCGCCGAGGCGAGGAGAGTACGCTCGCCGTCTCCTACTATGTCGTCGTCGAGTATCAGGGCTACACCGAGCGCGTCGAACTCGACGCGCTGAACTACGAGAAGAGCGTGACGACGAACCTCCTCGGCAACGAGTCGGCGTAGTTCGAGGCTGTCGGAACCGTCTGCACCGAAATCGTTTTACGACGCTGCTCGTTCTCTCAGATAGATGTCGTTTCCGAATTTTCCCGCGAAATACGATGCAGAACCCCTCGTCACGCCGGGGGAACACTCCGACTACAGGCGAGAGCAAACCGACGGTGACGTGGCAGAACCCCCTGAAGCGGTCGTCCTCTGCTATAGTCGGGGGCTGATGGACTACTTTATGGAGAGCTACGACGGGCAGGAAGTGGGCCACTACTACGGCACGCTCTACGTTTTCGAGGACACGGACTACTCCGTCGGCGTCATGGGACACTTTGGAATCGGTTCTCCCACGACCGCGATGTTGATGGACGAACTCATCGCTGACGGCGTCGAAGCGTTCCTCTCCATCGGATTCGCGGGATGTCTCGACGATTCCATCGAGATGGGGGAGTTCATCGTCTGCGATAAAGCCATCCGCGACGAGGGAACGTCCCACCACTACGTCGAATCGGAGAAATACGTGCGCGCCAGTGACACGCTCACCGCCGAGATAGAAGAATCGCTCCGGAACCGCGACGAACCGTTTCACATCGGTTCGTCGTGGACGACCGACGCGATGTATCAAGAAACGAAAACGGAGGTCGAACGCTACGCCGACGAGGGCGTCCTGACCGTGGAGATGGAAGCCTCGGCGGTGTTCGCGGTTGCGGACTATCGCGGCGTGGAGGCGGGGTCGATGTTCGTGATAAGCGACTACCTCGGGCTTTCGGATTGGGAACCGAAGTTCCATCTGACGCCGGAGGACATGCAACGCCTCGGCGACACCGCGAAAGAGATTTTGACGGGATACGTGACCGCTGAAATCGAGAGCCAGTGAGTCGGTCGAAACGAGTATTTTTCTCTCTCGAACCCGCAGACACATCCATGACGTGGCGCGACCTGTTCGACCGCGCGGAGGCATTCGAGACGAACCTCGAAACAGTCCACGAGAAAGTGGCGGAGCGTCGAAATGAGTGAGCCGAATCCCGCCCGCATCGTCGCGGATACGGACGTGCTGGTGGCTGACCTCCTGGTCGGCGGGAACTCCCGGGAAACGATGGATATCGTCCGCGAGCATTCGTGGGTCGAACTCGTCGCCAGCGACGAACTGCTCTCCGACGCCGAGTGGACTATCCGCGAACTGGCCGACGACGAACTGGCCCGCGACTGGCGCGAAACAATCGAAGCCCTGCGAATCGAAGTCGGACAGTCGCCCGGCGACCACCCTGCCCTCGCCAGCGCCCACGCCGGGAACGCCGCGCACATCATTTCCTACGACGACGACCTGCGAAGCGCGAAGACCGCGGCCACGCTTCAGGGTCGAATCTCGGTCAGCGTCAAGCGTCCCGACGGGTTCGTGGAGTTGTTCGACCCCAAAAGCCTGTACGACGTGGTGGTCGGCGGGAAGTACCCCGGCCCGGACAGGGACGCGAGAAACTGAGTCGTAGGATGGGCTACTGCTCGGCCAGCCAATCCGCGAACTTCGCCAGTGCCCGCCCGCGGTGTGAGATGGCGTTCTTTTCCTCGGTGCTCATCTCCGCCAGCGTCTTGCCTTCGTGTTCGAAAATCGGGTCGTAGCCGAATCCGCCGTCGCCGCGCGGCGCGACGAGGGTACCGGGCACCGCGCCGGAGAACGTCTCCGCTCGCTCGCCGTCGTAGTAGGCGACGACACAGCGGAAGTGCGCGCGGCGATTCTCCTCCTGCTCGGCGATCTGCCAGACGCGCTCGACGCCGAGGCTGTGCTCGACGTAGGCCGAGTAGGGGCCGGGGAAGCCACCGACTGCGTCGATGAACAGGCCCGCATCGTCCACGAACACAGGGGCTTCGCCGCCCGTCTCTTCGAACGCTTCGCGGGCACCGTGGAGCGCGATTTCGGCGAGGTCGTCGCTCTGGATTTCGGTGTAGTCGTACTCGATTTGCCGAACGTCGTCGGTCAGATACTCGCGTGCCTCGCGCACTTTCCCTTCGTTGCCGGTGACGAACCGTATCATGGCAGAGAGGGTGTGGCGCGAGCAAAAAGAGGCGTCGAATCAGTCGTCGTCAACGATGACTTCGACGGGTTCGTCCTCGGCCTCGGGCGCGCTGGCACCTTTGCGGTCGTGCCAGAACAGGACGCCAGCGACCGCGAGGACTAGCCACGAGCGCCAGTTGGCGAGGTTGAGCGTGTAGCCGATGCCGAACGGTTTCTCGACCAGCATTCCCTCGCCGGGTTTCCAGTACGCCGAGAGCATTCGCCCGACGCTGGGGCGCTCGAAGTTGTACGGCATGCCGAAGAGGGTTCCAGAGGTTTCTTTGTCGGACATGTGATACACATTGTTCGCGTCGGTTATAGCGTTTGGGGCATTCGATTTCGTACTCAGTGAAAGGATATCTTCGTGCCGACTGGGTGAGGCGGCGCGATGAAACTGATTCTGGAAGGAACCCGTGCCGAGGAACCGGTCTTGCTGACGACAGCACCACCGCAGGCGATTCTCGGCACAGGCCATGCTCTCACGTGATGAGGTTATTTTGTGGAATTTGCTGTTTGCAGATGCGAGGCGCAAGCCACGCCCGAACTCGGGCAGTCGCTCGTGGCTCCGCCACTCGCTCCCTTCTTCGTTCGCCCGTTCCCGGCCAAATTCGCAGGCGGGACGAGCGCGGTGCGCTCCCCCGCCAAGTGTTCGTTCGATCTGCCATCGTGAGTCGGAAGCCGGATTTTCGAAACGCGGAACGTCGGGTTTCCGTGAAAACGCCAACCAAACTTTGGCTTGGACGGGTCGGGGGTGTGGGGCGAACGAGTGAGAGGGATTTGCGCCTCGTATCTGCAAACTTCCTCTCTTCGCCGAACCAACTGCCGGACTACTCAAACAAACTCTCCGCACCAAAATTAGAGGCTTCAGGGCGTGACCTGCACGGAGCACCATTTGCGGTTGCTCCAATTCGGGCAGTCACAACTGTTTCAACGTCGCGTACTTCTCAAAGTCGTTACTGATACCGTCCGCGGCCTTCGATTTCGCGCAACTGCTCGACCACGCGCTCGTCGCCCGCCGTCGAGTACGCCGACTCGAACTCCCGGCGGAGTTCGCCCGCATCGTCGGCGGTTCCGGCGAGGCTCTGGGAAAAGACGTGCAAGTCCATCGCGTAGTCCTCCACGTCGTCGGAGTAGTAGCCAAGTCCGAAGTCGATGACGTAAGTGCGGTCGGACGCACACCTGACGTTCCGCGTCGTGGGGTCGCCGTGGACGAGTCCTGCGCGGTGCATCGCGCCGAGGTGCTGACCCACGTCGCGCACTCGGTCAGCGGTCAGTTCCTCGCGGAGGTCGCACTCGCCGACGTACTCGAACTCGATGGTGCTTTCGGCGAGGTCTACGTCGTACACGACTGGCGTCGGGACGCCGACCCCGCGCGCGTCGCTGGTCAAGCGCGCTTCGAGGGTGGTTCGCTCCCGGCGGAGACGCGCGTCGAGTTGGGGATGGCGGTAGGATTTGGCCACCCGGCGTTTCGTCACGCGCTCCGCTCCGATCTCGACGGTCGCCTCCGCACCGCGAATCTCGCGCTCGCCGACGTTGCGGAACACGTCTTCGTGTCCGTCGCGCCACGTGACTTCGACTTGGTCGGGGCGGAAGTTCGAGTCGATGGCCGACTCGGAAACGGGAATGGTGTCGCCCGCCTCCAGCATCTCCTTGCCGAGCACCGCAATCATCCCGGCGTTGTCCCGCAGGAATCTCGGTTCCGGCGCGTAGAACTCCGCACCGCGCTGGTCGCACATCTCTTTCATCATCTCGCGGAGTCTGGCATTTTGGCCGACGCCGCCACCGAGGACGAGTTCGTCCCGCCCCGTGAGCGACAGGGCGCGCTCCGTGACTTCGGTTAGCATGGCGAAGATGTTCTCCTGCAAGGCGAAACAGACATCTTCGACGGCTTCACCCGAATCGACCGCCTGCTTGGCTGCGCTCATGATGCCGGAAAACGAGAAGTCCATTCCCTTGACGACGTAGGGCAGGTCGATGAGTTCCCCGCCCTCGGCGTACTTTTCGACTTTCGGGCCGCCGGGATGCGACCAGCCGACGTGCCGAGAGAACTTGTCGATTGCGTTGCCGACGCCGGTGTC
>CAYNQM010000036.1:0-25722 GCA_964399275.1 uncultured Haladaptatus sp.
CGCGCAGTTATTGCAGGTCCAGACGCAGACGGACTCGGTTCAGCACTGGAATCGGAGGGCGTCGAGACGACTCCCGTGGATGGAATCGCCTCCCGCCCCGCGCTCGAAGACGCGGGCATCCACGACGCCGACCTGTTCGTCCTGACCGACGTCGGGCAGGCTACCGCAATTGCGGTGGCGAAGGACGTGAACGCCGGAATTCGCGTCGTCGTCTACGACGAGAACACCATTCCGGAGTTCGCCCGCAGTCAGGCCGACCTCATCATCGACCCGGAGTTGTTGGACGCGAATGCGGTCGCGGAAGAACTGACAGTCTGAAGTTGGGTGCGAATTTTTTCGTTCGAAGCAGCAGTGATAGGGGTGGAGAGTAGTTCGTACGACCGGAATGCGGGGTGATTTGTTTCGTTTGCGCTAGCTACTGCCGACTCCAATCGTACCGCCACCGCAACCGCATCTCAGACGCCACAATCCTCCCCAACCGATTCTTTCGCTCCCTATCGGTCGCAGTCACCCTCGCGCGCGAGCAACGCGCGCGCCGGAAGGGTAACGTGAATGTGGAAATAATATGAGAATAATATGAAGATTCGAGCAATTCAAATTTAGTTTTGCTGTGGCGCGCGGGCGACCCTCGCCAGAGGGTCGCCCGCGCGAGGGACGAGTAAACGGTGTTCTCGTGAGCGTATGCGAACGAGAACCCGGACGAGGTTCGCTCGTCCGGAGTGAACGAGGAGGTTGGGGAGATCCGAGGTGCGGTGCGGTGTTAGGAGTCGGCAACAGCTAGCAACACTAGATGACCAACCATGGAACGTTCGCGTACAACTACCTCCGAGAGAGGCAACAGCTAGCAACACTAGATGACCAACAGTGAGGATAACCTGCGATGTAGAAGTGGTTGAAACGACCAGCAGGTCGCTAACTACTGCCTGCCAAAATCACGGGCGTAAAATAGAGTCAGTTCACAACGTTTCGGCGAGTTCGCGCAGTCGATCGCTTCCGTCGCGGATGAAGGGCACGCCGTGGCCCATGGCGGCGACTTCAAACGCCGGTGTGCGCTCCGCGAACGACACGATGCTGTCGCGCACGTCGTCGGTGTCGTAGCTGATGGCCCACGACGAGGCGTTCAGTTTGCCGTGGCCCTCTGTCACCAGGTCGCCGAGGAAGGCGACGCCGAGGTCGTCGCTGACGTAGACGACGTGACCGGGCGAATGCCCCGGCGTGGCGTAGGCCGTGAAACTCCCGATTTCGTCCCCGTCTTCGACGGGACGGATGTCTCCGGGCGAGGAAAGGAGCGGACTGGCGACGCGCTGGAGTGCCCCCTTGTGGTTTCGCCAGTCGGGCGTCTCGGTACCCGAAAGCAGGTTCGCGTCGCGTTCGCCGACGTACACCGGCGTGTCGATTGGCAGGCGAGCGAGCGAGCCCACATGGTCGAAATCGTAGTGGGTCACCAGCACGCAGTCGATGTCGGTCAAACTGAATCCCGCTTCGCCGACGGCGTGCGCGATGTCGCTGCTGTCGAAGGGCGTCCCGGCGTCAACAAGCGTCAGGTCGCCGTCGTCGTCCGCGAGGTAGCAGTTCACACTCCCGAGGTCGAACCACCAGAGACCATCCGCGAGTTCGGTCGCCATGGGTGCACTACGACGCCGACTCACTTCAGCGTGGGCGTAGAGTGCGTCGATACGTTGGGTGAGGAGCGCACGGACGAAATGTACGAACGGGTAGCTTTTGGTCGTGGATCACCGAACGTTGGCTATGGGAACGTCACTGCCGACCGGGTCGTCCGACGTGGACAGAAAGCGCGCCGCGAAAGCCGTCATTCCGTTTCTCTCCCTCGGTCTGATAGACCTCGCGCTCATTCTCGGTTGGGGGATGGATCCGCTCTGGGGATTCGCCATCCTGCCGCCAATTCTGTTCATGAGCGTGCTGGCGTGGATTGGATTCAAATCCGGCTTCATCACCGACCACGCCGATTACCGGGACGAGGGCGACAATGCCGAGTCAAGCGTCGAATCCGGGTATACCGACCAATCGGACTAAGGCCCGACGAGCCTTTGTTCCGGTATGCGCGACCGCTACGCAGACCTCGATCTCAACCCGGACGACGGAGAAATTCAGACCGACGAACTGGTCGTCACCGACGACGTGCTGGTGAAAGCCTTCGCCCTCGGCCCCGGCGCGGAACTCGCACCGCACGAACACGGCGACAGCACGAACGTCTTCCACGTCCTCGACGGCGACGTGACCGTGATTCAGGACGGTTCCGAGGGGGTCGTCTCGGCCCCCGGTATCGTCCTCCACGAACGCGGGGTCGCGCACGGGGCACGAAACGATTCTGACGAGACGGTGATTTTCACGGCCAGCCTCTGCCCTCTCCCGTGACGCGACCGCCTCGGCGTTGACGTGCTGGCTAGTACTGATTTTAGGATGGAAAGCAGTCAGCAGATGCGAGGCGCAAGCCACTTCCTCGCGTGATAGAGTTGCGTTGTGGAAATTGCTGTTTCCAACTGCTACCTGCTCGACAACCCTCTTCACAAAAATCGAACCACCAACAGCCTCTCCACCAAAATCAGTCCAACTCAACACGCGACGTCGTTCAGGTATCAGCAATCATTCCGATGCCGAGTCGGTCGTCGTTTTCGCCGTCGTCGTGACTTCTGTCGCAGTCGTCGTCTGTGTCGTGGTCGTCGCTTCTTCCGCTGTGGTTTCGGTCGTCGTAGTCGTCTCGGTTCCGGCGGCGATGTCGCCCGAGTCGAGCGTTTCGCTATCGCCGAGAACGCCCAACGAGGTGTTCACCGCGTTCGCTCCGAGCGCGAGTATCGCCACCAGCGCGAGGACGACGAGTTTCGTTCTGGTTTCCATTATCGGGTTCTCTCCGAAAGTTCGCTCTCCATTCGCTCCTCGCTCGCGTCCTCGTCGTCCGGGCGTCTCATCGCCCGCACCAGCGAGTGCAGTTCCGTGACGACGAGGAGAGCCGACGGAACGATGACGAGCGCGAGGAGTCCGACCCTCGTCCGGGCGAAGCTGAGCAGATAGCCGAGATACGGAACGTGGAACCAGACCCGTCCCGTGACACCGCTCGCCGGAACCAACTGCACGTCCGCCTCCTCGTTCGCGTCACCCTTCGTCCGGAAATGAGGTTCGCCGTCGCGCTGGACGACTTCGACGACGCGGTGTGTCGTCGGCGTGTCGTCCGCCTCCCGTTCGAAGGTGATGACGTCACCCACTTCGATGGACGCCGGGGAGACGCTTTGAACCACGACCACGTCGCCCGCGTGCATGGTCGGACTCATACTTCCCGAGACGACGACGTAGCTTTGTTCTGCGCCAGCGAGTTGCGGGAACACGACCACGGCCAGCAAGAGAAAAATCGCTATCAGGAGCACCGTTCCCCCGACTCGAACGACCTGCCGCAGTCGCGGGTTCGTCACGGGAGTCATGCGGGTGGTTTCCCCTCCCGTCCGAGGCGATTTTGCGTATCGTGGCGCTTGTGGACGACTGCGGAGGCGACGAACAGCGTCGTGACGGCGAAGCCCCACGCGATGTCCGGGAATAGGGTGAACGGGAACAGTCCGAGCCACGCAATCGTCACGATTGCGGCGGAGAGTGCACCGAGACCGAGGTAGTAGCTACTCCACGGAATCCCGTCGTGTGGAACGACGTCCAAGTACACTTCCAGTTTCGTTGCGTCGCCGGTAAGTCGTACCGTCCCAGCGTTCGGGTCGAACACGACGACGCCGTTGTCGTCCATCTTCGGAAGATGAGACTGTCGGAGCGCCGTGTAGACGCGCATGCGCTGTTTGTACGTCACCGCTTCCACCGGGATATCGTTCTCCCACGCCGCGACCTGCTTCGATAATTTGTGGAGTGAGACCGACCCCTCCCGTTGGAGGAGGTAGTGCATGACGTGTCGTCGTCGCTGACAGCTCAGCATCTGAAAGGCAACGTCTTGGGTGAGTTCCTCCGATTCGGATTCCTCGACTGATTGCGGCCGTGGCCGCTGAACAGCAGTCGCGCTCACGGCGCTCCCCGTCCATTTTCACATGCTTCGTAATTAGTAGTCATTCGCATCCACTCACCTGTGGATGGTCAGACACGACGTTAGCTATACACACGATAAGCCGTCTTCTGGCACTGCCCGACGACCGTCGCTCGACGTGCAACAGTCGCGTTTCGCTCTGCAACTCACGTCTGTCAGCGATTGTTCGTCGCCAAGCCAGCCATGTCTTTCCAATAATCTACTATTTTTCATGATACTGAATCTCGTCGCCCCCGAAGACCGATATATCGCGTTTATCGGGACGATATAGTTCGTCTATGAAACCACCAGCAAGTGTATATATACGGTCATAACCGCGGAATGGATGTTCGTCGCACTAGACCTACAGGCGTCACGACAGCGGCGTATGCGTGGTTGAGGCTACACACACGACTATGTCAGACAAAACATTCGACCTGACTCGACGTAAAGCGCTTCTCGGTCTTGGTGGAATCGGTGCCGGTGCCGCCCTCGGCGGCGCGGGCACGATGGCGTTCCTCAACGATCCGGAATCAGTCCAGGACAACATGATTACCGCAGGCGAGCTCGACCTCAAGCTCGACTGGGCGTGGTTCTACCAGGGACGGGAGTTCGAAGCGGACTACCAGTCGCTCGACGACGACGACAACTTCGACGGCCCGATGATTCAACTCACCGACGTGAAACCCGGTGACTTCGGCTGCGGTGTCATCAGCGTCCACGTACACGACAATCCCGCACACGTCTGGTTCCGCCTCAGCAACGCCGAGGACAAGGAAAACGGCCAGAACGAGCCGGAGCTCGACGCCGAACAAAACGACGACGGAACGGGCGAATTGGACGACAATATCCACTGGATTGCCGCCCCGCTCGGATGCATCCCCAAGCGGGTGACGACCAAAGAAGACTCCATGCAGGCGCTCGGCGGCCAAAACGAAGAGCCGGTCGATTTGAGCCAGTGGACGACCGACGAGAACGAGGCGAGCACGACGGGTCGCCGATACTGCTTCTCGAAGGGGACGCTCGCGGAGGCTCTCGACGAGTTGGGCGGTGGCGTCAACCTCGGACGGCACGACAAGAATCACACGTGCTTCTATGGCTTCTGCTGGAAGGTGCCGAGAGACGTCGGCAACGAAATTCAGAGCGACTCCATCTCGTTCGACCTCGACTTCTACGCCGAACAGTACCGCCACAACAGACACCCCCAGAATCCGTGGGACTGACGAACGCACAGGCGTTCAACACTGAAACCGTTCGCCCGACCCTAGTTATTCGTGGCTGGAGAAACAACAGTATTCTATGGCCTACACGTGGCAGTACTACGACCTCGTCCTATTTGGCATCGCCGCAAGCATGTCGGTCGGTGCTGGTGTCGGCCTCCTAACCACGGTTTCCCTGCCGATCGCCATCATCATCGCGGGCATCGTCGCCAGCGCCATCATCGGCCACGGCCTGTTCGTGAACGGCCCGGTGGACGAACCGCGGGATTTGACCAACGAAGTCGATACGTTGAACTGAGCTACTCGCCGGATTCGACCGGGACGAAGTACGCGAACACGGAATCAGGGTCGTCGGGGTCGAACACCTCGCTGTACCGTTCGAACTCCGGCCCTTGCGCGCGACGGTATTCGGACGCCGGAAGCCACTCCTCGTAGATTTCGTCTATCCTCTCATCGAGCGTGTTGAGCGACGTGGTGAAGACGGCGTACTCCTGTTCTGGGAGTTCGACGGTCTCCAAGTCGGACGGAACATCGGTATTGGAATCGACTTCCACGCCAGCGACGTAGTCGAACGTCCCGTTCTCGTAGTCCTGTTCGTAACAGACGCCGAAGGTCTCGTCCGAAACCGCGAGGTCGGAAAACTCGTCCATTCGCGTTCCGTAGGACTCCCAGAGCTGTGGAATCTCGTCGTTCGCGTTTGCTCCGTGGTAGTGCAAACCGGCGACCGTAAACGCGTCTCTGGATTCGAAGCTCGGTGGTACCATGCTCAAGTAGGCAGAGCGACAGTTCATAACTGTTTGGTCGATTTCGGCGGTTAGCTTCAACTACTTTCGTCGTAATTGACACAACGGTTAAATACTATTTCGGGCGTAGCAGCACCTATCATGGCGATTTGACGCGGTCTCTTTCGTTTCCGCTCGCTCTGCGCCGGGCACGCCACCCGACGTGGGTCGAGCCGTTGCTCTCGGAATCGCGCTGACGCACGACGTAGTGACGACGCTGTACGAAAGACGACAATGCCAACGCCAAACGACGAACCGACCGAAGAATCGACTGGTGAATCAACCGAAGAATTGACCAACGAACGACCACGACCCAAAAAACCGTCCCGTAAACCGAGCGACGACATCGATATCTACCCGATGCCGATGTTCGTCCAGTTCGCGGTCGGCGACGTGGACGCCTCGACCGATTGGTATCGAGACACCGCCGGGTTTCGAACGGTCGCGCCACTGCCGGAGATTGCACACCTCCGCTACCGCAAGTACGCCGACGTGATGCTCGTTCCGAGCGACGAAACCGGAGCGCAGGAGCGACCCCCGGAACGAAACGGGATGTCGCTCTATCTCAACGTCGCGGACGAACGCGTAGACGACGTGTTCGAACGGGCACAGTCGCACGACGCGACGGTGGTAAGCGAACCTGCCGAAACGCTGTGGAACACGCGCGAACTCGTGCTCGCCGACCCCGACGGGTACAGACTCGTCTTCACGGAACCCATAGACACCGACTTGGAGTTCGACGCCGTGATTGGCGACCACGATTCGGAGTAGCGGACTCGGCCAGCTTTCGGCGTTCATTCTTTCCGTAGACGACGCCCACTCCGGGACAGAGTGGAGAAGACGTGTGGCTGATTTTTATTGAGACGAACGATTTGCAGTTGCGAGGCGCAGGCCACGCTCTCGCCGACGCAGAATTGGTTTGGTGGAGCAAAGCAGACCGCAACTGCTACCTGCCAAACTCCACAAAACCCTGTTGTAAGCGCCTATCTCCACAAAACACAGTCGTAGTAACTCATCGTGGCGGGTGATGTGAAACCACTACGAGAACATCTCGACTAACAGCTCGAAAAACGTCGCCGTGTACAATTCAGCAGGTCGTTTGCAGGCACTGCCGACCGGCGTCGGTAATCTCGTAACAGCACCAGTTCGAGTTGCGGACGAGTCCGCGGTCGGCGAGCGACCGACAGCGCTCGCTCGTCACGCCGCCAGCGAGGGAGAGTCGTCGCTCGATGTCGAGGCGAACCTGCACGCCCTCGGCGTCGAGCAGTCGGAGGATTCGCTCGTCAGTCGGACGGAGGTGGTCGGGAACCCGGCTTGCCTGTGCCATGTGTTTCGATGGTTTCGCTCCCGTCAAGTAGTTCGCTAAGAGGTGTATGTACTTCGAAACGTTCGAGGGGAGTGCTATTGTTCACTACCTCTACGAGCGACGGACGTGTTTCGAACGTGACGTGAGCGATCGAGCGACAATCACGCTATTTAAACTCGTAAAGGACGAACTGACGGCTATGTCAGAACCGCGCGTACCGGGTGGCAAAGGTGGGTCGCTCGACCTCCCGTGTGGCGAGTCGGTCGGCGTCGGCGAACTCGACATGGGAATGCGCGAGTACAACTGCGCCTGTGGCGACTCACACGCAGTCGTGATGGACATCCATCCCCCCTCTCGATTCGTTCCGGAGTTCCTCGTGGACGTGCTCCGAGAAACCATCGAAACCACGGACGACGCCGGGGAGTTCGGAACGCTCCACATCATGGGCGTCGTCTTGGAGGAGTTCCCCGAGGAAGTGGCCGCGAAAGACGTGTCCGAGAATCCCGACGTGGGGTACGCGATGGTGTGGATGACGGAGTTCGACTCGCGCCGACTCCACGAAATCGTCGTCGAACTCCTCGTCGAATTGATGGAACACGCCACCAGCCACGCCAACGACGAGGAGTCGATTAACCAGTTCGAAGCGGACATGCTCAACTTCGACGTGGCGGAGTTCGTGGAGCAGTATCGGAAAGAACGGGACTTCAGCGGCCCGCACGACCGCCCGGCGTAGCGTCAGACGCACGGCTGACTGAATGTTAAGTGCGATTAACTAATGTATGAAATATGTCCGTGCCTCGGCAGAAGTTCGACCGGATTCGGGCAATCGTTTCGGCGTCCGAATCTGACGAGCCACTCACGGCGCGCGAAATTTTCGGCCTGCTGGACGAGCACGGCGAAGGATTCGACAGCGCACACGAGGTTGCGACTATTCTCGGGCGACGGGCGCAGTGCGGTGACGTCACCGTTATTCGCTCCTCGCCGTACCAGTACGAACTCGGCGAGGGCGTCTAAAACACACCAAACTACAAGAGTGTAGAAAACACCCTTCGAGTCGATGCTGGACGAGTTGCTCGGGCGCGCGGAACTGAAAGAGCGAATCGACGCGCTCGAAGAGGAAAAACACCATCTCGAACGCCAACTGGACGCGGAAAAGGAGCGCCGAGCGGAGGCCGTCACCGAACGGCAGACCGCCGAAGAGCGCGTCAACCGCCTCGAAGACCGAATCGAAGAACTTCGAGACCGAGTCGAACGACTCCAGAGCGACGACGACGACCTCGACTTTCGCGGCGTCGAAACCCTCCGCGGGACGCGACTCGACGCGGTGCTCTCCCGACTGCAATCGGTCGAGACGGAACCAGAGGGCGCGCTGACCGCGATGGTTGGATCCGACCTCCCGGACGACGTTCGAAACGCCTTCGGCGACCACGCGCCACTTGCCGCCCGCACTGCACCCTCCCTCGTCACCACGGACGACGCTGGCCTCGTCAGTACCGCGCTCGTTCCACCGAATCCGCCGGAACCGTTCGCCACGTGGGGCAGTCGATTCGAGTTCGACACCGACTGGTTTCGACCCGAAGGAGCGTTCGCACTGGCGCTCGTTCGCTCCGACCTGTTCGCGCTCGGCGAGTACGAGGGGCGTGAGCGCCAATCGTTCTCGGGATTCGAGAGCGACGTAAAAGGCGACCACTCGAAAGGTGGTTTCTCGCAGGCGCGATTCGAACGCAGACGGGACGCCCAGATAGACGAGCATCTGGAACGCTGTCGAGAGACAATCGAAAACAGGAGTGCGGAGCGCCTGTACGTCGTCGGTCAGCGAACGCTCCTCTCGGAGTTTCGGAAGCAAGCGCATCAGACGAAACCGGTGGACGCGACTGGCGACCCCGAAGACGCACTTGACGAGGCGTTTCACGAGTTCTGGACGACGCGCCTGTACCGGATTTGAGCGACTCAGTCGAGTTCGGCGTGGAACAGCAGGCGTCCGCATTCGGGACACATCCGCGTTTGAACCGACTTCGTTTCGTTCATTCCGAGCGAACCGAGCAGTCCTTCGCGGCGCTCCTCGGTTTTCACGTGCGGTTTCCACGCATCGGCCATCCCGAATTTGACTGGTTCGAGCGTGACGCTACAATCTGGACAGCGGTCTCGACCCGTCATGCGCTCACCTTTTCGGTGAAACCTCGTGGTTGTTACGTCTTTCCCGGAGTATCGTCGCGCCACTGCCGACCGACGTCTGGTAGGCGCGCGATTCGACGCCAGCGTCCGCGAAGGCGTCGAGCATCGCGCTCGCGACCGCGCTCTGGTCGGCCTCGTGGCAGATGGCGAGAAGGCTCGGCCCGGCACCACTCACGGCGACGCCGGTCGCGCCCGCATCGAGCGCGGTCTCTCGCACCGATTCGAATCCGTCGATGAGCGACGCTCGCGTCCCCGTCACCGGACTGTCTCGCAACCCCTCTCCCGCGAGTTCGGGGTCGTTCCGGAACATCCCCGCCGTGAGTGTCGCGGCGTCACCGACAGTCGAGACGAGGGCGTCGATATCGACCGACTGAGGAACGACCTGCCGCGCGTCCCGCGTCGAGATGACGCTTTCCGGAAGGCAGGCGACGACCGAAATCGAGGCATCGACCTGCGTCACGTCGTCCTCGGTGACGACCGTAAAGCCGCCGAGAATGGCTGGTGCGACGTTGTCCGCGTGGGCTTCGCCCGAGACGGCGGCCTCGCCTTCGGCGGCGACGCGCACCAGTTCAGTTGGAGTGAGTCCGCAGTCGTAGAGTTCATTCAGCGCGACCGCGGCGGCGGCGGCGCTGGCGGCGGACGACCCCAATCCGGACGACGGGCGAACACCCTTGTCGATTCGGATGTGGGCGGGTGCGTCGAGTTCGTCGGCGACGACGCCCGCGGTGTTCTTCACCGGATTCTCCGGGATGTACTGTCGCCCGACGCCTGTCACTTCTATCGTCGTCTCCGGCGCACTCTCGACCCGAACCACGTCTGCGGGGCGCTTTAGCGCCACTCCGAACACGTCGAATCCACTTCCGAGGTTGGCGCTCGTCGCAGGTGCCCGCACGATGACCATGCGATACGTTTTAAAACCATAGTGAAAAGCCTTCGCCTAGCACACTAATTTTCGAGGTAAACATTTCGAGATGGGTCTCCCCCCTTCAGAGGAGTGATCGCAACAAGCAGTTAGTCAGACGTAGCATTCGCTGGTGCTGGGCGTACGTCGTCTCGCGTAAACTATGATTTCTGTGGAGATGTGCCGTTCACAACTGCTTTGCTCCACTAAACCACTTCTATTGCGTCTGTTGTCGCCACTGTTTCAGCCCGACGATGTCCCCGTCAACGTCCTCGGCCTCCGTCACGAGCCAGGCGACCATCTCGGCCGCTTGTTCGGGGTCTCTGCCCTGTCCGTCCATCATTTCCGTGGCGACCATACCGGGGTCGAGGCCGACGACCGTCTGGTCGAGTTCGACCGAGAATCCGCGAACCAGTGCCTCTGCTCCGGCTTTCGACACCGCGTAGGAACCGTAGCCCGCTTCGGTCTTGTGGCCGATTCCGCCGGTCGAAACCACCACGCGAGCGTCCGGCGTGAGGTGTGGAATCGACTCCTGAATCGTCGCGTACACCCCTCGGCAGTTCGTCCGGAGGGTGTCGTCGAAGGCGGCGTAGGGTTCCTCGGTCAGTGGCGTCTCGCCGGGCGTTCCGTGGTAGATTCCGGCGTTTGCCACGACCACATCGATTCCGTCGTCACCGAATCTGGCCGCGGTCTCCATCAGTCGCTCCACGTCGAACTCGTCGCGCACGTCGGCCCGGAGACCGACTGCGTTTCCGCCTGCCGACTCTATCGCCTCGACGCTCGCGTCCACTTCGTCGGAATCGCGCCCGCAGAGGGCGACGTTCGCGCCGTCGTCGGCGAACGCGCTCGCAACGTGCTGGCCGATACCTCGCGTCCCGCCGGTGACGACTGCCGTCAATCCGTCCATGCCGATAGAACGAGTGGGTGCCTGAAACCGGTTTCCGTCGCGGTTAACTGCGCTCGACCCCTGTCGTACCCATGTACCGACTGGGCCACTACGGGGTGGCGCTCGCACTGTACGCACCGATTGGTGGTGCGCTCGTCGCCGTCGGCGCGAACGAACCGGCGCTCGTCGGCGGTGGCGTACTCCTCGCGCTGACGATGCTCCCCGACCTCGATTCGAAGACGGCCCGACTCCAACACCGCGGACCGACGCATTCAGTCGCGTTCGCACTGATCGTCGGGTGGGCCACCGGACTCGTCGGCGGTCTCCTCGGAGGGCCGTGGTTCGTCGGGTTCGGGGTGCTGGTCGGGACGCTCGCCATCGTCTCCCACCTCGTCGCCGACGTGGTGACGCCGATGGGGATTCGACCGTTTTGGCCCCTCTCTGAGCGACATTACACGCTCGATTTGACGCCCGCGAGCAACCCGAGAGCGAACTACGCGCTCTTCGGTGGAGGTGCGCTGATCGCAGGCGGCGCGTGGCTTCTGGGTCGCTTGCTCGGTTAGGCTTTCAACTCCCGCACTCCCGCCCCTCGTCTCTGGCGGTGAACCGAATGTATCGCTCGAACCGACGGGGAATGCAATTCAGTTCGACGGTATCGGCCTCCCGGTCGTGAGTGATGAGACCAACTTGTTCGAGTTTCGGCAAATGGACGTGGGAGAGTGCGACGGCGAGTCGCTCCCGGCAATCCGCTTCGTCGGTCGTCTCCGACGCGATAATCTCGTCCATGAGTTCGTCCATGTCGATTTTCGACCGTTCACAGAGAACGTACAGCACCGTTCGTCGCTGTGGCGAGATGAGCACGTCGAAGACCTTTCCTATCCGACATTTTTTATCTTCTGGTGATTCTGTAATATCCTCATCGTCTGACGATTGTATCATGGCCGATGTTGGAGATATAAAATACGCACCTATTTATAGTTCTCTAATCTTCAATATATGTGAAAAATAATCAATTTAGAATGTATTTGTCGAGAAATGCCAGCTCGTAGCCGACTACGTCTTCGAGTGCAGTGTCGTATACGTCGAAATGTCCAATTGGTAGTTCGACGTACGTCGCATTCGCCTGCTCTGCCGCCGCCTTGACGGAGGACGCTGGCACCACGTCGTCGTCTCGCCCCGCCACGAAGAGCATCGGACACGGCACGTCCTCGACGACCGAAATCGGCCGGTAGCGCGGAATGTCGAGAAACGCTCGCGCCGGAACCTCGTTTTCCCACACCGGCGGGTCGGGGACGAGATTCATCATCCCCTCTTTCGCTCCCGGCGTGTTCATCACGGCGAATTCGTCGGGGTCGCCGACGACTGGCACGGTGTGCGGACTCCGGAAGGTGTACTTTCGAGCGAGGTCGCGCAGTCCCGAAATCGTCCCCTTCAGCAACTTCTTCACCCCTGCCGAGCGGGCCACCGTTCGCCCGTCTACGAAGGGAACCTGTGCGATGACGGCGGCGATTCGGTGATCGCCCGCGGCCGCTTCGATGACGTGGCCGCCGCTGTAGGAGGTTCCCCAGAGCGCTATCTTTTGCCGATCGATAGCGTCGAGTCCGCGAACGTGGTCGATAGCCGACTCCCAATCGGCGACGTGCCGCGTCGAGTTCACGAGGTTCCGAGGCTCGCCGTCGCTGTCCCCGAAGTTGCGATAGTCGAAGAGAAAGACGGCGAACCCGCGAGCGACGAATCGTTTCGCTATCTTCGGCAGGCCAAAGGTTCGTTCCCCGGCGAAGCCGTGTGCCATCACGACGACCGGTGGCTGTCGAACTCCCTCCGGCGTGTACAGCCAGCCAGCACAGCGCGTGCCGTCGCTCTCGAAGTCGGCGTCGTTTTTCGCGTAGCGCAGTCTCGACAACTCGTCCGAGTTTGAGGTCTGGCCACCTCGCCCGCGTCCGACCTGCCCACGTGCCCGTGTTCTCGTCATCGTTTTTCACCACGACGACGACCGACATAAAACTCCGCGCTACCAGTTTCTGAACGACAGTTCCTCCTTTTTGCCGGTCACGGCCCGCATCATACACCCTCGGCACACCCACAGCTCCCCAGTTCGCCCGACCAGCATCGTCCCCTTCGACTTCCGTGTTTCACAAATGTCACAAACCCCCATACGCGTCCTCTCAACCTCCGCAAATTTCAATCCCATGCCCGCCAGACGATGGGATTTTTGTCCTCTCACTTCATCTGCCAGCACGATTCGAGCGTCATGTTGGAAGACCTTTTCGTCGAAATAGTCGGCCAAAACCGCATTCTGTGGGGACTCGCAGGCGGTCTCATCATCGCAGTGTTGAACACCCTCGGCGCACTGCTCGTCCTCGTCTGGCGAGACCCGTCCGAGCGTTCGCTGGATGCAGCACTCGGATTCGCGGCCGGAGTCATGCTCTCCGCGAGTTTTACCAGCCTCATCCTCCCCGGCATCGAGGTGGGCGGTATCGTCCCCGTCGTCGTCGGCTTCGCGCTCGGCGTGCTCGTCTTAGACCGCGCTGACCAGTGGGTGCCCCACGTCCACGTCATCATCACCGGCGACGTTCGTGAAAACGGAAGCGAGGGGGTGGACAGCACGCGAACCGCCTCCGTCCTGCTGTTCATCGTCGCCATCACGCTCCACAACATGCCCGAGGGACTCGCCGTCGGCGTCGGATTCGGGGCGGGCAACCTCGGCGACGCGCTCGCACTGACGCTGGCAATCGGGATTCAGAACATTCCCGAAGGGTTGGCCGTCGCCGTCGCCGCGCGAAACGCCGGACTCGGGTCGCTCTTCTACGCCGCCTTCGCGGGAGTTCGGGCCGGACTGGTCGAAATCCCGCTGGCCGTGTTCGGTGCCTTCGCTGTGCAGGTTGCGGCACCGATTCTCCCCTACGCGATGGGGTTTGCGGCGGGTGGTATGCTGTTCGTCATCAGCGACGAAATCGTCCCGGAGACGCACGCTCGGGGCAACGAACGAGAGGCAACGCTCGGAATGATGCTCGGCGTCGTCGTGATGCTCATCCTCGACGTGACGCTTGGGTAACGGTACGAGAAAAGCGAAAACGATGCAAAAGGAGATTTGTCCGTGCTGACTGCAAATTCTAGACGCACGCCGCGCCCTCGCGGAGAATCGGTTCACTCTGACGTGTCTTTCACAACTGCTACCTGCTCGACGCCATAGCGCCTACTCAAAAAACCCAGTCCGTTTCGCTTCGGGGTCGTCGGTGCCCCACGGCGGGTCGAACTCCTCGATGCTGAGTTGCGGGATGTGCTTCGCACAGTGGATGTACGCCTCCTCGACTTCGAGGACGACCCACGCTTTCAGCCTGTCAGTTTCCGGTGGTGTATCGATTTCGGGCACCGTCTCGTGGAGCGTGGCGCGGCCGTTGACGTGGAGGCCGACCGTGGTGTCCCACCAGTCGATAAAGAGCATGGTCGCGTGGGGATTCTCCTCGATGTTACCCAGCGAGGCGTGGACGCCGTTGCCGCGAAATTCGGGGTACGCGAGTCGCTGTTCGTCCAGCACGTGGACGAATCCTTCGGAACCGATTCGCGGCGAGCAGTCGGTTTCGCCGTCGCCGTCCGCCGTCGAGAGGAAGAACATGATGCGGTTGTCGATGAACTCGCGCATCGTCTCGTTGACGTGGTCGTGCATGCTGTTTTCGTAGAACGCGAGCGCTCGCTCCGCCGTCTCGAACTCCGCCTGTAGTTCGTGCTCCCCGTCGCTTCCCGGTCGTGCTTCGTCGCCTCCCTTCGGGGATTCCATGGCGTCGAATTGGTACCATCGACGCAAATGGATTCTCATTGTCGCTTCGATTTGCCGTCGTGGCTCTATTCTCACGCGGGGGTCGGATACCGTATCTCGGCTTCATCCCTCACCGAGTGAAATTGTGTTTATGTCCGCGAACGTCGTCTTTCCTCGGGAGGATGCGGACGCCATCGTATCGGAGCCACATTCTCGACGAGGGGGAAGACAGATGACAGAATTAGAGGATTGGTTCGTTCGAGATACGGAAGCGAACGCCGCACTGTCGTGGATACTGCTCGGCATCGTCGTGGCGTTCGCCGTGACGGCGGTGCTGTTCGACCAACTGGTCGTGGCGGGATTCGCAATCGCAGTCGCGGCGGTCGGTATCGCACCGATGGTCGCCAGCGGATCGTGGCGCGAGATGCTCCCGTTTCCGTTCTTGCTGGTCGCCGCGTTTCCACTCGCGGTGGGCGTTTTCCGTCCCGATTTCGCCACGGAGTTCGTCTCTGCGCTCGCTATCGCCACGTTGGCACTGCTCGTCGTGGTTGACCTACACCTGCTCACTGCGGTGCGCATGACGCCGGGATTCGCGGTGTTTTTCGTCGTCATCACGACGATGGCCGTCGCCGGGTTCTGGGCCGTCGGAGCTGGATTCGCGCACGACACGTGGGGGACGCCGTTCGTGCAGACGAATCGACGGCTGATGTACGTCTTCATCGCCGCCACCACGGGCGGACTCGTCGCTGGCGGTGTTTTCCGGTGGTACTTCCGACGCCGTGAACGCGCCGATTCGCGCTACGCTGAGGAGGCGAAGTTCACATGAGAATCCGGGAGCGCCTCCATCTCTCGAAGGAGCGACAAGCACAACTCGTTCGCGTGATGCAGGTCGGACTCGTCGGTATCCTCGTCGCCGGTCTTTGGGAAGGAAACACCGGCATCATCGTCAACGCGTTCGTCGGTCTCGTCGTCACGCAACTGCCTGCTCTGCTCAAGCGGGATTACGACATCACGATGGACGTTGGTCTCGTCCTCTGGATTACGACGGCGATGTTTCTCCACGCCTTCGGAACGCTCCAGATTCCGGGAGTCATCGACCTGAGTGCGTACAAGTCGGTGTGGTGGTGGGATCACATGACCCACGCCCTTTCCTCGTCGCTCGTCGCGGCGACTGCCTACGCCACGGCGCGCGCAATCGACGAGTACACCGACGGATTGAATCTGACGCCGCGATTCATGTTCGTCTACCTGTTGCTGTTCGTCATGGCCTTCGGCGTTACGTGGGAACTCATCGAGTTTTCCGTCGGCGAAATCGGTCATCTGCTCGCTATCGGGAAAGTTCTCACGCAGTACGGACTGGACGACACGGTGCTCGACCTCTTCTACAACACGGTGGGCGCACTCCTCGTTGCACTCTGGGGAACTGCGTATCTCTCTGGGGTGAGCAAACAACTCTCGGAGACGCTGTCGGGACGGACTGCGGAGTGAGCGGTTCGTCACGTCTCTGTCCGGGAGACGAACTCCCTGATAATTCGTCCCGCTGCTCGGTGGGGGATTCCGCTCGCGACGGGAACGATAGCGTGTTCGACGGAACGCATCACGGAGCGGTGCTCCGGCGGGCGAGCGGCGGGTGGACGACTGCCGGGAGGGTTCCGACGAGCGTTCACTCGCTGACCGTCATCTGAGCGACCGCGGGAGATTCGATACAGTCGTGGCGAAAATTTTGACTCGGTGCCGATTCAGTCGTCGCTCGTCACGTCCGACGGTGGCCTGCGTTGCGAACCGGGTTTTGCCGGGAGGCCCTTGCGCATCGAGTCCCACTCCGAGAACGCGTAGACCAGCGCGACCAACACCACGATACCGACGGGAAGGAGTACGAGCGGGTTGATGTTCGTGAGACCGTACAGCAGGTACATGACCGCCGTCGCCAGCAGGACGGTTCCCGCGTAGTACATCTGTGTTCGAACGTGGTCGATGTGGTCAGACCCCGAAAACGTCGATGCGAGAACCGTAGTGTCGGAGATGGGCGAGCAGTTGTCGCCGAAGATAGCACCGCTGAACATCGCGCCCACGGCAATTGCGATGAGTTGCGACGATTCGCCGCCGATTTCCCAGGCCATCGGTATCACGATCGGCGTCATTATCGACATCGTTCCCCACGACGTGCCGATGGCGAGGGAAATGAACGCGGAAATGAGGAAGATGACGACGGGAAGTAGTAGCGGCGAGACGACACCCTCGGCGTACGCCGTGACGTAAGCGCCGGTCTGGAGCGCGCTCGCGACGGAACCGATAGACCACGCCAACACGAGGATACTGACTGCCGGAAGCATCGTCCCGAATCCATCGAGAACGGTCTCCATCGCCTCGTCGATGCTCATCGCATTGTGAACTTGCGACAGGACGATACTCGTCGCGACCATGGCGAACGATCCCCAGACGAGCGCGCCAGCGACGTCCGTGTTCTCGAACATTTGCACCGCCGACCGTCCGGGGGCGTACCCCGTTATCACGGCTCCAGCGATGACGACGGTGACGAGGGCGACAACCGGAAAGACGAACATCCTGAGGGGAGCGTCGTCGAGAACGGGTTCGCCCAAATCCTCCTTGATGCTTTGCAGTGGTTGGGCCTCGTCCCGAATGACGTTTCCAGTTGTCTGTGCGCGGTTTTCGGCGTCCAACATCTCGCCGAAATCGCGCTGTGTGATGACGATGATGCCGACCATCGCCAGCGCGAGTATCGAGTACATGTTGAAGGGAATGCTCTGAAGGAACGTCGTGGCCGCGGACGGCGTCTCTCCCTGGATACCGAGTTCCTCGTATTGGGTCTGGATCAATCCAATTTCGAACGCGACCCAACTGGAGAGGCCGATGGTCGCCATCGGTGCGGCGGTCGAATCGAGGATGTACGCCAACTTTTCGCGGGACATCTTCATCTCGTCGGCGATGTCCTTCATCGAACTGCCGACGATGGCGTTGTTGGCGTAGTCGTCGAAGTTCCAGAGAAGGCCGAGGAGCCACGTCGTGATTCCCGCCCTGCGATGCGAGTCGATTCCTCGGGTGGCGAATCGCGTGATGGCGAACGCGCCACCTAATCGCCAGATGAGCGCGATTCCCGCACCTATTAGGAGGGTGAAGACGAGAATTTTCGCGTTGAACGTGCTCTCGCCGATGGACGAGATAATCCAGTCGAACATCTGTGCCACGCCGAGACTGCCGGAGTAGATGATGCCACCGACCCAAACGCCGATGAACAGTGACAACATCGCTCTTCGCGTGGCGATAGCCAGTACGATAGCCAAAAGCGGTGGTAACAACGACAGTGCGCCGAATTCTGATGGCATGCTCATTGCATACACACACCACTCCTAAAAGCACTTCTACATCATTCGCATACTAATTACGAGATATAGAAACGTAGAAAACTGCGAATCGAACGGGGCGGAAGACCTAGCGTCCGTCGAAACCGAGCAGTCCCGGATAGTCGGCGATAATCCCATCCACGCCAGCGTCGCGCAGTTGGGTGGCCTGATAGCCCGTCCCGACCGTCCACGTGTTCACGGTGCGACATTCCTCGTGGGCGACCTCCACGAGGTCGATGTCGGCGAAGGGGCCGGAGAGGTAGTAGTCGTCGCCGAAGAACGGCGTGTCCCGAATCATGTTCCACGGGGGGTGGAGTGCTTCGCAGTCGTACTGTCTGGTGATCTCCAATCCCTCTTCGATGGAGTCCCAAAACAGGAACGCGACGGGAATCGAGGGTTCGATATCTCGAACCGTCGCCAGCGCGGCCTCGTAGAACGAGGAGACGAGAATATCGTTTTCGTACTCCGAGACGATGTCGAGAACGCGTTCGGCGAACGGTCGCCAGATTTCTTTCTGGTCGGCGAGTTCACCCGCCGAGAGTTTCTCCGCGAACCGGAGGTCGGACGAACCGGGATTTTTGAACTCGACGTTGACGCCGACGTGGGGTGGCACTGCCGACATGACTTCGGTCAGCAGCGGAATCGTCTCACCGCTTTCGAGCACCTCCGCCCGACGAACCTCCTCGCAGGGCGTCTCCCACACGAGTCCGTCTTTGTCCGTGAGGCCGCGCTCGCCGCCGTCGCGCTCGCTGAGTCCGGAGTCGTGGAAGACGACGACTTCGCCATCTTCGCAGGGAACGACGTCGATTTCGACCATATCCGCAGCAGGCCGAACGCTGTGGCCGCGACCCCCGCGAGAAGCCGAGCGAACCGCTCGCACGGTGTTCTCGGGGTACATTCCTGCGAATCCTCGGTGAGCGATGACGGTCGGCCGGTTCCGTTCGGGGACGTGCTCGTGACTGCGCGCAGTGCCAGTCGTGGAGGCGACAGTCGCGGCGGTTGCGGCGGCGGTGCCTTGCAGAAAAGTTCGGCGTCCGACGTTCGGTGAGTTCGGGGACATCGTTCGATAGTACATCCATAATTTATTAAGTTATTTTATAATTGGAGTTACGATTGAACCAATGAGATATATATTCGATGCGCACCTCGTTCCGGTCGAAAGAGCGGGATCTCTCACAGAGAGTTATTTTTGAGTGTCACTGCACCATGGGCGATTTCTGTCCCGACGAGTTCGAATGGCAGAAAGACGAGGACGACTAGTTCGACGAACTGGAACAGCACGACGAACGAAAAAGAGGGACGGGAGAAAAGACGGGACAGGACGAAAAGACAGGACAAAGTGAGGAGAGGAAACCACGGAGCAGGACGAAAAAGAGGAAGGAAAGACGGAGCGCGAAGCGGGCCGACTACCTCACTCCTCGCCGGGGTCGTAGACCCACAGCATGTTGTTCTCGTGGAGACCCGAGTCCTCGCCGACGAGCACGCGACCATCGGGCATCACGACGAGGTTGTCGGGGTTGGCGATGGTGTTCTCCGGGTCTACCGAGGAACTCTTCGTCAGTGCCGACATGCCAGCGCCGGAGTTGCCGTCTTCGTCCTCTTTGGGATTGTGGGCACAGCTCTTGCAGACCGTGCTTCTGGAGTTCGGTGCGGCGTCGTAGGGACAGCCACCACAGACGTTGGCGTCCGGACCGCCTGTGAGCACGGGTTCCATTCGGGACACGTCGTAGCCCGATTCGAGTTGCATCCGATACACTGCGCCGTAGTCGTTGCCCTTCAGTTGGATGTCGTTCTCGTCGCCCTCCGTTTCCTGCATGCCCATCGTCTCGTTGATTTCGGACATCGCCATGTACATGTAGTCGCCCGGCCTGGCGTTAGGCGGTATGTTGACACCCTCCATCTTGCGGAACTCGTCGGTCGCGCCGACCGCGGCGGCAGCCTTTCTGGATTCGAGGAAGGCGACGCGGTCGTCGTCAGCCTTTCCAGCGGCCCACTGCTGCACGTCTTCGTCGGTGAGGTAGTCCGGGTCGTCCTCGGGGTCTTGCCCGTCGTACTCGGCAATCCACGATTCGACTTCGTCGTCGCTCGCGCTGGCGAGTTCCACCCACTCGATGTCGAAGCCGACCGCGTTGGGGTCACGTCCGCCGTCCTGCTTCGCTTTCGCGGCGTACAGCGTGCCAGACGAGAGGTCGCCCGCGCGGTCTGCGACGAACTTGAAGAAGACCGTGCCGGTGCCGTCGTCGCTCATGTAGGCCGTCTTTCGGTCGGGCATGACGACGGCGTTCTCGTGGGAGAATCGACCCATCGCGTGGCGTTTCACCGGCGTCGGGTCGGCGGCGGTCGGGTTCTCGATTTCCACGACGAATCCGTAGCGGTAGGCGTTGCCGAAGTAGCCGAGATACTCCTCGAAAGTGTCCTCGGCGTTGCCGTAGGTCTGCTGGTCGGGTTCGAACCACGCCTCAGCGCTCGGTTCATACTCCTCGGAGGTCAGCGGGGTTTGCCACGGGGTGACGGTTCCGAAACAGTTGTTCCACGTTCCTTCGACGTCGCTGAAGTCGAGATTCATCTTCTCGACGACTTCCCACGCGCCGTTTCGCCCGCGCTGGCGGATGGCGAGACGCGAGACCATGCCGGGTTGGGTTTCCCAGTTCGTGAACAAGTAGCCTTCTCGACTGCCCTTCCCTGCCGATTGTGCGTCTTTCGCACAGCGGTCTGCGGGGACGAAGCCGTTGAAGTCGGGGTTGTCGCCCGGCGTCATGGGTTCGCCCGATTGATTGTAGGGGATACCGAGACCGCTACCGTCTTTCGTCACGTCACCGCCGTTGGCGAGCGCTTGGTGTTGGCCGACTGCGGTTCGGACGACGTTCTTCTGGCGCTCGTTTTTCGGCACCTGCACGCTGGAAAACTCCCGCGGAAGTTCGTACATGTTCGCGCCGACGAGCGCACCGACGGTTCCCTCGTCGTACGGATTACGGTTGTCTGGCCACGGGTGCTGGACGTTGAAGAACAGTCGCCCGTCGTCGGTGAGAAACAGGCCGGTGAACTCCGCACCGGACACCGTCGTGGCAAGTCGGGTCAGCGTCGGACCGCCCTCCGCGTGTTCGCTCTCCTGAGCCTTGACCTGTGTCATGCGTTTTTTTCTGCTAGTCGTCCGCATCGTCTGTTCTCCCTCGTAACTAGACCACACGCTACTGGCGAGCACCAATTCGAGTATCTCCCTGCGACCGAGTACGTCGAGCATCATCTGAGACGTTTGCCAGAGCGATTATTACTGTAACTAGGAGGGATACGTTTGCGAGGTATCTGGTATGTTTGCTCGCCATCTTTGGATTCCGATATGTATTTCGAGTCCAGAAAAATACGTATTGAATAAGACTTGTCGTTGTCGTTACTTCTTCCCCCGCGCCCCGATTTGATGTGCCAACACCGTCCGCATTCCCTCCACGAAGGCGTCGATATCGACGCTGTCCGCCTGCACATTTCGTTCTTTCACGGCTTCGTATCGCCGACTCCACTCCTCCAAAAGCCGGTCTTCTATCTCGTGGGCGTCGATTTTCTCCGCGACGCGCTCGATGGCGTCCTCGTCGTTCGGATCTAACTCGTCCATCGAGACGATACCCTCTTGAAGGCTGTAGACGACCGGTCCCGCGGTGTAATCGCCTTCCCTGAGTTCACGCCCCCACGTCGTCGTCCAGTTTCCGATTCTGGCCATCGGTTGCAGATCCCAGATGACCGACCGAAGCGTCGAGAGGTCGGCGGTGTCGAAGTCGGGTGAAAACATCAAATCGACGCCCGCGTAGGGGAACATCAGCATGTTGTGCGGGTCGTAATGCTCGATTCCGCTCATGTTAGCCATCTCGACGTTGTCGTTCAACACGCGGGAGTAGTCGAGCGCAGTGAGCGTCTGCCGGAGGTCGCAGTCGAAAATGTCCTTGAAATCGTCGCGTCTCGGCGCGTCTTCCAGTCCTTCTTCGAAGGTTGTCCACACCCGTTCGATGAATCGGAGTTGCTCGGCGTCAACGCCCTCACGGTCGGGATTCACCGTCTCGGGGCGATACGGAATCTGAGACGCTTCTTCGAACGTGTCGCGGTCGTGTTCTTTCTCCGCCAAGTCGTCCAACAGCGTCACGAACATCGTCAGAATCGTCTTCTGCGTTCGCGCATTTTCGCTCCACTTCGGCGGGACACACGAGAGCGTGAACGCCGGAAAGAGCGTGTATATCCACCGCCAGAGGAATCGATCGCGGTCGCCGACGATAGCGTCGTATTCGTCCGCCAGTGTGACGACGGTGTCGGGGAGAGTCCCTGTCGCAATATCTATCGGATTATCTGGAGGATGTGGATGGACGTCAGGAACCTGCTGGCGGTGCATTCTCGTGCTCCCCGCTAATATGTGGATAATAAAAACACTTCTGCTACATTTTGTATCGGTTGGATAGAAAGAAATTTTCCTCTCGGTAATAATATATCCACGGAAAAAAGAGGTAATCTCGAATCATGGGACGTACCGACCCGAGCATCTACAAAACTGCTTTCCGGGAGACGAAAAATCCGGCCATCATTACTGACGAAAATTTCGTCGTTCGGGACGTGAACGAGGCGTGCGTCGATTTTACCGGCTACAGCAGAGACGAACTGGTCGCGGACACACCGCTCAAACTATTCAGCGAGCCTGAAATCTACGAGGAGATGATAAAATCGCTTGCGGACGGCGAACCGTGGGTCGGTGGGTTCGAAACGACGACCAAAGACGGACGGATGATTTACGGACGTGGCTCGTGCGTCCGAATCGAAATCGACGGCGAACTGCGTGGATACGCCGGATTTTTCTCCGACCTCACGGAGCGTCGGCAGTACGAACAAAGCCTTCGAATCCTGAACCGCGTTCTGCGACACAACCTGCGAAACGACGCGAACGTCGTCCTCGGACACATCGACCTCGCTATCGAAAAGATGGACAACAAAGAAGTCTGCCAGTCGCTCTCCACTGCTCGGAAACGAATCGACTCCATCGTCAAGTACGCCGAGACGGCCCGCAATCTGGACGAACTGCTCTCGGAACGAACCGCCCCGTCGCTCTCGCCGGTTCATCTGGACGAACTCCTGCGAGCGAAACTCGAAACGGTGCGCGAACGCTACCCGGACGCGGAGTTCGTCACCGAACTCGGCAACTCTCCCACGTTCGTCGCGGCCGACGACGCCATCGGAACGGCAGTCGAGGCTCTGTTCGAGAACGCCGTCGAGCATAACGACGCGACGACGCCAACGGTGACGGTGCGCCTCGAAACCGAGGCACCGCACGTCACGTTGACGGTTGCGGACAACGGTCCCGGAATTCCCGACGACCAGCACGACCTCATCTTCGGACGGGAGGAGGTCAGCCCGCTTCACCACGGACAGGGTCTCGATCTCTTTTTCGTTGACAGATTGATCGAGAAGTACGGCGGCGACATCTGGGTCGAAGACGGCGACGAGGGAGCCGTGTTCAAACTGCTGTTCCGGTCGGTGAACGAATCGCTCTAACTCTGCTTAACCGCCTCATAAATCCGTTTTGTGACACGATAACAGGGAGGGACGGAGTCGAATCGGATTTTAGTAACCAACATGGCGGATAACACTCATCGAACGTTCCTGGACACCATCCCGTCCCGGTAATGCACGGACACCGACACGTCTTTTCGACGCCGCTTCGACGTTCCTCGCATGACCGAGTACGACAAACTCATCCGCGACCGAATTCCGGCGATTATCGAGGAAAACGGAGAGCGGCCGACGACGCACGTCGTTGACGGCAACGAATACGAGCACCGACTCGCCGAGAAGTTGGACGAAGAGGTGGCCGAGTTCCACGAATCCGGCGACGTGGACGAACTGGCCGACGTGCTCGAAGTCGTCTACGCGCTGGCCGAGAACGCGAACGTCACGCCCGAAGAACTCGAACGACGCCGGGCCGCGAAAGCCGACGCCCGCGGCGGGTTCGAGGACGGTATCGTGCTGAAACGAGTGGAGTAAAAACGACCTGCGTTTGCAACCCCTGCGCGAATACGGTTCTGCGGCGAAGCGTCTTCCATGTCACTCACAACGTACACGCTCGTCGTTCGGGAAAACGAATCCAGCGAGGGAATCGTCGCGGAAGTTCGAAGCGACGGCACCATCGACGAAGCTACCAGAGTCCCGTACACTGAGCACGGACTGACCGCACTGCGCGACGACTGGGCGCCGGAGGAACGCGACACCGAGTTCACCGCCGACGTGCGGACGATTCGACTCCAAACCGAGCGAAACGACGAGGGTTTCCTGTTCCGGGTGCTCGGCGACGGCGAAACCATGGCCGAACAGCGCGTCACCGACGACGAATGGAACGTCGCTAGCATCGAATAGACGAGGAGAACAACTCCGAGGATATGCGGAGAGAAGCGATAGCGAACGAAGAAAACGGGTGAGCACCAGCGCGCGATGGGATCTGATTTCGTGGAAACGAGCGGTTTGCAGATGCGTGGCGTGCGCCTAGAATCATCTGCGGTAGCGCTGTCGTCAGTTACTGCGATTTCTCGTCAGTATCGCCGTCACCGTCTCGGTTGAATTTTCCTCCAACGTTCCACGAAAGTCCAGTTCGACGTGGCCGCTTTCGGAACGACTTTGAAACCGGACTGCATGCCCGCAGGCATGAACCGAATCATCGGCGAGCGGGAACTGGCTGAGACGCCGTTTTCCGCCGAGGACGCCCGCGAGACCTTCAAACGACTGGTTCTCGCTCGGCGATTCGACGAGCGTGCAATCGCGCTCCAGCGACGAGGCTGGATGAGCAGTTGGCCGCCGTACCGCGGACAGGAAGGCTCGCAGGTCGGTGCCGCGCTCGCGCTGGACGGCGACGACTGGCTGTTCCCGACCTACCGCTCGAACGCGATGCAGGTCGCTCGGGGCGTCCCGATTAGCGACATCCTGCTCTTCCGTCGCGGGCGTCCGGAATTTCACTCCGAGCACGACGTGCCCAACTTCCCGCAGGCGGTACCCATCGCCACGCAGATTCCCCACGCAGCGGGCGCGGGCATGGCGATGAACTACCGAGGCGACGAGGACGCCGTCCTCTGTTACTTCGGCGACGGTGCGACCAGCGAAGGCGACTTCCACGAAGGGCTAAACTTCGCAGGCGTCTTCGACGCGCCGGTCGTCTTCTTCTGCGAGAACAACAACTGGGCAATCAGCCTGCCGCGACACAAACAGACCGCAAGCGACAGCATTGCGGTGAAGGCCGAAGCCTACGGTTTCGAGGGCGTGCAGGTTGACGGCAACGATCCCCTCGCAGTGCGCGAGACGGTCG
>CAYNQM010000037.1:0-14133 GCA_964399275.1 uncultured Haladaptatus sp.
GGACACCGTCACCGAAACCGACACCGCAATCGCCCTCTCGGAGATGGGCGGTCTCGGCACGATTCACCGGTTCGTGAGCATCGACGAACAGGCCGAACAAGTTCGTGCAGTGAAACAAGCAGGCGGGCAGGTCGGCGCCGCGGTCGGCATCAACGAGGAGTTCATCGACCGCGTGGAGGCAACGCTCGAAGCGGGCGCGGACTGCGTGATGGTCGATGTCGCACACGGCCACATGGAACGCTGTCTCGACGCCGTCTCGCGCATCGACTGGGAGTTTCCGGACGCCGAACTGGTCGCCGGAAACGTCGTCACCCCCGAGGCCGTCGCCGACCTCCACTCGGCGGGCGCGGACGCGGTGAAAGTCGGCGTCGGCCCCGGTTCGCACTGTACGACTCGTGAAGTCGCTGGCGCGGGTGCGCCGCAGTTAACTGCGGTCGATGACTGCGCAAAGGAAGCCCACGACCTCGGCATCCACGTCGTCGCGGACGGCGGCATCCGAACCTCCGGCGATGCGGTGAAGGCGCTCATGGCCGGTGCAGACACCGTCATGATGGGCAGTTTCTTCGCCGGAACCGAGGAAGCGCCCGGCGAAACCGTCATGGTCGAAGGCCAGAAGTTCAAACGCTCCCGCGGAATGGCCTCCACTGCGGCGAACGAGAACCGCACCGACAAAGACCTCACGCCCGACGCGGACGAGGGTATCGCCGGATTCACCGAGTACAAAGGGTCGCTCGCGGACGAAGTTGACCCCTTCCTTGCCGGAATCCGCTCTGGGTTGAGCTACTGCGGCGGCCACGACATCGAGGCCGCCCGCGAAAACGCTGAGTTCATTCAGGTCGCCCCGAGCGCGCGAGAGCGCGAGGGCGCTCACTCGGTGTTCGTGGGCGTGGAACCAGAAGTCGAAAAGGAACTGGCTCCGTTGCAGTAAGTCCTCGAACGCTCGTTTCGTCCCCGCGAACTACGCGCCTTCTACCAATCGTTTCAACTGCTCCGGCGGAACCGCACCGCGCGCGGCGTACCCGTCGTAGACGAACGTCGGAACGCCCGTGATTCCCCGTTGCTGTGCTTCCGCGAACTTCTCGTGAACTCGCTCCCGCAGTTGGTCGTCTTCAATGGCCGTCCGAATTTCGCTTCCGTCGAGTCCTTTGTCTTCCGCGAGTTCGGCCAGCACGTCCGGGTCGCCGATGTCCCGGCCATCCTGCCAGAGGGCGTCGAAAATGGCCTCGTCGAAGGCTCGCCACCGTTCGGGATACTCCGCTTTGACGTGGAACGACGCGACCTGCGCGGGGAGCGAATCGACCTCGGTGGCAATCTCCTGTGCCATCTCCGCGTCGTACCGTTCCTGCAAGCGCCGGACGTTCTCCTTTGCCTGTTCGTAGTACGATTCGTCCTTTCCGTCGTCTGCCTCGTGGTCGATGGTTCCATCCGGATTTCGCTTCCCGCTTCGGAGGTCAAATGGATGCCAGTCGAGGGTCGCGTCCTCGCCCCTGTTCTCCTCGTAGCGTTCGAGCGACTTGCGCCCGAGATAGCAAAACGGGCAGACGTAGTCGGAGTAAATCGTGAGTCGGTCGTCTGCGTCGGCCATACTGCACCCTTGTTCTCCAACCCGTAAAGCGGGACGAATCGGGTGGGACTTGCCGGTGCACCGCGCTTCGAATCGCGGAACCGAACGTCTGAGGTAGTCCGAGCACGAACGGTGATCTGAATGCTGTCCGTGGCCCACCCGCTTCACGCATTCGCGGGAAGCGGCGAACTGATGCTCCCAACCGTCCTCGTGTTGTCGGCAGTGGGATCGCTGGCCGTCTTCGCGCTGGCGCTGGTCGCCTTTCGACAGCGACGAACGCTTCCCTATCTGCTAGTGACGCTGGCGTTCGCGGCCCTCGCCGGGCAGACGCTCATCGGCGGCCTGACGACGGCCAACTATCTCGCGGGGAGCACGCACCACCTCGCGGAGCACGTCCTCGACGTGGTAATCATTGCCCTGCTCGTCGGGGCGGTGTACTACGCGCGGTCGGTGGAAACGCGGCAGAGTGGCTGACACGGCTTAAAACCATGACAGAGACACGAACTCGAATACGGCAGTACGTCGAATCCCGCCCCGGCGTCCACTTCAACGACCTCGTCCGAGGGTCGGAACTCGCGCCCGGCCAGGTGCAGTACCATCTCCGCGACTTGCTCGGCGAAAACCACCTCGTCAGCCAGCAGTTGTACGGAAAGACGCACTACTACCCGCCGGAGTACGACGAGTGGGAGCGCTCTGCGCTCGCACTGCTTCGCCGGGAGACCGCCCGCGACGTGCTCGTTACGCTTCTTGAGCGCGAATCGGCGCGTCCCGCGACGCTGGCGGACGACCTCGGAATCGCCCGGAGCACCCTCGAATGGCACGTCGGGCACCTCGTCGAACAGGAACTGGTCGAAAAGCAACGCGACGAGCGAAACCGAGTGACGCTCGTTCCGGCGCGTCCCGAGGAAACCGGACGACTGCTGGCGACGGTTACGCCGTCGTTCCCGGAGCGAATGGTGGACAGATTTACGCGCCTCGTGGACGATTTGCTGGCGGAGTAAAATTGGGCGCAGAACCTACTGATTTTGCACGCCGAACCACGCCAGATTTCCGACCAGTAGGGCGACGCTGACGACGAAAAACAGCGCACCGACTGGAGAGGCAAGGTCAACGAACAGCCAGTAGAGCGGTGCGGCCGCGGACGGGCCGACCGAAACCACGGCGAGTTCCGAGATGATTGGCCCACAGCAACAACAGGCGTTGGGGGCCGCGACCGCCGCAGTGCCGGAGGTGACCTCCCGCGAACCCGTTTTCGTCGCACCTTGCCACTGGAACGCGATGATGGCGGCGTTCAGTCCGACGAGGGCGGCCACGACGCCGATTTGAATCAGCATGCCGACCGAGAACACGCCCGAGAGGGGGATAGACGGGAAGTTGAACTCCACCGCCGTCCAGTAAACCAGCGGATTGGCGACCGGAACCGTGGTGACGAAGGCGCCGTCCGGAACGCCGATTCCGTGCTCCGGAACGAAGGTGAGCATCCCCATCGAGAACGCGAAGAACAGTCCCGCGAGGATGCCGCTTCCGACGCCGAACCAACGGGCGGGGCGGTCGCTCGTCACCCACGACAGCGGTTCGCGGGCGTCTCGCCAGAGTACGTAGCCGACGGCCAGCGGCAGGCCGAAGACGAGCAGATAGCCGAGGGGATGATTTCGCGCGCCGAAGCCGTCCATCATCGCGGGGTAGGCTACCCATGCACCGAGCAGTATTCCTACCCCGGCGTAGCGCGGGCGCTCGGGCCACTTGAGTCGTCCGACGACGAGACTTCCGACGGCGATTATCGTCCCGGCGGCGAGCGTCAGCGGGCCGTACCACTCCCTGCTGAGCGGGGCTTGCGACGCGCGAAGCGTTTCGATCGGCGATAACTGTACCAACCCGACGGCTCCGGCGGCGGTGACGAACAACCCGGCGAAGGCCCCCCACAGGGCGAGCGTTCGCTTTTCTTTCCAGACAGTACGTCCGAAGAGGACGCTCTGTGCGACGATTCCGACGCCGACGAAGAGGACGACCAGCGCGAGCCACTGTGGATACGGCGGTTGGTGTTCTCCACCGTGTGCAGAGACGACCGGAAGCGTACCGAGAGCCGTCAGCGCGACGAGTATTCGACCACCCCACGCCTCCACGTGCGAGTCCATAAATCGAAGTTAGCGGTTCAGTCGTCATGTATGCACTGGATTCGATTTTCACGATTCAAGCGTTCGTTACGCGTCAATAACGGACAACGCCAGTCCCACCGAAATTCTAATTTTGAGACGAAACGGGGGATATGACTGCTCGAACCGTATTTAATTCTTTATTTCGAATACTTTTATAAAAATTTAACTAAAATATTTATAATTATAATGTACTTATCGAACTGGTGAGCTGATGCGGTTGACCGATGTCGCGGTTATCTCCCGTCGTCTCTCCGAAATCACACTTGAAATCACGGACGAGAAATCAGCGTCAGAGCGTTCCGAAACGAGCCAACCTGCGATCTTCTCGCCGGGCGACCGCGTACAGGTTCGGAATGCGGACTACGCGTGGAACGTCAGCGTGCAGATACAGTACGGCGTCGTCGAGAGTGTCGATACCTCGGCGAACACCGTCACGCTCCATCAGTCCTCGTACCGGGGATTCGAGGACGGTTCCAACGGCGGCCAGATTTCCAGAATCGACCTGCTCGACGCTCCCGCATCGAAAAAGCTCGTTTAGCCGAGGATGTAGCGCAGGGCAGGGTAGCGTTCGACCAGCGCCTTGCCGCCGACCTCGTACTTCTCGATGAGGCTGTCCAATCCGAGGATGTGGCCAGCACCGAAGGCCGCGACGGCGAGGAACACGAGCATGTACGCGAAGTCGCCGTTGATAATGCCGTGTTCTATCTCCCAGTTGCCGAAGTAGAACATCAGCATCATGAACGCGCCCCAGAACGCCGCGAGGCGGACGAAGGCACCCACGAGCAGGGCGGCACCGATGAGGAGTTCGCCCCATGGGACTGCGACGGCGAGGAAGTCAGCGAACCACGCCGTCGTTCCCATCCACTGGAACGTGCCGTAGAGCGGGCTGGCTTTCGGCACCGCGTTGGTCAGGTAGCCAGCCGCGCTGAATCCTCCTTCCGCGATTTTCGTCCATCCCGAGTAGAGGAATGCATAGCCCATCATGAGTCGAAGGGCGAGCACGAACCACGCACTGAGGCTGTGGGCCTCGCCACGGACAGTCAGGCCGCCCAGTTTGCTCTCGAACGTGTTTGCTCCAGTGTTGAATTGTTTGATTGTCATAATATTTCACCTACAGTTAGAGAGACGACTGCTAATTACTTATAATAATATGGCTATTCTCAAGGTATGGGAATCGTACATGGCAGTGTTTGTCTCGGTCAAATTCGGGGAATACTAGTGGTATGCCCGTTGTGCATATTTTCGTTGAGGGGGCCGATTTTGTGGAGGTTGGATATTCTGAATTTCGTGAAACGAACTCGACAGGGTTGAATTTTTGTGGAGAGTGCTGTTTTTAGTCGAAATCCAGTTCGCAGATGCTAGACACACATCCCTCGACCTCGCGCTTCCCGAGCAGGCGCGACGCGTCTGCCCCGGCCGCTCGGTCGCTCTCCAAAGCCGCAGGCGGGCGAGTCTCGACTCGCCCGTCAACTGATTGGTTGACGGGCATCGTCCATCGAAAGGAGGGATCTCTGTAAGGAAATGGATGGAATTTCGGGAAGAGAAACGGACGCAATTTCTCCGAAAGTGGCTGACTGGCTCGGGCAGGCAGGCCGTCAGCCTGCCCGCCTCGGTCGAGGGAGGCGGAGTGTGTCGGCGACGATTCGGCAGTTGGCGAGGCCTTCGCAGTCACCGACTACGAAGTCGTCTCGCCCGACCCTCGTGCGACCGTCGCGCGAACTACGTAAAATCCGACGAGCGCGCCGACGAGGACGAGGACGCTGACGAGTGGCGTCCCGTCGAGGACGAGGACGTAGTACAGCGCGGCGAACGCGCCGATAACGACGCCGACGATCCACGCGAGGTACGCCCCGTCACCGGTTGCTTTCAATTCACGCCCGGACAGCAGGCGGAACGCTACCAACCCGCCCGCGATTATCACGGTCGTCAGTAGCGGCAGTCCGAGGACGGTTCCTACGCTGGCGGCGACGGCGTTCGATTCGGTGACGATGATGGCCCACGCGAACAGGCTTATTCCAAACCAGACGACGCTTCGCCACGCTTCCTCCCTGATGATACGGGTCACTTCGTTTGTCATAGCACGTAGTTATGTCTTATTTGCTCATAGCTGTTTCTGAGAATAGAGGGACAGTTCCTGTCCCTGTCAGAACAGGCACCGGCCACCGCAGGCCACCAGCGCGATACCGAGACACGCGGCGCACGGAGCGCAGGTAAACTGACTCGGAACGACCGCACAGGGCGAGCATATCGGCGCGCACGCGCCGTAGAACGCGGGACTGCTCAGTGCGAGACAGTTCGCCACACAACTCCAGTAGGAGGCTTGAATCGTGACAATTTGGTCGGTAGACGTATCGACGGTTCCGACCAGCACCCCATTCGCTGCGTCGGTCGCTCCTGCAATTGGGACGGCAACGGTGGCGTACCCGGTTTCCTCAACGACGGAGACGCTCGCGTTCCCGAACTTGACGGACGAACTGGCAGGAATCCTTTCGGACAGTTCCGCGAAATCAGCACTCCCGCGAACCGCCGCGACAGCGCGTGCTTCGACGGCCGCACCCGGGAGATGTTTGTGTCGCAGACCTTCTTCCATGCTGTTGCAGTAGGCGTATCGCCCGGATTCCAGTTCGACGCCGACGGAGTTTTGTTCACCGTCCGTCGCAAACACGAGGTCGGATTCGCCACCACGGACGGGGATGACGACTTGTGTGTATTCGGCTCGTACCGCCGAACCGCCGTCCGTCCCTTCGACGACGATTTCGTACGCCTCGAACTCGTCCGTGACGAGTCGGTTGCTCTTCCCCGGAATCGCTTCGGCGACTGCCTGTAACTCGGCAGATGCGAGAGCCGTTTCGAGCGCGCTGTCGGCAGCGCTTCCACTGTAACGGTTGCGCGTCGCTCCAGTCGAATCCGCCGCCGCCGATTGGGTTGCTGACAACCCGGTGAACCCGATGGTGGCAGAGAGACCGATTGCTTTCAATACATCACGGCGTCGTGTTTCATTGTTTTTGGACATTTTGTACCCGTACTACTGTAGATTGGGGGTTGATATTATGTTTTTTGACGATACAAAATATCGGCGGGAGCAGTATTCGAACACTGCTCGACACCACGTTTCACTCTCCGACACAGTGTTCCGGAAGACGAAATTGACTATCAGTGCGCTAGAAAAATACTTCCTTCTGGAAGTGAGTTTAATAACTTGTTTCGGAAACAATTAGCAATCATGGATAATACTACGAGACATCACCCAACTGCAAAGGAAGCGTTCAGTGTCCTCACGAAGCGGTGGGATGTGATGCAGTTACTTCTCGACGGTTCGGCGTCGAAAGCAGAGCTAGAGTTGGTGCTCGGCGTCTCTCGTTCGACTATCCATCGTGCTATCTCCGAACTCGAAGAAATGAAGCTGATCCGACGAACGATACAGAACCGCTATCGACTGAGTTCGTTCGGGCGATTGCTCATCGACCTGTGGGAACAGGTCGAACGACGCTACGAGAGCATCTCGACAGCATCGACCGCCGGTATCGTGCTTCCAGAGGGAACACTCGGCGAGTCAGTTATTTTCGACGACGCGCTCGTTTTTCATCCAGAACCACACGCTCCAGACCTTCCACTTCGCCGACTCACTGACCGCGTTCGTGTCGCAGACCGCGTTCGAGCCATCGTACCCGCGATATTCGACCAGTTCGTGGCTGTCTGCTCGAACCAGCTGCGACACGGCGAACTCGCTGTCGATTTCATCGCCACGACGACGGCGTCCGAGTGGCTCCGCACGGAGTACGGAACGAAACTCTCGGAGGATACTCGGGACGTTGATTTTCGTCTCTACGAGACGACGGAGGAGATTCCGTTCGGGTTGGTGCTATTCGATTCGGGGTCGTCGCGCGAGGCTGGTCTCGTCTTGGGTTCCATCGACGGCGTCTGTGGATTCGTCTGTACCGACAGTCGTTCAGCACTCGATTGGGCGACCAACCTGTACGAGGAGTACCGCGAAGACGCCACGGAAATATCGACAGTTCAGTCGGCGTCCACCACGCAACCGTCGTCGGAGTAATCAACCTCTGCGACCGACTCGATGGGATTCTCGCCGCACACTGGACAGTCCGGATTGTTGCGGTATTCGACCTCCTCGAAACTCATCTCCATCGCGTCGAAAAACACCATTCGACCCTCCAACAGTTCCCCCACGCCGAGCAGGTACTTCACCGTCTCCGTGGCCTGAATACAGCCGACGGTGCCGGGGAGCACGCCGAGGACGCCCGTCGTCGCGCAGTCCGCCACCATCCCCTCGGGCGGCGCTTCGGGGAACAGACAGCGATAGCACGGTCCATCGGTCGTGAACGTCGTTACCTGCCCCTCGAACTTGTAAATCGCGCCGTGCGAGAACGGAATCTCCGCGAGCGTGCACACGTCGTTGACGAGGTAGCGCGTCCGGAAGTTGTCGCTGGTGTCCACGACGAAATCGTAGTCAGCGACCAGCTCCGCCGCATTTTCGGGTTCGACGCGAACCTCGTGCGTTTCGACGGTTACGTCGGGGTTCAGGTTCGTCACGAAGTCGCGGGCGCTCTCGACTTTGGGACGTTCCACGTCGTCGTCGCCGTGGATGATCTGTCGCTGGAGATTGCTTCGCTCCACGACGTCGTCGTCCGCGATGCCGAGCGTTCCGACGCCCGCCGCGGCGAGATATTCGATGACGGGCGCGCCGAGTCCGCCTGCGCCGATGACGAGGACGCTGGCGTCGAGGAGCGCCTGCTGGCCCTCCGGCCCTACCTCGTCCATGATGATGTGCCGGGAGTAGCGGTCGAGTTGTGTTGCATCGAGCGAAAGGCCGCTCATGGCTCGGAATTGGTCGCATCGGGCTATAAATCCGTGGTTCAGGGAACCGCGGAACTCACCGTTGACGGTGATTGTCGAAGCGAGCGTCACTCGAATCATTTTTCGCCCCAGAGTGTGGGAACAGGAGTATGAACCTCGCCACGCGCGGATCGAAACGGACTCCGAAACGTTCGTTTTTCAAAGGGGCGACAGCGGCGTTCGCGCTCGGTCTCCCCGGTATCGTGGCAGTCGGCGTGTCGGCGATAGGCGACCTTCGGCAGATTCCCGAACTCGCCGACCTTCCCGCGACGGCGCTCTTTCTCGTGGCCGTCATGCAACCGCTCGTCCTCCTCGCGATTGGCTGCCTCGTGGGAACCGCGCTCGCTTCACGCGTGAAACTGCACTCGCATCTGCTTGCCCGCGTCACCGGACGAGTGCAGCCGCCTGCCCTGTTCGCCGAGGAACTCCCAATCGCCATCGGCGTCGGCGGTGCGGTGGGGGTCGTCGTCATCGCGCTGGATTTCGCGTTCTCGCCGTTCCTTCCGACAGAACTCTCCATGGTCGCGGCGGGTGCAAACAGTTCGGTTTTCGACGTGCTCGCCAGCGTTCCCGTGCGATTCCTCTACGGTGGCGTCACTGAGGAACTGGTCATGCGATACGGACTGATGACGGTCCTCGCGTGGGCGGGGTGGAAAGTGGTTGGCGGAAATCGCCCTTCCAACCGCGTGATGTGGGCCGCAATCGCCCTCTCGGCCGTCGTCTTCGGTCTCGGTCATCTGCCTGCGGCGTCGGTGGCGACGTCACTGACGCCGGTGGTGGTCGCTCGCACGATGCTTCTCAACACAATCGCCGGAATCGGGTTCGGTTGGCTCTACTGGCGACAGAGCCTCGAATCCGCGATGGTCGGTCACGTCACGTTCCACGTCGTCGCGGTCGCCGTCTCGCTCGTGCTGTAACCGGCAAACGTCACTCCTGCCGAAGTACTGTTTTGTTTCCCGACCCTTCGTTCTGCCATGGCAACTAACCGGAAGTATCTCCTCTCACAGCGGCCGGATGGCACGCCAGACCGCGAGACGTTCGAATTGGTCGAAACGGACGTTCCGGAACCGGAACCCGGCGAAGCGCTCGTCCGAACGCTCTACCTCTCGGTTGACCCGTACATGCGCGGTCGAATGCGCGATGCCGAATCCTACGCCGAACCGTGGGAAGTCGGCGACCCGCTTCAGGGCGCTGTCGTCGGCGAGGTCGTGGAATCGAACGGTGCGGGCTTCGAGGACGGTCAAGTCGTCGTCGGCAACCTCCAGTGGGCCGACTACGCGACCGCACCAGGCGGTGCCCTCCAACCGATAGACCCCAACCACGCACCAATCTCGACTGCGCTCGGCGTCCTCGGAATGCCCGGTCGAACCGCCTACTTCGGCACCCGAGAAGTGGCCGAACCGAAAGCAGGTGACACGTTCGTCGTCTCCGGGGCGGCGGGCGCGGTCGGTTCCGTGGCTGGACAGATTGCGAAGCAGTCCGGGGCGCGCGTCATCGGCTTCGCCGGGTCGGACGAGAAAGTCGAATTTCTGGAAGACGACTGCGGATTCGACGCCGGAATCAACTACAAAACGACCGACGACTACGGCGAGGCGCTGGACGAGGTCGCGCCGGACGGCGTGGACGTCTACTTCGACAACGTCGGCGGCGAGATTACCGACGCCGTCTTCTCGAAACTGAACGTGGACGCCAGAGTCGCGGTCTGTGGTCAAATCGCGCTCTACAACGAAGAGTCGCTCCCGATGGGGCCGCGAAAACTCGGCACGCTCGTCGAAAAGCGAGCGC
The DNA here is from genome assembly GCA_964399275.1 of uncultured Haladaptatus sp. Classification (GTDB taxonomy): domain Archaea; phylum Halobacteriota; class Halobacteria; order Halobacteriales; family Haladaptataceae; genus Haladaptatus. Next base: position 10,360 of record CAYNQM010000037.1, read on the forward strand.
GAGTACAGGGCTTGCTCGTGTCCGATTTCGCCCCGCGATTCGAACAGGCGACTCGGCAGTTGGCGCGGTGGGTTTCTTCGGGCGAACTCGCCTACCGGGAGACGGTGACGGACGGATTGGAGAACGCCCCTGACGCCTTCTTGGGACTGTTCGAGGGCGATAATATCGGCAAGCAGTTGGTAAAAGTCGGCGAACGCGAGTCGTAGGCCTCTTTCCGGCAATCGTTTTCGACAGCAGGCGAAAGTACTAGGAAAATTTAAAAAGAGTTCATCACATCCCCAGTGGTAGCTTTCTGCGACGATGGCAAAAGGGGTGGTCGGGTGAGCTTTCTACAAGTACTCCCACTGACGGTCGTGATGATAGCCGGGCCGCAGATAATCAGCGCAATCTTTCTCGCCACGAGCGAAGACTGGCGGCAAAACTCCGCCGGATTCGTCTTCGGTGCGGCTCTTTCGATATCTCTCATCGTCACAGTCGCGTTCTTCCTCGGTAGCAATGCGACCGGCCAAAGGGGGTCGAACCAGACGCTTTCGGCCGTCGCTCTCGTTCTCCTCCTCTTGGCCATGGTGCACGTCTACCGGACGAGAGGGGAGTCGGAACCGCCGAAGTGGATGGGCAAGCTCCAAACCGCGACGCCGCGGTTCTCGTTTCGACTCGGCTTTCTGCTGTTGGGATTTTTTCCCACCGACATTCTGACCTCAGTCGCCGTTGGTTCGTATCTTGCAGGAAACGGCCTTCCGTGGACGGACGCTCTTCCCTTCATCGCACTCACGGTTCTGTTTCTCTCCACGCCGTCGATCGTCTTGCTCGCCTTCGGCGAACGGGCGGAGGCGTTCCTCCCGAAGGCTCGCGACTGGATGAACGAGAACTCGTGGGTCATCAACGAGTTCGTCATCGCTATTTTCGTCCTCAACTCTCTCAGCAATCTTCTCGGATAGGTGTGCGAGGATTTTACTGCTGACACTCTCGTATTCGACTCCTCCGTACTGGATAATACAGCCACAATCGTTTCGGACGTGAAACCGCTATCCGAAAGCCAATGAGTAATCGTTCATCCTCGCTCCTGGACGACCGTTCCCGCATCGGCTGGTGGCTATTCGTGCTCGGGCTTGCCGTCGTAGCGGCGTTCATCGTCTCCTCGTTCGTCGGAATCGTGGTGCTCGGCGTGTTCGGATACTACGCCACGCGACCGATTTACCGGAAGCTCAGCAACCTCATCGATTCGGACGGTATCGTAGCCGGACTGACGTTGGTCGTCGTCCTCCTTCCCGTCGTTCTCCTCTCCCTCTACGCTGGCGTTCGCATCGTTCATCAGTTGCAACAACTGCTCGGTAGTACGACCGGGCTTCCGATCCCGGGGAGCGTTCTTGAGGCGCTGTCAAGTCAACAGCGCCGAACGCTGATGTCGGCTGTCCAGAATCCGCGACAGTTCGTGACCAATCCCAGTCAACTGTTGCAGACGGGACTGAAAGTCGCCTCAGGACTCGTCGGCGGCATCCTGCTCGTTGGGCTGTCGCTGACGCTCTCGTACTTTCTCCTCAAAAACGACGACGGCCTCGAAGACGGTCTCACGCAGTTGTTCGGCGGTCGGGAGACGACGGCCCACGCGTACGCCTCCGCGGTCGATGCGGACTTAGAATCCATCTTCTTCGGGAACTTTCTGTTCGTCCTCGCCATGTCCGTCATCGCGGCCGTAACCTACTGGGGGACGAATCTCCTCGCACCGCAACAACTCCACGTCCCCATGGTGTTCGTCCTCGCGTTTCTGACCGGCGTCGCCAGCCTGATTCCGCTCGTCGTCGGGAAACTCATTTACGTCCCGGTCGTCGGCTATCTCGGCTTGCAAGCGCTGAACGCGACCGGGAATCACTGGGGATTCGTCCTCGGCGTCCTCGTCGTCTACTTCCTCGTCCTGGACATCCTCCCCCAGACGTTCGTCCAACCGTACATGACTGGCCGACAACTCGACATGGTCGTGATGATGTTCGCCTACCTGCTCGGCCCCGTGCTGTTCGGTTGGTACGGCTTTTTCCTGCTCCCAATCCTGTTCGTCCTGATGCTCGAAGCGGTTCGAATCGTCCTCCCGCAACTGCTCCACGGCGAACCCCTCACGCCGACCGTCTCGATGGGGGATTCAGTCGGAACGAAACCCAGTTCCGTCCGAAAAAATATCGCTGACGACGCGACGGATGAATCCAGCAGTGGCTCCGAATGACTCCATTGATTCCCTGTTATGCAATCCTACCGGATTCCATATAGCAAGAAGCGATTCATGCTCGCTTGACTGCTATCGAGTGCTCACGCTCCTCCAGCGCTGAGACTGCCGAAATCGCTGCAAATGGCCGTCGCTATCGATTCGGTCGCAGAAAATCGTGGTTCGCGTTACTTACCGCGGCCTTTGCCTTTCGAGTTGCTCGGGCGGGTGTGTTCCGTCCCCTTCCCGCGCTGTTGGAGTCCGCGGTTGCTCTGGCCCGCGCTCGTGAGACCGCGCTGGGCGCGGCCACGGTGCGAGTCGTCGCAAATCCAGTTCAGGTCGTCGTCGTTCTGGATGGCGGGGTGTTCGGGGTCTACGAGAATCACTTCGTGCCACTTCTGGCTCCCGTCTTCGCCGACCCAGTAGGAGTTGAGCACGCGAAGGTTCGGGTACTTCTTGCTCACGCGCTCCTCGGCGATGCGCTGGATGTTCTTGCGCCGACCGAGGCGGTTGACACCCTGTCGTTTGGAACGGCGACCAGCCTTGTGGCGCTGTTTGCGCGCGCCACCTTTGCGGACGCTTGCTCGCACCACGACGATGCCCTGCTTGGCTTTGTAGCCGAGCGAGCGGGCACGGTCGAGTCGGGTCGGGCGCTCGATTCGCTCGATTGCGCCCTGCTTGCGCCAGTCCTGTTTTCGCTGCCACTGGAGTTCGGCGAGTTTGCCGTCGTCCGGGTCTTTCCACGCGTCTCGAATGTGGGAATAGAAGCTTTTTGCCATGGTCTATCACCACGGGCGTTGAGTGGTTCAGCGTGCAACGGTTCGAATTGCGCACGCCACATTCCGTCCTGCGATTGCAGGTGCCCACTGGTGCCCGTTGACCAGCGAGTTACCGAAAATTCCCGGTTCGTGGCTTTAAGGCCTTCGTCTTTCGTTCAGGGTTCGGTCGTCGCGAGGCTCGGCCACAATCCGTATGTGTGACTTGCTAATTCAGCCCACACTTCGAAACGTTCCGACAGTGTCCTTACACGCATGTACTTCATTCAGTACAACGCTCGCGAGGTGATGGCGTAATGGCAATCCTCGAACTCGCAATTGCGTTCTTCGTCCTCGCAATCATCGCGGGGGTGCTCGGCGCGGGCGGTGTCGCAGGGCTGTCGATGGACATCGCCAAGTGGCTGGTCATCATCTTCCTGGTGTTAGCGATACTATCGTTCGTCCTCTGAGTGGTCGCGGACGGAATCGAACGTTCCGTCCGCGATTTCTCGGGCGACAGCCGGTACGTCCACGTCGCCGAGGAGTCGCGGATACTTCCGACGGAAGTAGCCGACGACGTTTCGGACGTCACGCTCTAAGAACTCCGCCGCATTTTCGTGGTCGGTTGGGACAGCTTGGGGCCAGTCGAACACCGTCACGCCCTCGCTGTTGACGAATACGTTGTACTCGCTCATGTCGGCGTGGACGTATCCCTGCGCGTAGGATTCGTCCATCTCGCCGAGCACGAGGTCTAACACCGGCACGACTTGTTCGTCTTCGAACTTCGCGCGCGCGAGTTCGACGCCATCCACTTTTTCCATCACG